>JAKFWA010000131.1 GCA_021732995.1 Planctomycetaceae bacterium | reverse complement strand
TCGACCCCACCACCGCCGCCCTCTTCCCCGACAGCTTCGAGGACTCCGAACTCGGCAAGATCCCAAAGGGATGGAGTATCCAGTCGATTGCGGATGTGACGTTTAGAGTGACTAAAGGCGACACGCCGCGTAGCGAAGCCATCCAAGCGGCACCCGCCGACGATCCGTTGATTCCGATGCTTCGCGTAAATGCCGTAACAGACGATGGTGAGGTCATGATGGACAAAGTGGAGTTCATCCCTGAATCCATCCACCTGGGAAAGTCAAAGCGATCTATCCTGGAAGAGAATGACATCCTCTACACAAATGCCGGAACGATTGGTCGAGTTGCGTATGTGGAGCGAGAAATACTTCCGGCCAATACGAATCAAGCTATGGCGATCGTGCGACCAGACCCCGCCGCCGTACCGCCATCGTTCTTATTCATGGTAATGCGGCAACCGGATTTTCAGGCGACTTTGCATCAGGACATCGTGCATGCGGTTCAAGCGAACTTAGCACTGGGAAAGATATCCGAAGCTCGTGCCGTATTCCCGCCAAGGGACGCACTGCCGCCGCTGTTCAATCCAATTGATTCCGTTCTCAAACGGGTACGCGAGAATCGTCGAGAGTCACGCAAGCTAGCGGCCATCCGCGACGCTCTACTCCCAAAACTGCTGTCGGGCGAGATTCGCGTGGTCGAGTAGCAAATAGGAACCACCCATGACTGCCAACAATGAAGCTCAATATCAGTATACACTTACCACGTTCTTCGACGTTCTAGGATTTCGCGACATCGTTGCCAATCGCGACGCTGAATTCATCAACTCGGTGCTTCGTAAGCTGCGGCGCGAAGCTACGCCCGACGATGAACTCGAAAAGATGTACGAAATCAGCACAATCGCATTCTCCGACAGCGTAGTCAGGTCCGTCCATCTTTTCAGCAAAACCAACTTAGAATTTCCAACTGGCCTTCTCTATCACGAACTCTTCAACCTGGTATGGCTGCAAGGGTTGTTAATCTATGAAGATGGGATTTTTTTGAGAGGTGCTTTGACGGCAGGGGAGCTTTACATCGCAGATGGAATTGTTTTTGGTCAAGCACTTGTCGATGCATATGAGATGGAGACCAATCGGGCATGTTATCCTCGGATTCTGGTAGACCAGAGTCTGGTAAAACTATTGTCGCAATTCCCCAAACTTCTGGGCGCTCACCATCATCAACTCGAGGACGAAATTAAGTATTTGAATGACTTGACTCGCATCGACTTTGATGGCGAGCGTTTCATTGATTACCTGAGTTGGAGTATCGATGATCTCGCAGATTTCATCGATCTGCTTGACAAGCACTTCAGGTGCGTTGCCAAGAATGCAAAAGAACATAGCGCAGAGCCAAGGGTACTGGCAAAGTACCACTGGGCAGCATCTTACCACAACGCTGTCGTTAGCGACTGCCCGAGAGAATGGTTTGAAGAGTTCGAATGTTCCCCGGAAGAATTCATCCTTGCTGATAAGGATGTCCCAGGACTGTCAAGTTGGCCCCATAGCGCCCCTGGAAAAGCGGGCGCTGGGCCCCGCAAAATTGCTCCAAACGCTTTAGATGATGCCAAGCCCAAGTGATGACTACATGGCGAATGACAGCGCGGCTGTCCGTGAGTTGGCTGCCTGAACGACCACCGTTGGACATAACCGCGACGGATCCTGCAAACATAGTTAGTTTTATAGATCAACAGCACAGCGCATACATCGTTGACGCATCTCAGCAATGACTACTGGGTGATTCTTTGTAGTAGCAGATATCGGCAAAACATGAAGCAGGCGCTCTTCATCTTCGAGTGCAGCAGCACTACCTACATCGACTGCATGGAGAAGAGCTTGTTCGGCTCCAACAAACCCTGGCCGTTGGAGATCAAAACCGGCGACTATCTTCTCCTGCATCATTATGAGATCGGCGGGCTGCTGGGACTCTGGCAGGCGACCAGTAATGGCGGTCGAAACCTCGTTCCCAAGATCTGGGCAGGTAAGTTCCCGTTTCAGGTGCGCGTGAAGCTTGCCATCCTCAAGCCGACCGAAGTGCCACCCAAGGTCTTAGCTGACTTGGGCATTAACGCCGCCACCGGACGCTTTGAGAACAGCTTGGACGAAGAATTAGCCGCTGAGCTGATTCGTGCTCTGCAAGCCCCGCAGGCGTAGTTAGCCATCGTTCACAGCCTCGTTGTTACGGAAGCATTGATGACAGCTATCGTTCAGAAGCTCGGTCGCCTGGAAAAAGTGACCGACATTCGGTCGATCTGGGCTAGCGAATCCGGAGACTTCACTCCGTGGCTCGCTCAGGCTGAGAACATCGCGATCCTGGGTGAAGCGATCAGCATTGATTTAGAAGTGGAAGCCCAAGAGAAAGACGTGGGGCCGTTTCGGGCTGACATCCTCTGCAAAGACGCACAAAACGACGCCTGGGTGTTGATCGAGAATCAGCTCGAACGGACCGATCACACGCATCTCGGCCAACTGATGACATACGCCGCAGGTCTGAAGGCGGTAACTATCGTCTGGATTGCTCAGCGCTTCACAGAGGAACATCGGGCGGCACTCGACTGGCTGAATTCGATTACTGATGGTCGCTTCAACTTCTTCGGACTGGAGATCGAACTTTGGCGCATCGGCGATTCTCCGGTGGCACCGAAGTTCAACGTCGTCTGCCAGCCGAACGGGTGGACGCAGACCGTTTCCGAAGCGGCTCATCGGATTGAGACGACGGAATTGACAGACAATCGTCGGCTGCAATTGGACTTCTGGACGGGATTCCGCGACTACGCCCTGGAGCACGCGAAGCGGATCAAGCCTCAGAAGCCCTACCCGTCAAACTGGATGGGGATTGCGATCGGCCGAGCAGGGTTCGCACTCTCCGCGGTGTGCTCCATGAAGGACTCGGTCGCTCGAAACTTTGTGGGCCACGAGATTCGCGCGGAGATGGTGGTCTCCGTGGAGAACTCACGAGCGTACTTCTCTCAGTTGGAGAACATGAAAGCCCAGATCGAGTCCGAGTTAGGAGAAGTGTTGATCTGGACCGCAAAGGACGATGTTCGATCCTGCAAAGCGTACTTACGTCGATCTGTAGATCTCACGCAACGAGACCAATGGCCCGAGTACTTCAACTGGCTGGTGACCAAACTGGACGCCCTGCATACGGCCTTCTCGCAACGAATCAAGGCGTTGGTGGACGCATCGGGGGCGGGTGTCGCAGATGAGCCAACCTGAGTGTTAAGTGGCTTGGCAGAAGCGACTCATTCGCTAACCCGCATAGCTCACACTTGACCAATGGATGGGTTGGCCGTCACGTTTTCGACTCTCTGGCGGTTCTCGTTCCCGTAATCCCTCTCCACATCCTGTGACTGAGCAATGGCAATCTACGAATCCCACGTCGAAGAAGCCGCGCTCTCATGGTTTGGCGAGCTGGGTTATGCCGTCGCTCATGGTCCCGACTTGGCTCCGAGTGAACCGAGGGCTGAAAGAACGTCCTTCGGGGATGTGGTGTTGGTCGGTCGATTGCGAGATGCAATTGATCGGTTGAATCCCAAGATTCCGCACGAGGGACGCGAAGAAGCGTTTCGGAAAGTCATGCGACCGGAATCACCGTCGCTGGTCGGGATCAACCGCAAGTTCCATGAGATGCTGCGTGATGGCGTGGAGGTGGAGTTCCGCAGGCCCGATGGCAGCATCGGTGGCGACCGCGTGCGACTCATGGACTTCGATCAGCCGGACCAGAACGATTGGATGGCACTCAATCAATTCACAATCATCGAAGGTCCGAACAATCGCCGTCCCGACATGCTTGTGTTCGTGAATGGCTTGCCGTTGGCAATCATCGAACTCAAGAACGCAGGCGATGAAGAAGCCACCATCTGGACCGCGTGGAACCAGCTTCAGACGTACAAGCAACAGATTCCGTCACTGTTCCACTTCAATGAGCTGCTGATCGTCTCAGACGGCCTGAGTGCCCGGATCGGATCTCTCACGGCCAATAAAGAATGGTTCAAGGTCTGGCGGACCATTGAGGGTGAGCTGGACGCACCGGCCACCGTCCTGGAGCTTGAAGTTCTAGTCCGTGGGGTGTTTGAGAAAGCTCGCTTCCTCCAGCTCATTAAACACTTCGTCACGTTCGAAGAAGACACGGACAACGATCGAGTTCACAAGATCATCGCTGGTTACCATCAGTTCCATGCCGTGCAGAAGGCAGTGGCTTCGACAGTCACTGCATCAAGGGCGGACGGTGATCGTCGCTGTGGCGTCGTCTGGCACACGCAGGGCTCGGGCAAGAGTTATTCCATGCTCTTCTACGCCGGGGCCGTGGTGCTGCATCCTGAGATGAATAACCCGACGTTGGTGGTGCTGACGGATCGCAACGACCTCGACGATCAGCTCTTTGGTCAATTCCAGCGCTGCTACGAGCTTCTACGTCAGAAACCCGTTCAAGCCGAGGATCGCGAGCAGCTCCGTCAGTTGTTGAAGGTTCGCAGCGGTGGCGTGGTCTTCACGACCATCCAAAAGTTCTTGCCGGAAGGTAAGGGCGAGCGCATGCCGCTGCTGTCCGATCGTCGGAACATCGTGGTGGTGGCTGATGAAGCACATCGGAGTCAGTACGACCTGATCGACGGGCTGGCCCGCAACATGCGAGATGCGTTGCCCAACGCGTCCTTCATCGGTTTCACCGGCACACCGATCGAAACCAATGATGCCAACACAAGGGCGGTGTTTGGAAACTATGTGTCGATCTATGACATCCAGCGTGCTGTCAGAGATGGCGCCACTGTCCCCATCTACTACGAGAGTCGGATCGCCAAACTGTCTCTGAACGCGTCCGCCCTTGATGCCGTTGACGCGGAGTTTGAAGAGATCACGGAAGGTGAAGAGGTCGAACGAAAAGAAAAACTCAAATCCAAGTGGGCCGCGCTCGAAGCCCTGGTCGGAAATGAGAACCGCTTGCAACTGATCGCTGAGGATCTGATTCACCACTTCGAACGTCGCAGTGCCGCGATCGACGGCAAAGCCATGATCGTGTGCATGAGTCGCCGCATCTGTGTGGATCTCTACAACGAATTGATCCGCTTGCGACCCGACTGGGCCGGTGCCCCGGACGACGCTGAGGAAGCCGAACGCAGCAAGAAGTCGGTTGTGAAGATCGTGATGACGGGCTCCGCCAGTGATACCCCAGACTGGCAGCAGCACATTCGCAACAAGCCGCGACGCAAAGCCTTGGCCACCAGATTCAAAGATCCGAGTGATCCGTTCCGCATCGTGATCGTCCGCGACATGTGGTTGACCGGATTTGATGCTCCGTGCCTTAGTACCATGTACGTCGACAAACCGATGCGTGGACACGGACTGATGCAGGCCATCGCCCGCGTGAACCGCGTCTTCCGGGATAAGAACGGCGGGCTGGTCGTTGACTACCTGGGACTGGCAGACCAGCTCAAGGCTGCCTTGGCGACCTATACCGCGAGCGGCGGCCAAGGAAGCCCCAGCATTGATACGGCACACGCAGTGGCCGTGTTGCTGGAGAAGTACGAGAACTGCTGCGATCTCATGCATGGGTTCGATTGGTCGATCTGGGAATCTGGAACCTCGACACAACGACTGCAACTCTTACCCGCTGCTCAGGAACACGTTCTCCAGCAGGAGGACGGGAAGACACGGTTCGTTAGGATTGTGAATGACTTGTCACGCGCATTTGCCCTGTGTGCCTCACATGAGGAAGCAATTGGCATCCGAGACGACATCGCATTCTTCCAGCACGTGCGTGTGGCACTCGCCAAGTCAGCAGCAGTCACAGCCAGACCCGAGGAAGACCTCGACCATGCCATTCGACAGTTGGTCGCTAAGGCCATCGTTGCCGAAGACGAAGTCATCGACGTCTTCTCGGCTGCCGGTCTGAAGAAGCCAGACATCTCGATCTTGTCCGACGAGTTCCTATCCGAAGTTCAAGGTCTCAAGCACAAGAATGTCGCCGCAGAGCTGCTGGCAAAGCTGTTGAAGGACGAACTCAAGACGCGAGCCAAACGTAACGTGGTGCAGTCCCGAGCCTTCTCAGAGCTGCTCCATCGCACGTTGCTGGCCTACCACAACCGGGCCATCGCGACTCACGAGATCATCGAAGAACTGATCCAGCTCGCCAAACAGATGCGTGACGCTTCACAGCGTGGCGAGAACCTCGGACTCAATGATGACGAGCTTGCCTTCTACGATGCCCTGGCCGTCAACGACAGCGCCGTCCAGATCATGGGTATTGACGAACTTAAGGTTCTCGCAGCCGAACTCGTCACGAGTGTCCGTCGCAGTGCCACTGTCGATTGGACCGTCAGAGAGTCAGCCAGAGCCCAGATACGTGTGATTGTCCGCCGTATCCTTCGCAAGCACGGTTACCCACCGGATCTACAGGCCGAGGCAACTCGTTTGGTCCTGGAACAGGCGGAAGTTCTGTGTGCCGACTGGGCTCTCTGAGTTTCTCCATTTGATCTTGTGGCGAGGTTATCTGAGAGACTCTGGCCCAACACCTGGGGCTACAACGCATCAATCCACGCAGGCAGCAGAGCGAACACGTCGGTCATCCAGTTCGGCATCTGCGAGAGTCTTGTCCTTCGAGAACTGCTTGTAGTGCCACGCCAAGCCGTCCTTGACCATCTCCAGATTGATGTTGCGGTCTCCGACCCACACGACGCCCAGCGTGCGTCCGTAACGATCCGGTCCTTTGTTGGTGACTCGCACCGGCTTTCCGAAGACCTTGTCGCCCAGTGCCTGCTTGGACTTCGTTCCAAACGCATGGTGGGACTCAGAAGCGTCGATCCCATCGAGACGAACCTTATGTGCTGCGTCTGGCCCACAAGCAGCGTCAGGGTGTCACCATCGCTGATACCGACGACCTTGCCCTGCAGGTCTGGATGGTCGGCTGCCAGCACCGGAATCAGGGCCATCAGCACTGCGAAGAGTGAACCGATTCGAGAAGCAGTCCGCATCCGAGAACTCCGCATCAGGTGGCATGGTGATCCATCGCCGGGGTTATGGCGAAGGCGGTGCCGATGCGCCAATATGCAGATGTGGGAGCGGGTAATTGCTCAGTCTCACGAGGGCTGACACGTGGCTCCCCAAGTCAACTCGGAAGGAAAGGCACCTACATGAAGGATCGGTCCTCTGATGCCTGCCGACCGAAGAACAGAGATGGCAGCGGCTGACAATCCGATGCGGCAGTCAGATTGCGGTGCTGACTAACCCACCCGGTTTAGTCAGGCGGTCGGCTCCAGCCAGAGGCTCAGGCCGAGGTCTGCGGCACGAGGAAACGACGGTGTCGGACGGGTTCACGCCAGCAGTGGATGATGGCGGAACGATGCGGCGGTCGGGTTTGTTGCCTGATTAAACCCCCCGGTTTAGTCAGTGACAGCTCCAGCCGAGGACGCGCTGCACGGGCCAGTCCGCTGTTTGGGCGTCTGGAATCAGCGTTGGGGACTTCGACGGTCCAGGCCAGTGAAGTTCGGCTGCCGAATCGGGCTTCGGATGCGACCAACTAGCTTTTTGAGTAATCAAAATCTCTCGCTCGCCGCGATTGCCAAGTACGATTGGAGACACTTTTTACGCTCCGCATATATCGTGTGCTTCTGCTGGAACGGGATGACTGGCTCTTCTGAAACCACAATCAAAGATCACGTCCCAGATCGAGGTCTCTCGGTTACGAATTCCAAAATCTGCAGCCCCGGAAGGCATTGAGAATCAGATGGTCCGCCGAGATTTCTCAAGATGTCGCTCACATCACTTCGTGTAGAGACGTAGATGCGAGCTTCCGCATACGGGAACTTCTGGCGTCGTGGTGGTGGCCTCAAGATTGCGCTCGATTGGGTAATAAATGCAGTCGTCAGAAATGTTCAAGTCGATCCGTCGTGCCCCAGAACCGACTAAAGGCGAAACGGAATTGTGGCTGAAGATAAGCCGGTTGCTGGAATGCCCTGAACATCAAGAGCGCTTCGTTCAATCGATACTGGAATGGGGCTCTCGAAGACAATCACAAGTCCTACTTCAGGCTGATTTCCAATCACGTCGAGCCGACGAAGTAGATAGATATCTGTCATCATTGGAGCCGCAGCAATTAGTGTCGCGATCTGAGATTGATGACGAACTTCCACAAGAACTACAGGAGTGTCGATGTCCGGCAGTTGACTCCCTATTTCCGCTGGGGTGCAGGCAATTAAGCCTGACGGAATGCTTCGTTTGGTTGGCCATCGTTCATGAGGCCCTAGCCGATCCCGGCCAACGTCCCTTGACCCCTGAAGTGGCTGGCGAGGGGAATTCCAGTTCTCATTTAAGGTTGCGGTGTGAGGTTCAGAAGGAGTCTAACGACACTGCCGTAATGCTGGAAATTCAAGCTGTCCTCTACAGAAAGCGAACCATTTCGGAAAGCGAATTGGCAGTCCTTGGTGACGCATACCAGCAGGTAGAGAAAGCGCTTTCTCACCTGCCAAAACTGACTGGTACGGGCGCGCCTCTGACCTGCATTGATGATCCCAGGGAACTGGCAAAACCACAGACTCAGGCGGGTCAAATAAGTGAGCAGTCACCGAGCGACGGCGAGAGAATTGACCTGTCTCGCAAACAGCAGACTCACCGTTGGCTCGCAGACGCGATGCTGCTGCTCAATGAAAATCCCGATCTTCCAGATTGCGAAATCGCACGACGCGTGGGGAAACATCCGTCAATATTGTGTCGATCGACGCTCTATCAGAACGCGGCCAAAGTAATCAGAAGTCGAGATCCAGTTCGCGGGCTTATAGATATCAAAAACGACGCGAGCAGTGGACGTCGATATTCGACGGTCGATGCTGTGAATGACAACAATCCAGCCAACATGGGTTGGGACGAAGCTGACTAACGCAATTTTCAACGCAATCTAGAACTGCGGAAGAGACTTGAAAAGAAGCATTTCTTAAGAGAGGCAACGCAACGACCGTGCAATCACGCCCCACCTTTTGTACCCGCCACACAACGGAACAGAAGGAAAGGCAAGATCGTGCCGAATCGTCTTTCAACATCAGAAAGAGAACGTGGAGCCCTCTTAGTGGCTTTGTTCTCAGTCCTCGTTCATGCGTGGACAGTCAATGACTTCGAGCGCGCGGCCCAAGCTCGTCGTGAATTGCTGAACGCCGGTGTAACAGTTCAGTTTCGACGCGTGGCTGAAAGTGAGGTGTCACTTGGCAAGTGATGCTCGCCTCGAAACTTTTCTCGATGTGCTGGTTACGCGGATCGCGGATGCTGTGGCTGATCGCCTCACGCCGCGTGTGCAACCGAGTGGGACGTCTGTGCCTGACGGACTGCTCGATGAACCGACGATGGCGGAGCGGATTCACGTTTCCCAGCAATCGCTACAACGACGGCGGAAGGCCGGTATCGTCCCGTTCGTGTCTTGTGGTCGTCGAGTCCTGTATCGGCCCGAGGATGTTATCGCTGCGCTCAAGTCGCAGGAGACAGGGGGTGCGAAATGAGCACCAACACCCCTAACTCCAAACAGCCGACGACTTCGATTTCGGTCGAGGAAGTCAAACGAGCGGCGGAAGGACACTGGTTGCAGATTTTAACCGCGGCCGGATTGCCATCTGAACTGCTCGATGGTCGAGGACATCCCTGCCCGAAGTGTGGCGGCAAAGATCGCTTCACCGTGTTTGGTGACGTCGATGTCACCGGCGGTGTCATGTGTCGCCAGTGTTTCAACAAGAATAACGGGGACGGTCTTGCGGCGGTGCAGTGGCTGCGAGGATGTACCTTCCCCGAAGCTTCGGCGTTCGTCGCAGAGTTCCTTGGGATTGGTCCTCAAACAGCCAGAAACAGCACGAAACTGGACATCGTGGCGGCAGTCGCGACGGCGAAGCGAATGCCCTTAGAAGCGTTCCTACAGTTCGGCGCGGTTGCTGCAAAACGCGGTCGCCAAGAAATGGCGAGAGTGCCGGTCTATAACGAGAAGGGCGAAGTCCATTCACACTTTGATCTGACGCCTCAAGACAAGGGCTACTTCAAGAAGGGCAAGGGTTCGTCTGGTCTGTTCTTTCCTGGCCGAATACCGCAACCCGGTGAAACCTGGCTGTTGGTAGAAGGCGTTAAGGACGCGGCGGCAGTGCTCGGATTAGATTACCTGGCCTGCGGTCTTAACACGTGTCACATGGCGGCGAAGTATGGCCAACTTTTTCAAGGCTGCGACATTATTGTCGTGCCCGACCTTGATGAAGCTGGTGTCGCGGGTGCTCAGCAGACGGCAGGACGATTGGTGGGAGTCGCAACGTCCGTGCGGGTTGCGCGACTGCCCGGCGAGATGCTGGCGACCGGCGGGCCTGATCTCCGCGACGTAATTGCTCGTGAAGGCGCGGACGCGGTGCGTGCAGCGATCGACGCCGCGCAATCCTTCGAGACATCAGAGGGGGAACCTGAGGAACGCCCCGAAGTGCTCATCACGTTTGAGGAAGCGAAGGTTGCCGAGCAGGTGATCTATCATCTCAGCCGACTCGGATGGGAAACGCCGTGGCTCAATCAGGATGAGGCCATGCGGTCACGCCTCTATCAACGTGGTGGCGTTCTCGTGAACGTGGTTTGCGACCAGACCTCGGAACCATCAACGATGATGTTGTCGGGAGCAGTACCTCAGATTCGTGCCTTGCCGAAGACGCTCGTGCGCGAACGCATTACACAAGCCGTGCGATTGGTAGAGGAAGTCAAAAAAGATGATGAGGTTGTTCACGTTCCGAAGCGGCCTCCAGACTGGCTCGTGCAAGGGATTCACCAGCGCGGCGAATACGGCAGCAACGTGAAACCCTTGGTTGGTGTCACGAGAACACCAACGTTGCGGACAGACGGCTCAGTCTTGCAAGTGCGGGGATATGACGCATCCACGGGGTTGTTGTTCCTGCCGGATGCAGATTTCACCAACGTGCCAGATACTCCTAGTCAGGTTGATGCGAAACGCGCAGCTGAGGTGCTACTCGACGTTGTGGCGGACTTTCCATTCGCAACTTCGGCTGACCGCTCAGTCTGGTTGGCAGCAGTTCTGACACTCTTGGCCCGGTCTGCGATCCGAGGACCGGCTCCTCTGTTCGCCTTCGATGCGAATGTTCGTGGCGCTGGCAAGACCCTCTTAGCTGACTCGGCGGCAATCATTGCGACAGGTTCCCCGATGGCACGGCAGGCATGGCCCGGATGCGATGACGAAGTGCGAAAACTCATCACGAGTGTCGCCCTTGAAGGCTGGTCGGCCATCCTGCTCGACAACGTGGCTACGAAGCTCGGTGGGCCTAGCCTTGATGCAGCATTAACTGCGACCACATGGCAAGGCCGCATACTTGGCGAGTCTCGCACGACAGGCTTACTGCCCATGACAACTGTCTGGTTGGCGACCGGTAACAACATCGAATTGTCGGCAGACACGGCGCGGCGGACACTGTTGACTCGACTGGAATCTCTCGAAGAACACCCTGAAGACCGCAATGTGTTCAAGCATCCAGACCTGAAGCGGTTCGTGACGTCGGAACGAGCAAGGTTGGCAATCGCGGGGCTGACTTTGCTGCGTGGGTATTTCGCCGCTGGCTCGCCGGATATGAGTCTCACGCCGTGGGGTTCGTTCGACGAATGGTCGCGTCTGATCCGTCACGCGATTGTTTGGGCAGGGCAAGCTGACCCTCACGCGAACTGCGATGTGGTCAGGAATGCCGATCAGTCGGCTCAAGTCGTGCGAATGATTCATGCAGGTATCGAGGAAGCGGACAACGACTGCAAAGGGTTGACGGCGGCTGAAATCGCTCGGCTGTTGGGGCATCCGGTCAGCCAGGACGGTACGGACCCGTGGGCAACGCTACGTGAGGCGATTACAGAGATTTGTGGGTCCAAGCCCGAGGCTCGCAAGATCGGATACGGCCTGCGGAAGTATCAGGGGCGAGTCTGTGCCGGTAAGCGGCTTGTGAGTATGCCGGGGCGCAGCGGCGTGAAGCGATGGGTGGTGGAACCAGTCATCAATTCGGTCGCTGGTGGGGATGGTGGGGATGGTTGCGATCAAAACGGCCCGATCAGGGTTGATGCTCAGCAACCAACGGCACGAGAGCGGGTGCGATATGAAATCTGAGCCGATCGTTGCGGCGTTGCTCGCAGGCGGTGTCGAACTGAGCGTGCAAGATGGTCGATTAATACTTGACGCTCCGCAGAACTTACCGGACGAACTACTGACCAGTCTGCGTAGATGTCGAGATGAGCTGATCGAAGCATGGGCCGAACGCGCGGCAGTCAGAGAGTTTGACGGTGGTCAATCTCGAACAGCTGCCGAGAGGCTGGCTTGGCTTGATCTGCGGACATGGCAGCCAACAATTGTGTATAGTCTTAGCGCTGCGGCTAGGGTCGCTCCTGAAAAGCTGAGTTCACCTTCAGCCTGCCGCAGTACCTTTCAAGGTGATTGTGGAGTGTGACACATGGCGAGTATTTCTAAAGATGCGGGGCGCGACGGTTATCGTCTTTCGTTCTACGGCCTGGACAAGCGCAAGCGGTCCATCTGGCTGGGTGGCTTCCCAAAACGCATGGCCGAGACGGTGAAGGATCACGTCGAGCACATGCTCGTGGCGAAAGCTGCGGGTGTTGCTGTCGATCTTCACACAGCAAAGTGGCTGGGATCACTCGATGCCGAAATGCGGGGCAAGCTCGCACAAGCGGGGCTACTGGAAGTCCATTCGCAGAGCGGTTGCCCCAAAACATTGAAGGCGTACTTGGACTACTTTATTGCGGGGCGGAATGACACCAAGCCTGCAACTCGCACGAAGTGGGGACACGCGGCCGGTTCCCTGGTCCGTTTCTTTGGCACAGACAAACTCCTCGAAACGATCACTCCCGGCGATGCTGAACGCTGGCGAGTGTTCTGCCGAACGTCAGGAAATCAGCGTGACAAAGACCGCTCCGATTGGTCGGAGAACACGGTTAGACGCATTACGGGATTCGCACGTCAGTTCTTCGCATTCGCTATCAAGGAACGGCTCATCACGTCAAACCCCTTCGATGGACTACCAGCCACGGTCAGAGAGAATCGTGCTCGACAGCACTTCGTCACGCGAGATGAGGTGCAAAAGGCGCTAGAGGCAACGACTTGCCCCGAACTACGAGCAGCAATCGCTCTGAGTCGGTTCGGCGGATTGCGAGTGCCTTCCGAGTTGGTCTCGCTGCGATGGTCGGACCTAGATCTTGAACAAGGACGAATGACCATTCGGAGCAGCAAGACGGAGCACCACGAGGACGGCGGCATTCGCTTCTGCCCGGTGTTTCCTGAACTGCGACCATACCTAGAAGAACTTCACGACATCAGAAATCCGGGCATTGATTGCCCGAACTCTGCACCAGTCTTCACTCGTTGGAAAACGCCGACTCAGAATCTGCGGACGGTCTTTACGAAGGCACTCATCAAGGCAGGCGTAAAGCCTTGGGAGAAACTCTGGCACGCTATGCGAGCCAGCAGGCAAACCGAACTGCTGGCGGAGTTCCCAGCGAAGGATGTCTGCGACTGGCTGGGTAACTCTCAAGCGGTCGCCATGAAGTTCTACGCGATGGCGACCAGTGACGCTTTTCAGCGGGCAGTTTGTTGTTCTACCGGTGGTTCTATCTCTGCAAGTCCTGAGATATCAGGACCGAGCGGAGAACTCACCAAACCCGAAAAAAGAAGGGGATTGGCAACTCCTGCCAACCCCCTGATACCTGTACAATTGGACGATACAAGACTCGAACTTGTGACCTCCACGATGTCAACGTGGCGCTCTAACCAACTGAGCTAATCGTCCGGTGGACGCGACGGAAATTTAGCCTCGAACCACGCGACGTCAAGCAACGGGTCCATTCAGCCGCCGGAACGGTGCGAGGCTGTGCCGATTGCAGCGGTTGAAGCAACGGTCGTTTATTCGATGACGTACCCTCCGCAGATCGGGCTTCCGTAGACACAGCGCGGGCAGTTGGAAGTTCGCGGCGATCATTTCCGGACGTGAAAGGGCTGCAACAACGGCTCCAAACGCGTATGTTGCGGGTGTTTCACTCTTCATCCGGAGGCTGCCATGGTCAGGCTGATTGTAGCAAGTGTTGTTCTGATGATGAGTTCACTCACAGTGGCGGCGGACCCGATTGACGATTTGCCGCCTTCGCTCCAGAAGTATCTGCCGACGTTGGCCAATGCGGTGCACGCGGTTGGCGAGGGGCGCGTCGATCAGTGCATGGATGCGTTGCACATCGAAACAAACCCGGCCTCGCGCACTCCCGAAGAGGTTGCCAAGTTCCGCGAAGCCTTTCAAAAGATCATCGCCCCGATCGCGGCGATGAAGCTCAAGTTTGAATCGTACGATGTAGTTGCGGTGTCGCAGGTGTCCTCGCAAGCCTACACGGTCTACGGTGTCGCCAATGGCAAACGCGGACCGGTGCACTGGGACTTTGACCTCTTCCACTACGATGGTCAGTGGCACATGCATGCGTGCCACTTCACAGTCAACTGGAAGCGCGAGCGCTTGATCCCCGAGCGTTCAATCTATCTTGAGAAGCCTTTGAACTTCCGGCTCGATCAACGTGACGTTGCGGCTCTGGAACGTCTGACACCAGCTCCGAAGAAGTGAGCGATCAGAGGCCTTCGGTCGTAGGGTGGGGCAACCGCAGGACGAGCCACCAGCAATCATCGCATTGATACCGAGGGCAGGGGTTAGCCTGCCGCCAATTGGTGGGTCTCGCGACGCTCGACGCCACCCTACGGCACGCTGATCTCGTAACGATCAGCCACATTTTCGCACGCACGATTGTTTGGTACGCAGGATCTGACGTATGCGATTCAAGCCGCCGGGCTATTATCTAGGCTTTCTCTCTTTCATCTGGATCTTCGGCGGCGGTTCCTTGTCATATGCCTATGCCCAGCAGGGAGAACGCACGCTCGCAGCTTTGTTTTCCATGTTCGCCTGTTGCGCCGTAGCAATCTGGTTCAATATCAGGTGGTTCGCCATCCCGCTGATGATCTTGTTTGGCGTTGCAACCTTGAGTTGCGTCTACGGACTGTTTCAGCCGGGTCCGTGGATGAGAGCAATCGGCAAGCTATGTATCGCTCTCAGTTCCCTGCAGTCGTTGTGGGAATGGTACAGCGCGCCGGACGAGGAAGACTCAGCGGCGGATTAGAGTGCGTGGAGCGGAGAGTTGTCGGGTTACTCGAACGAACAGATCGTCCTTTGGTGCTCAGCCGGCGCAAGGAGCTTTCGATGAAGTTCAAAGACCCTGGCGGGAATCTCACATGGGTATCGGTGGTTTGGATCCTCGTTGGTGGTGCTCAGGCCTGCAAATGCCTGCGGTTCGGCTCGCTGGGAGAGGCGCTGGTGTGTCTGGCTTTCGTTCTGTGTGCAGCCTCGGTGTGGTTTGACGTGAAGTGGCTGGCTATTCCGCTAATTACCATCCTGGGATTAGGCGTGATGTTTGCCGCACTCGAACTGCTCTCTCCGGGGCCTCTGATTAACAAGATCCTGATCCTCGCGTTGCTGCTCTACTCACTCCACTCAGTGTGGAAGTGGTACGTGGTTCCGGAAGAAGCCGTTGCGCCAGCGGAATAGAGCACGTCGGGAGGGCGAGGCTGTTGCGTCCCAGTGTCCACGCCGATCGCCCCGCTGGCGGCATTGCTGTCTACACAACTGATCGAAGTGCGGCTCAGGTCCTGGAGTGCTCCGGCTTGACGGAGCCCTCCATTCTTTGCGGCGCGGCGGCTGGGCATGGCAAGCGACGTCGGCCGTGAAGTGTGCGTGCTCGAGAACCTGCATCCCCAGGCAGGTGGACGGCTACGTTCTTCTCTGACGCCAGACTGATCTCCGCGAACAATGGAGGGCTGAGTCAAGCCTCAGCACTCCAGGATCGGGCTGCGTTCGAACGCGCCTTCTACGACGCGACGCGCAGTTGCAGCTCTTCGGCGTTGATGGAGACGATGGCGATGCCGAGCTTATCGGCGAGGTCCACGACTTCCTGTTGGTCGAGCATGATCGTCATGCCGCTCTCGATGGCGAGGCAGCGGGCTCCGGATTCGTGCATCGTCTGGATGGTTTGCAGGCCGATGGTCGGGACGTCGAAACGCATGTCTTGTTGAGGCTTCGAGACCTTCACGATGGTGAAACCACCGCGGCGGCAGAATTCACCGGCGCGACGAATGCAGCGATCAGTACCTTCGATGGCTTCCACGGCGATGACGGCGAGGTCATTCACCATGACCGACTGGCCGATGTCGAGACGCCCCATTTCCTTGGCGATCTCCCAGCCAAAACGGATGTCTTTCCATTGTGCCGCAGTGGGCTTACGACGGGTGAGAAAGCCGTGTTGCACGAGAAGCTCCGGGCAGAAATCAAGGGCGGAACCGAACTTGATCTGGTCGCGTTCGAATTCACGAATCACAGCCATCAAGAACGTGTCGTCTTTGCGGTTCTCGCGGACGTACGAAAAGAACATGTGGATGGCGCGCCAGTCGGGCATCAGCTTCAGCCAGCGTCGCGGCTGAAACAGCACCGACTTCTCGATCTTGCCCGCCATCACCACGTGGCGGACATTGTTTTCACGGAATGAACGGATCGCCTTGCCGATCTTGGCCAGACCGACGGTTTCGAACGAGTCGCACAACGGGGACAGTTCATCGGAGGCCATGCCGATGACGCCGACGCCATGCACGTGATACCCCTGACGGCGCGCAGCCTCCGCGAAGACGATCGGAAATCGGCCCGCTCCGGCCAATACTCCGACCCGCTCCAGGCGGCTGGGTAGTTCGTCAGGTTGATACACTCGCATCAGTCAGCATTCCTCAGTTGGAGAACCATGATTCGCGTCAGGCGGCTTCCTTCGCAGCCTGCGTGTTCAACAAGGCCGTGAGCGCGGCGACTTGTTTCTCCAGTTCACGCAATTTTATTCGCATATCAGGCAACTTGGTTTCGGCCATCGCGATCTTGAACGCTTCATCGTGCGGTCGGGCCGGATAACCGACATAGGTCTCGCCCGCCGGAATGTCTTTGTGCACGCCGGACTTCGCTCCGAGCGAACTGCCTTGTCCCAGATGCACTCCGTTCGCAATGCCCACCTGGCCGCCGCACCGGACGTAATCACCCGTGGTGCAGGAACCAGCAAAGCCGACCTGCGAAGCAAAGACGTTGTGCCGACCAATTTCGCAGTTGTGAGCGATCATGACTTGGTTATCGACCTTGGAGCCTTCACCCACGATCGTCGGGCCAATCATGCCGCGATCAACGGTCGCTCCGGCGCCGATCTCCACATCGTCGTCAATGCGTACGGTGCCCAGCTGAGGAATCTTGTGGAAGCGGCCGCCCTTGAAGCGGTATCCAAACCCGTCCGCTCCGATGACCGCCGCGGCGTGAATGATGACTCGATTGCCGACCGTCACGTCGGTGTACAGCGTGGCCTGCGGGTGGATGGTCACGTCGTCACCGATCACCACACCATCGCCCAGAAACACGCCGGGGTAGATATCGCAACGAGCCCCGATGACCACGTTCTGACCGACGTAGGCTCCAGGGTAGACGTTCGTGCCCGCTCCGATTTGAGCCGTTGAATCAATAATCGCCTGAGTCGAGATCCCGATTTCGCGACGTGGACGTTCCTGACGATAGAGTTTCAGAATCGTCACAAAGGCGTCCAACGCATCGGGCACAACGACGTAAGTCAGTCGTTCTCGCGAGGCTTTCGGGACTTCATCCAGCTTCTTGCGAGTGATCAGGACGGCACCGGCCTGAGCCGTTTCCAGTTCACGAACGCGCGTGTCGTCGCCGCAGAAGCTGATGTCGGAAAGTTCCGCCTTGCGAAGCGCTTGCGCATTGAGAATCACGCGCGCGGCATCGCCGATGACTTCACCGCCGACTTTCTCGGCCAGCATCCCGACAGTCGCATCCATGCGATCGCCCCTGGTTGGCAGCGGTTCCACCGCTGAGATTTGTCTTATTTTACTGCAAAGTTCGACGAATCCTGTCGTAAAGACTCGTCCAATGAACTCCCCTCCCCGATCCATCCCGGACGAGTTGGGCTGGGCGTTCTATGACATAGCTCCAAATCAGAGCAAGACGTGTTTACCATGCCCCGCGGCTTCGCCAGACCACGCTGCCGATTCCGAGCATCAAACTGCGGAATCTGTGCCGGGCCCGGTGTTGTCGGTTTGTTGTAGGTCGGACAATCTTGTCCGACAGCCGGACAGAATTGTCCGGCCTACGGGTCAGTTTTGCGTCTCAAACTTTCATTCAGCGAGTCAGCTCATGCGTGTTCGTGGAATCCGTGGAGCCACAACGGTGGTCTCCGACAATCCGGCAGAGATCAAGGAAGCGACCAACGAGCTGCTGTCGGAAATTCTGCGCGCGAACCGCATTACGGACTTCGAAGACCTGGCGTCGATCATCTTCACGACCTCGCCGGACCTGGTGTCGTGTTTCCCGGCTGAGTCTGCCCGCCAGCTTGGCATGAGTCAGGTGCCGCTGCTGTGCGCCTCGGAAATCGCCGTGCCCGGCTCGATGCCCAACTGCATCCGAGTGCTGATGCACTGGAACACCGACCGCAGCCAGGCCGAGGTTGTGCACGTCTACCTCCGCGAAGCCAAACGCCTGCGCCCGGACGTGGCGTCCGCGCAGTAGCATGGACGCCCCGCCCGTGCTGCACCGATGACGCACGGACGTGGCGTCCATGCTACGGATTGTTGAGCTGCCTTGGTGTGGGTTTCACCTAAGGCTGTGTGCGATCTGGGCTCGTGAACTACGCCAACTGCTGGCTCGCGTCGCGTTTCTCTTCCGCCGCGCTCTTCCGCAGATAGAACGGTTCCAACTCGCTGATTGCATCCGTCGAAGTCAGTGGCGGACAGCGATCAGACAGCTCAGCGACGTGAGCAGCCCGGGGCGACCAGAGTTCTTCTGGAAGCACTTGCACCGCCGCCGGAACTTGGTCGCGAATCTTGACTAATCCCGGCCCGGTTACGGCGAAGGTCGTACTTGCGCGAGCTTCAATATCCGCAAACCAGGCCGCGTTGCTTTGGATGCGGATTGTGGTCACTCGCTGCCAGAGGCCGTTTGAGTCGCGTCGATAGTGGCCGACGAACAGTTCTTCGCGCTGAGCATCCGCCACGGCCATGACTTCAGAGATGTCTGCCGGTGCCGCTTGAGCGACCACGGCCAGAGTATCCACCGGAACCAGTTGGCACCCGGTCGCAAAGGCGAATGTCTTCGCAAACACCACACCGACACGCAGACCGGTAAAACTGCCGGGGCCAATACTGACAGCGATGCGACCCACATCGCGCGGCCGAAACTGAAACCGCAGCAACGTGGCTTGAATCTCTGAGATCAGCGTCTGAGCGTGCCGGCGCCGAGCGTGCTCCAACTCATGTTCGATCAGTGTGACGCCGTTCTGCCGCAGCGCCAGGAAGCCTTGAGTGCCCGAAGTCTCGACGCTCAACGTCAGCAGGGACGATGGATCGTTAGCAGCTAATTCAGAATCCGTCATGACCGGGCGTCACTCAATGCCGTGCAGCGAAAGTTCTCACACCCCGCAGCCCGGCCGCTGGGTGACGTGCAGCTCTGCATTTTCCGGGACCGGGTGATATCACGGGATACCGGTGAATGCGAGCGTCATCACGGGCTTCGTGCGCCGACCACGACGATACCGAAGCTTGCCCCAAGACCTGCCCACGCCTCGATCGCCGCCGCGTTTACAGACGCGGTGCACTTGAATCCGGCTGACTTACTTCAGGTTGCTCTCGAAGCGGATCGAATAGCCACCCTTCGTTGGCTGAGACGTCAGGCGTACGGAGTCGACATATCGCAACGCCATCAGGAAGAACTCCACATCGGCGCGGGCGCGTTCGGCCGTCTTGCCTTCGCGAATGCCTTGAGCCACCAGGTGGTCATTGTTGACAGCGAGTGCGTCGGCGACTGCGGCACCGTGAACTTCCAGCAGCAGGTCACGCGATTCGGCAGCTCGCGGCTGAGGTTGCTCGAGGTTGTCGATCAACTTCTTGGCGAGGTCCAGCGAGGAACTCAGCACATACTTGTTACCGACTCGAGCAGCCGCCGGGCGGAAGTTGAAGATCACGGGCAGAGCTTCGCCCTTCGGCTTCTGCAGATACTTCGCGGTCTGCACGGTCGTCTTGTTGTAGACCTCGCTGGTCAGCAACCACGGCTGACGTCCTTCCTGACCGGCATTCAGATTGGCGATGGACGCAATCGTCTGAAAGAACAACTGCGCGACGGCTTCGCCTTCTTCCGGCTTCTTGAGATCCGTGATGATCGCGAAGCCCGGCAGCACGACGCCTGGCTTGCCGTCGAGGTGCGACAGATCCTGCGGCGCGACGACAAAGCTGATCGTCGGACCGAACAGCGGCAGCACGTCGCCGCCGAAATCGCGGTTTGGCAACAGGTTGCCCAAGCCAGCTTCGAACTTGTCGAACTCGGGCAGCAGGCGTTCTTCGATGAACTTGTCGCGGGCGTTGTACCAGTCGGCATACTGCCGTGAGATCGACGCGCCGAAGATGAGCCCCGGCAGATTCGGCACGTTGGCCAGCGAGCCGAAGAAGACGTTGAAGCGGCCATCAAGCTGAGTCGGCGACTTCGCACTGACAATATTCAATGCGAACTGAGACTCCGTGATCTGAATGCCAATGCCGGCTGACGGTGTCGTCGCGAAGAGTTCGGTAACGCCCTGCAACAGCAGCGAGGCCAGCACATTGTTCGATTTTTCGGGAGCCAGCCGCTCCTTCGCCACGGCTTTCCCGAGCGCTGCAGAATCGAAAGCCGCTCGCAGCACATGACCGTCACCCAGCGACGCCATCGCCTGCTGATAGTAGGCCTGTGTCGCGACCGTCTTGCCTTCGGTGCCGTTTCGCAGTTTGAGCGTGTTCTCAACGAGCGCGCGATCCGAACCGACGACCAGCCAGTCCTTGCCGTTGGCCGCGAAGCCTTTGCCGTCGAGGTCCAGCATCTCCACGCCCGCTACGTCCGAGCGGCGAACCTTGTCGCCCGCGAACAACAGCAGGGGTTCCAGCCTCTCACGCAACTGCTGGAATTTCTCTGGCTGCGGCGATTCCAGGATCAGCACGGAATCGGGTTGCTTGCGGCCTTCGTGCGGATACAGGCCCACAGCGACGCGACCACCCAGCAATGTGCGGCTGAGCGTCCACAGGTCCATGCCGGCTTGAGCTTCAGCCATCTTCTGGCCGGCGATCGCCTTCTGGACGTCGGGCTGCTTGCTGAGCAGCGAGTACAGGTCAGAAGCGAGATAATCCTGCAGCCGCGTGGAGTTCTGAACGCGTTCAATCACCGGGTTGAGCCCTGAAAGCTCGGCGAAAATCACCGAACCTTCCGGCAGCTGTTCTGCCAGCGGACGCGGTTCCGCAGCCTGCAGCGAATGGCCCAGAGTCACCAATCCGGCCAGTATCCAACCAGCCAGCCCAGACCGTCCGCCGATGTTCCGAAGCATGAATGACTCCCCGTAGATGACCCGCAAGCGGTGCCGTAATTTTGCACCTGAGCGAGTCAACTACCTGAGTCACCGCGTTCCTGTTTCGCGGCTCACTTCGACTCGGCCGAATCCTTGTCTTTCGGCTGTGTTGAGTCCTTAGCTTCGGGCTTGGCGTCCTTCTCCGGCGCCGCTTTGTCTTCTGGCTTGGAGACCTTGGATTCGGCCTTTTCCGGGATCAGCTCGACCAGCACCTCGGAGTAGCGTGGCGGCAGCCGTTCGGTCCATGCTTCGTAGACCAGATTCTCGTTGCCAACCGACGAGCTTTCTGTCGACAGATCCAGCAACGCCATCGGAAAGTTGGCGACGCAGATCACATAGCCGCCCTCAGCTTGGTAGCGTTTCCCTTCGCCCTCGTCCGATTCAAAGCTGCCGACGAAGACCCAGTCGGTCTCCATCTGACGCGGCTGGCTTTGGTCGTGAATCGTCTTGATGAGCTTCTGGTAGCCCTCGTCCTTGCTCATTGCCAACAGTTCATCGCGCTGGGTGTCGGTCATCGGGCCGAACCAGTGCATGTATTTGTTGATGGGGTCATAGCGCAGGTTGAAGTCTTCCGGCAGAGTCAGATCGTCCGGGAGCTTTTCCATCTTGTCGCCGAAGTACCGCTGAATCGAACGCCTGATCCAGAACTGAGCCGGCTTGCGCTGAGTCTTGCCGTTTTCATCGGTCCAGTTCACGAAGACACCGATCTTCGGACCGGTGGCCGTCCGGAATTTTTCGGTCTCCGGGTCGTACTTGGCAGGGGTTCCCTTTTCATGACCCCAGGCGACCAGCGTGGCGTGAATCATGTAAGCCTCGCCGTCAAACGTCAGAATCGACTCGTGCTCTTTGGTCTGCTTACGACAGAGCAGCATCTCCAGCGGACCGTTCGTCAGGGCGACAGTCGTCTTCAGCAGAATCCGCTTGTTGGCGGTATCGGCCAGAATCGTCCCCTGCTTGTTCAGCGGAATGATCTTGTCGCTGGCCAGCAAATCCGGTGACAGCTTCGTCGGCTTGGGCTCATTGCTGTTCTTGGCCTCTGGCTTGGCGGAGTCTGTCGCGGGCGGAGTCTCACTCTTCGCCGTCCCTTCGACTTTCTCCGCAGGCTTGGCGGCGTCTGACTGGCTCGGTTCCGAGTCTGTCTTCTTCTCCGCTTGCTGAACCGGCGTTTTCGCAGGCTCAGGCTTCGATGAGCCGCAACCACAGACCGTGCACAAAGCCATCACGCTCAGGGAGATCCCAAACCCGGTTCGCAACGTTCGAATCATGTGTCCTTCTCCTCGGCAGACCGCTCGCAGCGGGAAGTCCAGGCTCCTGATCAGCACTACCCCACAACATTAACTCGCTCCCCTCGCCCCTTCGGGGAGAGGGGCTGGGGGTGAGGGGCGATGCCAGCCTCAGCCAACTAGCCAACAAACCATCATGCCAGCAGCGGCGCGCCATCGCGAGACTCCCGATGGCGAAAATTTCACCGAGCCTGCTGGCGAATCGACTCTATCAGCGTGAACCGAATGGCTGCTTACTCGCCGATACCAAGCTTGCGCTCAATGGCCTTGTCCAGAACTTCGCGTACCAGCTCGACCGGGATGCGATCAGTCACAATCTGCAGGAAGCCCTGCACGATCATGTGCATCGCTTCGCGTTCGCTGACGCCTCGGCACATCGCATAGAAGACCTGATCGACGTCCACGCGGCCGGCTGTTGCTCCGTGCGTGCAGCGAACGTCGTCCGCTTCGATCTCGAGCCCCGGAATCGCGTCGCAGCGAGCGGTATTCGACAGCAGCAGCGAGTCGTTGCGCTGATAGCCGTCAGTGCGTTGAGCTTGCGGTTCAACTCGAATCATCCCGCGCCAGATGACGCGTGACTTGTCCCGCAACACGTCTTTATAGAGCAGATCCGACCGCGTGTCGGGGGCGTTGTGCGTCTGTTGCGTGTAGTAGCTGAGGACTTGCTTATCGGTCGCGAAGGTCACGCCGTTGACCTGAGCTTCCGCGCCACGGCCATCCAGGTCGACCGTCTGATGAATGTGAGCCAGCTTGGCCCCGATGCCGCCCACCGTCCACTGCAGCGAGCCATTGCCAGCGACTCGGCCAGCCTGATGGGCGAAGTGCCAGGTCTTGGAGTTCCAGTTCTGCAACTGCGCGTAACGCAGGCGAGCGCCCGAACCGAGCAGCAATTCCACCGCTCCGACGTGCAGGCCGGAGATATCAGGATTCGCGGATGCCGTTTCTTCCAGCAGCGTCGCTTCGGCACCGTCTTCCAGAATCACGAGCGTATGGCTGAAGTCGGCCGCACCGTCTTGAGACAACGCGATCAGGCTGTAAAGCGGCTGCTCGATAACAACCCCTCGCGGCACGTACAGCACTGTTCCGCCCGTGCAGAACGCCGAATGCCACGCGGTAAAACGATCTCGATCAGTCGGCACGCCGCGTGTGCTCAGGTGTGACTGAATGACCTCACCGTGATCGCGGGCGATGGTATTCAGATCGCCGAACAGCACTCCCTTGGCCGCCAGTTCCGCAGACAGGTTTTGTCGCTGACACTGACCGTCCACATGCACGACTGCGCCCGCGAACTCAGCTCGGTCCTGCATCAGCGTGCCCATGCCGGATGCGGCACCTTCGCGCTTCACCTGAAACTGGTCCGGCCGGAACGTGCGCAGTTCGACGCGTTTCCACTCTTCCGGGTCCAGCCCGCTGCTGAGCTTCTCGCGATAGGCGTCAAACGCCTGCCGCCGCTGAGCTGTAAGCCACGTGGGCTCGACGCGTGATTCAAGGAACTCCTGAAACGCGGTGGCAGAGAATCCGGTGGTAGGTTTCGCGACTGCTGTTGTCATATCTGTTTCCCGGAGGTGCCGACGGCGTTCAACCGCTCCCGCACCAATTGCAAAGCCATCCCGTCCAGTTCCGCTCGATACTTCAATCCGGGTGAACCGCTCGACAGCAATGCCGACCGAATAGGTCCTGCGACTTCTTCAAACGTGGCCCAGCGGGCCTCCTCAATCTCATGAGTATCAATCGGAGCGATTGATACTGTATCCGACGACGCCAGCATCACATGGCTGACCCAGGGAATCGACTCCCCGGCACCGCGAAAATCCACTTCGCAGCGGATCAGATACCGTTCCAGGCGGATCTCAAGGCCGGTTTCCTCCCGAGCCTCACGCAACGCTCCCGCCTCGAACGACTCACCTAACTCCACTCCGCCCGACGGTGCCCGATACGCTCCCGGCGCATATCCGGGCTTGCGAACCAGAGCGACCGAGTCATCACGCACAATGAACAATGTCACGTCGTGACGTCGACCGTTTCGTTGTCCTCGTTTGACGAGTGACAACTGCTGCTCATTCATTTGGACTACTCGCGACAAACATTGCGGCGCCCCGTATCGCTGCTCGATTTCGCGAATAGCGGACTCGGTAATATACATAACTGCCGCAAATCTCTGACACGAAGATGATGGTATAAGCTGCGCGGCGTTAGCCCACGCTGCCTTCCATCTGGAGTTCAATCAGCCGATTCATTTCGACTGCGTATTCCATCGGCAACTCTTTGACGAGTGGCTCGATGAAGCCCGTTACGATAATCGCTGCAGCTTCTTCTTCGCTGAGCCCGCGGCTCATCAGGTAGAAGAGTTGCTCTTCCGCGATCTTGGAAACACTGGCCTCGTGTTCGATCGTGGTGTGATCTTCTTCAACTTCAATATATGGGTAAGTATCACTGCGGCTGGCTGGGTCCAGAATCAACGCGTCGCAAACGACGTTCGACTTGCAGTTGGTCGCACCCTTCTGAACTTTGACCAGACCGCGATAGCTCGCGCGTCCGCCGCCCTTGCTGATACTCTTCGAAATCACGCGACTGGACGTATTCGGAGCACAGTGCACCATCTTGGCGCCGGCGTCCTGATGCTGTCCCTTGTTCGCAAACGCGATCGACAGAGTCTCACCGCGAGCACCCGGCTCCATCAGATAGATGGCCGGATACTTCATGGTGATCCTCGAGCCGAGGTTACCGTCGACCCATTCCATCAGCGAATCGCCGTAAGCCATCGCGCGCTTGGTCACGAGGTTGTAGACGTTGTTCGCCCAGTTCTGGATCGTGGTATAGCGGAAGCGGCCGCGCTTCTTGACGAGGATTTCCACCACCGCCGAGTGCAGACTTTCCGAGCTATACGTCGGAGCCGTGCAGCCTTCGACATAGTGAGCCGACGCACCTTCATCGACGATGATCAATGTGCGCTCAAACTGTCCCATGTTCTGGGAGTTGATCCGGAAGTAAGCCTGCAACGGGAATTCAATATGCACGCCCGGCGGAACGTAGATGAACGAGCCACCTGACCAGACCGCAGAGTTCAGTGCCGCGAACTTATTATCAGTCGGCGGAATGATCGTGCCGAAGTACTCGCGGAACAGCTCTGGATGCTCACGCAACGCCGAGTCGGTATCTGTGAAAATCACGCCCTGCTCGGACAGTTCTTCCTTCAAGCTGCCGTAAACGACTTCAGACTCATACTGAGCCTTCACGCCCGAGAGATACTTCTTTTCCGCTTCGGGAATACCCAGACGATCGTAGGTGCGGCGAACTTCCTCAGGCACATCGTCCCAACTGGTCTCTTGCCGATCGGACGCGCGCATGTAGTAGAAGATGTTCTGGAAGTCGATGGTGTCGAGATTGCTGCCCCACTTCGGCATGGGCCGGGAGAAGAAAATCTCCAGCGACTTCAGCCGGAAGTCCAACATCCATTCCGGCTCCTTTTTGAGCGCGGAAATCTGTCGCACGATTTCTTCGTCGAGTCCCTTGCGGCTTTTGAACGAATAGAAATCGGTCGAATCGTGAAATCCATATTGGTATTCACCAATATCTGGATCGGCTTTGAGAGGAGTTTCCGTCGACATAATCGCAACCTTCTAATCGCCGGTGTCAATTCGCACGAACAGGATTCGTGCGTTCCGGCAGACTGCATATAACGAATTCGCTACTCGGATGTGTGTATCAGACTCCCGCTGCGACGGGCACAATGTCTTTTTCTTCCGCAGCTTCGACTGGATGTCGTTCTCGGACGCCCGCATAACCGTGAGCGTGCAGTTCATGTGCCAGCCCCGCATCGCCCGTTTCGACGATTTTTCCGGCCAGCATCACGTGCGTGAATTGTGGTCGGTTGAATTCCAGCAGGCGTTCGTGGTGAGTGATAATCAGCACGCCCATCTGCGGACCGGACAGCTTGTTGATACCTTCGCTGACGACGCGCACTGCATCGCTGTCCAGGCCGGAATCGGTCTCGTCCAGGATGGCAAACTTCGGCTTCAGCATGGCGAGTTGGATGATCTCCATGCGTTTCTTCTCACCGCCGGAGAAGCCATCGTTCAGGTATCGGCGGGCGAACTCGGCATCGACGCCCAGGGCATCCATCTGCGAACGCAATTCCGTGCGGAATTCGCGCATCGGCATCAGGCCTTCACCTTCTTTGCGATCTGGGTTTCGCATGTTGGTGACGGCATGTCGCAGGAAGTCCGCGACGCGCACGCCGGGAATTGTGACTGGATACTGAAACGCCAGAAACATGCCCAGGCGAGCGCGAGCACAAGCATCCAGTTCATTCAGAGATTGGCCGTCGACCTCGATCGAGCCGCCGGTAATCTCGTACTTGGGATGCCCGGCCAATGCATAGGCCAGGGTGCTTTTGCCGGAGCCGTTCGGCCCCATCAGGGCGTGAATTTCACCTTGTCGAATCTCCAGATCGACGCCCCGAAGAATCGGTTTGTCGTCAACGGAAACTCGTAAATCAGAGATCTTAAGAACGCTGCTAGTCATTATCCTGAATCAAGGCTCGGACATCCGAGCCTGCTGCGACAGCTTTTCGACGGCCGCCTTGCCGCCAAGCGCTGCTGGAAAGTCACACCGGCATCGACCGAAACCGATCGAGCACACTCACCGGCTGCTACACCGATGCGACTGAATCAAACAACTTCCGGAACTTCCGGAATCGCAACACAACCACTGTGATGCGGGACCGGGGTCGTTTCGATGGCACCCTTTGCCAGTCGACGCGCCCGAATCTTGTCTTGAATACGCATAATGCCTTCGAGGAGCGCTTCCGGACGCGGCGGGCAGCCCGGCACATAGACGTCGACCGGGACAACCAGATCGACGCCCTTCACGACGTGATAGCCCCACTTGAAGTACGGGCCGCCACCGACCGTGCAGGCACCCATCGCGATCACGTACTTCGGATCGGGCATCTGCTCGTAGAGACGACGGACACGGGACGCCATTTTGAAGCTCACCGTACCGGCGACAATCATTAGGTCCGCCTGACGCGGGCTAGCGCGGAACGCACCGGCACCGAAGCGGTCCAAGTCGTAGCGGCTGGCTCCCGTCGCCATCATCTCGATCGCGCAGCAAGCCAGACCGAACGTCATCGGCCAAATGCTCGATTCTTTGGCCCAGTTCATGGCCTGTTCGAGAGTCGACAGCACGACACCTTCTTCAAACCGTCCTTCAATCCAGCTCATCTCAGTGTTACCTAAATCTGAAGACTGCTTAATTACGACGCCCAGATCGCACGCAGTGAACTTTATTGTCAGCCACTCTCAGACAGAAGCGACCGGACGAGTCTCCGCACTCAGAATGTGGATGACATCAGCCAACGCTTGTCAGTTTGCCCCTTCTTCCACGCGGAACTCGCAACATCCGTGTCCATCGATGCAACGCTGAGTCAGCGAGACCTGAGCGTTGAGAATGCGGCTGAACACTCCTTGCTCCATTTCGCAGATCGACGGATCTGTAGATGCCAGATCGGAGTACGGACAACTGCGTTCACGCAGAATGGTCAACTCCGACGCTTCTCCCACGCCAACCTCGACATTGAAGCCATGATCGCTCAAGGCTTCCTGCAACTGCCGGACGCGATCACTCAACGGGCCAGAAGTTGCAACTCGCCCAAATCTCCCCACAAACCCATCCTGAACCTTCGACAGCACGCTGGCTCGCACGGCCGGATCTTCGATTTCGTGAACGGCTCGCCACAGGACTAGAGCCAGATCGCGGTAGTTCTCGCCCAGCTGACGGAAGCCAGCATCGCTGACCCGATAAACATGATGAGGTCGGCCGCGCCCCGCCCGAACCACTTCTCGAACGACTAAACCCAAACCCTCTAAGCGGTTAAGGCGTTGCCTGACCGCCGTCGCGGTGACGCCGACCGACGCGCAGATGTCCTGAATCGTCCCGCCGCACAGGCGGTGCAATTCTTCCAGGAACGCCTGGTCGCTGCGATCAATTGCCGTCCGCATGATGTCCAACACATTAATTCGACGAGGAAACAGCCTTCGGCAACGATCATAGACTCGGAGATCTTTTTCACAACATTGGTTGTGTAAAATGTCCGGAATTAGCTCTCTGCCGCAGATGGCGGTCTTCACGCAGTGAATTACGAGGTTGCAGAAAGCGCCCTATCCAAGATTCGTGAGCCTTGGCTAACCTTTCTGTCCCTTCACAATTCGCTTCGGTCGTGAGCAGCGACTCTGCCTGCCAGCGACTCCCTTCCCCCCTCTCTCTCCTCGTTAACCCCCTCTTTCCTTCCCACCTGTTAAGCTTTGACGATTACGCGAACTTTTCCAGATTGATTGATTCTCGGGCCGCCGAATCGCCGATCACCTTGAGGCTGAGACTCTGAAAAAGAGCACCTTCAAGTGCGAGGCATTTCTTGTGGCTATGAGCGTTGGATGTCGTTTAGCTCACATCGCGTTTGCGACCATCGCATTGCGTGGCGTGCTCGACGGCGCTGACTTTCATGGCACTGCCTACCGAGCTGTTTGGGTTGCCTTCTGCGTCTGGCCAATTGGCCTGGTAGTCGGTGACTTGGCTCGCAGGCTGGTTGAAGATCTGGTGCGACAGGAAGCCGCTCCAGTCCTCAACGACGTACGACAAGCCATTCTCGATTCCAACAGGGACGCTCAACCGATTTAGAGATCTCAGCGTGGATCTTGGTGAGCACCCGAGCCTATGACGAAAACCACGGAGGGTTTCATGGCAACAAAGCTCAGTGATGAAGCTTTGGCTGAAGTTTGGAAAGACTTCAAAGCCGACCCGGCTGATCAGCGACTGAGAAATCTCCTCATTGAGCGGTATCTGCCACTTGTGAAATACAACGCCGAGCGCGTGTGGCAGAAGCTTCCTGATGGAGTCGACTTAAACGACCTTATCTCCGCGGGCGTGTTCGGCCTGATGGACGCCATCGAAGCGTTCGACATGGAACGCGGAGTAAAGTTCGAAACCTATTGCGTGCCGCGTATCCGCGGTGCGATGCTCGACGAACTGCGTACGATGGACTGGGTTCCCCGTCTCGTCCGCAGCAAGGCGACCAAGCACGAAGCCAACCGCAAGCGACTTGAAGCCCGCTTCGGCCGTCCGCCAACGGACGCTGAAATGGCCAACGAGTTCGGCGTGCCGCTCGAGGAATACGAGAAGATCAAAGCTGAATCCAGCGCGGTCGGACTCGTGAGCCTCAACAAGAAGTGGTACGAGACCGACAGCTACAAAGATGTCCGCGAAGTGGACATCATCGAAGACGAGCGCGGCGAAGACCCGACCAACGGCATCCAGAAGCGCGACGTGATGCGTCTGGTGACGAAGGGCCTCAACCGCAACGAACGCCTCATCATCATCCTCTATTACTACGAGGAACTGACGATGAAGGAAATCGGCGCGACGCTCGGCCTGTCCGAATCCCGCGTCAGCCAGATGCACTCGAGCATCGTCACGCGGCTCAAAGACCAGCTCAACCGCCGTCGTCCTGAGTTCGCTTAGCCTGTAAATCGCAGAGTGATCGTGATCCCCTCACGACGAATTCTGATCACAGCCGAAAGGCCGACCAAATCTGGTCGGCCTTTTTTCGTTGATAGCGAGCATCGCGATCTGTGCACTGATCTCGCCCTCCCAAGTCCCTTCCCGTGATCACGCCAGCCTCGAGGCCGAGCAATGCTCCCGGCATTCGCTGCCGACTTCCGGATCACCGCACGAAATCCGGGAGTTCACGGAACTCGCGCGCGACTGTTTGGGGTAGAGCGGATAACATGCGAGTTGCTCGCATCGGTGACTGGTGTTAGCTGCGACGGCTCGCGCGGCGGCCAAAGCGCCGTCAGTTCGCGGGTGGGTGAACGGGAGAACGACAAGGCATGTCTCAAGGATCAATTCCAGCAACTCAGCCGCAGGATGCGGCGTCGGCGAAATCAGCCGCAAATCCGTGGGGGCCGCTGAGGCCCGGGTTACTGCTAGCCATTCTGTTGATCGGCGGAGTGATTGAAGCCATCGCCTGGAACGCCACGGCGCCGAACCGGACTTATCAAGTCTTCGCGTCCTGGCCGATCGTCTCGGCGCTCTTGCTGGCGATCGTCCTGTGGGCGCTGTTGAGCGGCGGGTTCCGCATCGCGGCGCTGGTTCGTCGAGTGCTCGCCGTCGCAGCGGTCATCGGTCTGTTCTTCCTGATGCTGCGCTTTGAAGGCTTTGAAGGCGACATGGTGCCGCGGTTTCGTCCGCGCTGGACTGCGACGGCCAAGGAACGCCTCGAGGCCTTCATGGCGGCTGAGAGCGCGAAGAAACCCGCCTCGCCACCAGCAGCCGCGTTGCCCACAGATGGTGCCACCACTCCCGATGAATCGTCAGCGCCGGCCGTTTCGTTCGGCCATGACGGACACAATTGGCCGGCGTATCGAGGTCCGTTGCGCGATGGCATCGTCCGCACGACTGGTCCTGTCGATTGGACTCAGCCACCTGCTGAAGTCTGGAGACATCCCGTCGGTGCGGGCTGGTCGTCGTTCTGCGTCGTGGATGGATTGGCCTTCACGCAGGAACAGCGCGACGAGCACGAAGCGGTCGTCTGTTACAACGTTGAGACCGGAGCCACCGTCTGGACTCATCAGGACACGGCCCGCTTTGAAGATCCACTGGGCGGGCTTGGCCCGCGAGCAACACCCACGTTCGCAGAAGGCCGACTTGTCACGCTGGGCGCGACGGGTCTGCTGACGTGCTTCGGGAACGCTCAAACCGGAGTTGTGCTCTGGCAACGTGACATCCTGAAAGATGCCGACGCGAAGAACATCGAATGGGCGATGTCGGCCTCGCCGCTGGTAGCGGACGGCAAAGTGATTGCGGTACCCGGCGGCGCCAACGGTCGCGGCGTCATCGCGTATGACCTGCAGACAGGCAAGGAAGTCTGGGCGGCTGGCGATGGTCCGGCGTCGTACGCGGCTCCGAAGCTGGCGACGCTTCTGGATACGCTGACCGTGCTGGTCTTCGATGGGCTCGGGTTACGGGGTCACGACATCCAGAGCGGGCAGGAACTGTGGAACCTGCCGTGGAGCAATCAACCCAAGGTCAACGCGGCGGAACCAGCCGTGCTGGATGATCAGACGCTGCTGATCGGCGGCGGTTACAATCTGGGCAGCGCGCTGGTGAAGATCGCTCGCGAGGAGAACAACTGGAACGCCAAGACCGAATGGACGTCTCGACGCTTCCATCTGAAGTTCAACGCGCCCGTCGTGAAGGATGGGTTCGCATATGGCTTGGATGAAGGCATCCTGGAGTGCATTGATCTGACCAGCGGAACGATGAAGTGGAAGAAGGGGCGTTATGGGTATGGTCAACTTTTGCTGATTGACGATGCGATTCTCGTCATGAGCGAAGGCGGCGAAGTGGCCGTCGTGAAGGCGGACCCGAATCGCTACGAGGAAGTGCTGCGATTTCCGGCTCTCAACAGCAAGACGTGGAATCACCCCGTCGTCTGGAAGGACCTGTTGCTGGTCCGCAACGGCGAAGAAGCCGCCTGCTTCAAGCTGAAGCTGAAGGATTGATGTCCCGAGTTGGGAGTGCATCCGCGTCGGCTGAACACCGCGGAATTCCGGTGTAGGGCGGACAATCTTGTCCGCCGAAACGCTGGTGGACCGGATTGTCCGCTCTACGGTCGGATGGCTGCGAATTACTCGGTCGCGGTTTCCACCGGACGTTGGGCAGTGCGGTTACCACGGAAGCGGCTCAGTTCCATCTTCATGGTGTCCTTGAGCGCGACACGCTGCACAGTGTCGGGGCCTGCGATCAGCAGCACGTCATCTACGACGAACTGGTCGCCTTCCTTCACCATCAGGAAGCGGGCTCCGAAGCGATCGTCTCCCAGGCCGACGATCGCCTGCTTTTCTTCCACATCCAACTGCACCAGCGGATGTCGGAAATGCTCAAAGGGATTGATGCCGATTTGAGGCACGGACTGAGCCACATGCCACACCAGCCGGTTGTATTCACGCGACGAGGCGCGTTGCAGGTCCGGCAGCTTTTCTTCGCCGAGTGCGTTCACGAACCGCGCCACTGAGATCATGACTTCCAGTGTTGCCTTGAGTGAGTTCGGACGTCCCACGACTGGCACCAGAACGTCGTCCACGCACATCTTTCCGCCGCGATCCACCAGCTTGTAGACGAGTGCTCGCGAACCTTGCTTCACCGTGACTTCTGTCACCGGACCGTTGTAGACCGTCGCCATCAACTGCGGTGCGCTGTTCTCGATTTCACGCATTGGCAACTGCATCAGGATCGTATCGTCGATGCGATTCCAGACCTTGGCCCGGAAGTCCAAAGACGCGAACTCTTTCAGGACAACCAGATCGCGGGTCACCAGGGCTTCCGAGAACGCATCTACCAGTTCCGAAGACACGAACAGCGCTGACAGTCGCTTCTCCTGCTTCTCGGCGAGGTCGTAGATGCTGATTTCTTCGACCAGGTACCGAGTCGCCGTTTGCGAATCTTCGCCCTTCAACTGCACGAGGTTCAGTTTCACAACCTCGCGATCACCGTTGACTACGAAGTCAGCGACACCGGTTTCCAGACGAATGGAGTAGTCGGCAATGGCTTCAGTCGATGTCGGCAGCTTCACGGCTCGCAGATCGGCCGCCGCCAGGCTGCCTTTGTAGAGTCCCGGTTTGCAGACTTCCTCCAGGCGTTCCTTGTTGGCCGAGTTGTAGGCGTCGAGGAATTGCGTCGCCGATTGCAGGGCGATGGCCAACTGACGAACGGACGGAATGTGATTCTTGTCGCCTCGCGATTCCACAGCCACGTCATCAATGGCCCATTGTCCGTCCTCTCTGCGGAACGAAATCACCATCTGTCCGGACTTGCGCGGCAAGCGGACCACGGCGACGTCTTCATCAATCTGGGCTTCCGGCTTGATCTTCGTTTCCTGAGCCCGGTCACCGATCGCCTGCTTGGCCAGGTTGGCCACGTACTCGCGCGGCAAGCTGCCCAGTACCGTTCCAAATTCCGGAGTGGCCAGAGCCACCATGTCACGTTGCTCGCCACCGTCCCAGGCCTTCAGGAATTCGCGGACTGACGTGATGAGGTCCATCAATTCGGTCACGGATCGTGATGCGACGATGTTGCCCTTCTTCTGGCGAATCTTGATGTCATCCACGACCCACGTACGTGTCTTGGCTTCGCGGATCAGCTTGTATTTGATGCGTTCTTTGCGCTCGCCGATCTCGACTTCGACTTCCTTTTCGTCCTCGCTGATGTCGTTCACATTGGTGATGGTGACTTCACCCTTGGGCAGCCGCAGCACCGCGAAGTCGTCGATCGACTGGTCCAGGCGCAGCGCTTTGTGCTCAAAGTTGGAAGACACCTTGGAACGCAGTTTGTTCGTGTCCTGCTCTTGCAGAGCTTCCGTAAAGGCCGTGATGGCACGGGTTTCAACGAAGTTGGCGCACCCGGTAAATGACAGCGCAATGGCCGTGAACACCGGTCCGAGCCAGCAACTCTTGAGCACTGATCGCAGCATGGAAGGACTCGCTTCGAGGGAAGGCGAATGAAGCGGGCAAAGGTGAGACGCTAGAAGCAAACTCGCGGGCAAGTCGCCCAACGTGTCAGCCAAAGCTCTAGGAAGTGAATCAATCAAAGCGCGGAAGAATTCCGCAGTCGGAAGGGAATGAGCTTTTCGCACATCGGCGGCGAATCGGTCAATGTCTCTTCAAATGAGAACGGCAAACTCGTGTGCTTTCGTTTTCTGCGGGAAGACTTTTCCGCCGCTGCGTTTACGATGAAGTGGCAATTTTCCGAGTTCCTCGACCCTGAGTCTCTGCGAGGCGCGTACGATGTTTCGAGCGACACTGGCGGCATGGCTGGCATTGCTCATCGGTTACAGCATGTCTGCACCTCACACGGCCCGTAGCGAAAACTACGCATTTCTGGTGGCCGTGGGCGACTACGACGTCGACCAGTTGAAGCCGCTGGCCTATTCGCGGCGGGATATCCAGGTTTTCGCCCAGACCTTGGAAGCATCGGGATTCAAGCCGGAGAACATCGTGCTGATGCACGACGACCTGAAGGTGCTCAAGCAACGGCGTTTCTTCCCGGAAGCCGAGAAGATTCGGAAAGAATTTGAGTTGCTGCTCTCCAGCGTGGATGAGGGGGACTCACTGATCGTCGCGTTCTCTGGCCACGGGGTGCAGTTTGAGAAGGACGAACGCAACTACTTCTGCCCGGCGGATACCGATCTGGAAGATCCCGATCACGCCAAATTGATCTCTCTGAAAGAGATCTACGACAAGCTGGAGCAATGCCCGGCCGACCGGAAATTGTTACTGGTGGACGCCTGCCGTAACGACCCGCAGAGCAAACTCGCCAAGAGCCGGCAGACCGTGAAGCTCAACAGCATCACGCGGCCGCAGGTGGAACCGGTTCCCAAAGGCATCGTTGCACTGTTTAGCTGCAGCGCCGGTCAGGAGAGCTTCGAATGGCCCGAGTTGCAGCACGGCATCTTCTTTCATCACATCCTCAGCGGATGGAATGGTGAGGCAGACACTGGCGACGCGGAGCTTTCGTTAGACGAACTCGTCGCCTACACGCGCAAGAGCACTCAGACGTTCGCCCGTTTGAAACTCGGTCGAGTGCAGACGCCGCAGCTGAAGGGTGAATTCAACGGCACCTGGGTGTTGCGTAAGGAGTCCAACGCAGCTCGCGCCTTCACGAATTCGATCGGGATGACGTTCAATCGAATTCCCGCCGAAGAGTTCCTGATGGGGAGCAGCGACGCGGACGTGCAGGCACTGGTTCGAGCCAGCCCTCAGTTCCGAGCCGCCCACGCGAAGGATGAACAACCTCAGCACCGAGTTCGTCTGACCCGTGCCTTCTACATGGGCGTGCATGAAGTCACGCAGGCTCAATATGTGGCCATTATCGGGACCAACCCCAGCTATTTTTCGCCATCCGAGAAAGGCAGCGTGCACCTTGATGGTCAGGACCACCTGCGATTCCCTGTCGACTCGGTGTCCTGGTTCAACGCTCTGGAGTTCTGCAACAAGTTGAGTTCCAAAGAAGGTAGAACGCCCCGTTATAAGTTCTCCCAAGTCGAACGCACCTCCTCAGGAATCGTGAAAGCCAACCTGGAACTGGTCGCGGGAGACGGGTATCGCCTGCCGACCGAAGCGGAATGGGAACATGCCTGCCGCGCTGGCACGAAGTCGATTTTCCATTTCGGCGACTCGCTCAATGGAACCGAAGCCAACGTCGCTGGAAGCTCGCCATTCGGTACCACAACCAAAGGGCCCTCGCTGCTGCGTCCCACTCGCGTTGGGACCTATCCGGAGAACGCGTTCGGCTTGTTTGACATGCACGGAAACGTTTCCGAATGGTGCGAAGACACCTACGACGAGAAGGCGTATCAGATGCGCGGAGAAGTCGTCTCCAATCCGCTGGTGACAAGTGGTTCCGCAGCACGAGTGCTTCGCGGGGGCTCCTGGGTAGCAAGTCCCGCGGACTCCCGGACGAAATGCCGAGGCTGGAACTCCGCAGCCCTGCGGATCTACTTCGCTGGCTTTCGCGTGGTGGCACCGACTGCCAAGCCAGCACAGCCGTGAACTGGCGCTGATGCGGACTCTCGAAAGCTATCGCGTGTTTTCGTGCGTCGTCCCAATGTCGCTGTTACAGCCATCAAATTAATTCCGCGTCCGAATCGCACGGCGTAGATTCATGAACCGTCAGTCTCAATCATCATCGACTCTGCTGATGCGTGCGTCCGTCGCGCTGGTGGTCGTGTTGATTGTGCGCGTGACCGTCGAGGTCGTGGCGGGTTATGTGGACTACCTTCCGCCGAACTTCGATTCCAGCTTTCTGCAGGGCCGCGAGCACTATTTCTTTCGCGGTTATCAATGGGCGTTCTACCCGCACATTGCGAGCGGTCCGGTTACGCTGCTGGTTGGCGTCGTGCTGATGAGCGATGCCTTTCGTGCCAGATTCCCGATCTGGCATCGCCGGCTGGGGCGCATCCAGACGATCTGTGTGGTGTTTCTAGTGGCTCCCAGCGGTCTGTGGATGGCGTATTACACCGCAACTGGAACCATTGCCGGAATCAGCTTTGCCATCCTGGCGGTGTTGACTGGCGCCGTCGCGGCGCTCGGCTGGAAGGCGGCCGTCGAGAGGCGATTCGCCGATCACCGCCGCTGGATGACCCGTTGTTTCGTGCTGCTGTGCTCGGCTGTGGTGCTCCGCGTGGCTGGCGGGACGGGCACCTACTTCGACGTGAAGTGGCTTTGGTTTGATCCGGTCGCCTCGTGGTTCAGTTGGTTGATCCCGCTCATCGTTTACGAGTGCGTGAGCTTTCGCCCCCGACGCCCCGCACATGTGGAAGAACTGAGCCAAACACGGGGTTGATTTTGCAAACCTGAATGCGGTGGAAGTACGAATTTGCAGTCATCTATATCGAGCAGCCTGAGATCATTCTCACATTATTCCGTTCAAAGAATGGCAGTGGCGAGACGTGTCCGGCTGCGGATAGTTGAGTCACCCTGAAGGGGTGAGACTCTCCAGCCCAGGGTTGCTGCGCAGCAGCGCACCCAGGGTAGTTCAACCGAATCAAGGCCGAACCCTGTAAGGGTTCCACCCTCCGCCACGCTCGATGTGTGAGTAGAACCCCTTCAGGGTTCGTCCTGCATAATACACTCTAACCCAGGGTGCGCCGCTCTGCGGCGACCCTGGGCTGAAGAATAAAACCCCGTTGGGGTTTTGACGTTGTGGGGACAAGGTGATGCTTCAGAATGACAGACGCCCTGCGCGAAGCGTCGCCGGATCAGTTCGGCCGAAGTCGGAGTCAGAGGGAAACAATCGCCCTCGACCCCAGCCTCTCTTACCGCGCGCGGCATCGGCCTCATACCTCTGTGATTGATAACTTTCCCGATTCTTAGCCCCGCAGGGGCGTCGGAATGTAGCCATGTGTGTAACGGCTCAGCTCGCCGACGCGGAACCCGTGGAGACGGGCGGACAATCGTGTCCGCCAACGTTCTCGGCGGACACGATTGTCCGCCCTACAATAGAAAAGCTGAGCCTGCAGGATCATGCCTTCTTGGGAATCAGCCCGGCTTCTTTGCACCAGCCGACGGCGGCGGCGATGCCATCGTCGAAGGGAACACGGGGTTGATAGCCGAGTAACCGCTGGGCTTTCTCGCAACTGTAGTCGAGGTTGTAGCCCAGGAACTTGACGCTCGCACTGGAAACGAACGGTGCTTCCTTCGCATCGAACGCCTTCCAGATCGCTTCCAGTGTTTTGGCGAGCGTCTTCACGACCGCCAGTGGTGCGGCCTTCGTCGGCGCTGGAATTCCTGCGTGTTCGGTGATCTTGCCGATGAAGTGGCGTTTGGTAACGAGCTTGCCGTCGGTGATGTTGAAGACTTCGCCGATCAGGTCATCTCGATCGAGCGCCAGGAAGATGGCGTCGGCCAGATTGCCGACGTAGGTGTTGTTGAGCAGTGTGTGGCCATCGCCGATGAACTTGAACTTGCCGCTGGTGAGACGACCAAGAATGCGTGGCAACACAGTGCGGTCACGCTCGCCATAGATGAAGCCGGGGCGCAGGATGATCGCGGGCAGCTTGTATTCGGCAATATGGCTGCGGACCAGTTGCTCGGATTCCGCCTTCGTGAGCGTGTATCCGTCGATGCCTTCCAAGGAAATCGGCTGGGTTTCGTCGGTGCCGTGATGGTCGCCTGCGGGATAGACGCCGAGCGAACTGATATGCACCACACGCTTCAGCGTTCCATTCGCTTTCACGGCATTGAGCAGGCTTTCTGTGCCGCCGACGTTGACGCGACGGTACTCCTCAACCGGACCCCAGTCGCCGACCTTCGCGGCGCAATGGACGAAGGCGGTCACACCTTCTGCGGCACGCTTGTGAGAATCAAAGTCGGTCAGGTCGCCGTCGACGAACTCGACGCCCCATTGCTGTAGCAGCTTGCGATCGCTGTTTGATCGGACCAGAGCCCGCGTACGGATGCCACGTTCGCGGGCGCGCTGAGCCACATGGCTGCCCACCAAACCCGTTGCTCCCGTGACGAGCAGCAGGTCGTCATTTGAAAATTGCACGTTCACTCCTCAGTAGTCGCCTCGATGCTTTGGCGAATCTTTGGCTGTGAGATCAAAGATTGCCAGCTACTCGTCGACTGGTCTGCGGGAACGCGCCGGTTCTTCATGACCAGCCTGCCTGATGCCACTGTCAGACGGCTTGCTGCGACCGCGTCGGCTGTAGAGCTGAGTCTCTTCGACCTCGTTGGCCTTCGCTCGACCGGCGATGTGTCCGGGGATCACGCAGCCAGCCATGATCGCCCAACTGGCAGGGGCGGGAATGAAGTTGCTGAACTGGCCGCCGACATGGCTGCCATAAGCCGGGTACAACACTTTGTAGGCGTCGGCCTGCAGGTCGTATTTCCCTTCGGCTTCCATGTAACTCAAGGCATCGTTCGTCGCGCGAGCTTCGTGCAGAAGTCCATAGACGGGGATGGAATAGGCGACGCCGTAGGTGCCCTTCCACTCCTGCTGGCCGAAGTCCTTGGCATGGCCAGCTTCGTGCAACGCCACCGCCGGATGATCGGAATACAGATTGATCGTGTTTGTGAAGGGGTTGTAGTTGTCGCCTCCAATGATTCGTCCGGGCAGCAGGGTGTACCCGAGTAACGACAGTGTGCCCGCAGTGTAACGCCAGCCGGCGCTGACTTGAGTGTTCTTCGTCAGTCGCTTCCATTCACCAACCGGGTCATACTGATTCAGCCGCACCTTCACGCAATCGAGGTCGTTCTTCTCGAGGTACTCCACCAGTTCCTGCTCGGTCTGCGGCGAGATGTTGTGATTATCCATCTTCGCATTGAGCAGCATGATCTTGGTCGGAATGCCCACGACCCAACCCACACCGTCGATGAACTTGTTCTCACGACCTCGCTCGATCTGCGACTCGCCGTCCGGTAAGCGATAGTCTTTCCGGGTGGAGCTGGCTCCGTATTCGTAATGCGGCGCGACGCAGCCTGCGAGCAGGGCTAACATCGCCAGGAATATGAGCTTACGCATCTCTTCATCCTTGAAGATTGCCGCCGTTCGCTCCACGAACAAAGAGTTGCTGGCCCCGCGAACGATGGTCGTGGGCGGGGATATAATCAGAACTCGCCATGCTCAATAGATCAGTCTAATACCGCGTCAATGTTCGGAATGGAGTGCCGCTTCCAGCCGTTCCGCCCTTGATCAGGGTGGCCCGGTCGCCATCTTGACGGCTGTTGGAGATCTCCGGTCCTGGGAGTGGTGAGTCTTGTGGTCGGCACTCTCCGTGTGCCGACATGCCCGCACACGGAGAGTGCGGGCCACAACACTTTGGTGATCCACTAGCCCTCAAGGTTACCCTGCCGGACGGTGAAATTGGGATTGACATCTCCCGTCTTCCTGGGCCGCTCCGGACGCGCGTCTATGACGCGGTTATTACAGACCAAGACACCCTTTCCATCGCCTTTGACGGCAATGCCGATGGTCATTCGCTTCTCGGTCCGCTGATCGGCAACCAGGCAACTGGAAACGATGCTGTCCTGGCAATCATCCAGCAGCAGGCCAACCGGTGTGCCGTCCAGAATCTGGCAGCCGGTGATGTTCATGCGCTGGCAGCGAATGACTTCAACCAGCGCCTCACGTTGCAGCGGCACGGCGTCCTTGATGGTGTGCGTCCCGGCCTCGGCGTCCTGAATGAGCAGGCCGGTGATATTGCAGTTGAATGAGTCGCTGAACGTGACTCCGGTGGCCAGTTCCTTGTCGTTGTAGTCCGGGTTGTGGCCGATCGTGTTGGGACCCAGCAGAATATTCCGCGAGTGCTCGACCAGCACGTTGCGATGATGGCCGCTGTAGATGTAGTTGCCGGTGATGGTGACTCCCCGGCAGTACGTCAGGTGGATGTTGTTCTTCTGGCTGCCGATCAGATTGCCTGAGATCGTCCACATGCCGGCCTTGTGCTTCCCCTCTTCGCCACCACCGATCATGCGAATGTTCGAGCCACCGGAACTGAAGGTCGCCTGGATCGTGTTGCTGGCAATCGTGCCTTCGCGCACGGTGCCAGTGCCGACGTCGATATAGATTTCGGCGGTTGGCTCGGCCTCGTCTTCCGGCTTGGAAAACAGCTTCGCGAACGCTCGGAAGTTGTTGTATTCGATGTCGTTGCCCGTGATCTGGAAGTTGCGGATTTCGCTGTTTTCCACGCGAATTCCACCGCGTCGATTATAGCTGATGTGCGAATCGCCAATGATGACCTGATGCAGGTTGACCTTGTCGAGATGCACGCCGATGTTGGTGTTGTGATAGATGTGGCAGCCGTCGATGAGAATGTTTCTGGCGCGACCCGTGACGTAAACCGCCGTGCGAACCTGGCGAATCAACACGCGCGTCAGCGTGGGCTGCATCACGCCCGCGATGCGAATGCCATCGGCTTCTGGATGGCGGCCTTCGATCTCAATGCCGTCGATCGTCGGCATGCGTTCGTTACGCCATTCTTCCGGACGAAAGCTATTGGGGTCTGCCGATCCCGTATGATTACCGACCAGCGAGATCGCCGGGCCGGGGCCTGTCATGACCAGCTTGGCGGTGCCGCCTGAACCGCTGATGGCCGTGCGTCCGACTTTCACCAGATCAACGATCAGCGGTTTCGAGATGAGATATTCACCGCGCGGAAACTCGATCACACCGTCCGCATCGTTGATGGCGTGCTGCAACGCTTCAGTGTCATCCATCTTGCCATCGCCAGCAGCTCCCCAGTCACGCACGTTGGCCATCTGAAGTCTCCTTCGAAGATCATCCCGGCAGAAAGAACTCAGGCTAGAAATGAACGAAGCACGAATGAGAGGTGTCATTCGTGCTTCTTGTGAGCGATCTGTGTCTGGTGTCGAGCCTCTTAGTGGGCATGGCTCGGAGCGTGACCGCCGTGTCCGTGATCGGCGGCTCCGTGACCGTCATCATGTCCATGACCGTGGCCACCGTGCCCGGTGTCTGGTTCGGGCTCATCGAAGTTCGTAAAGGCAGCGACCGATCCGGACAACTGCACTGAGCCACACAGGAACATGATCGTCACCAGCGAGCTGACGAAGACAATTTTGGCGATGAAGTTGCTGAGCTTCATGCCCAGTAGTTCGTGATGTCCGCCAATCGGAGGAGCGATCAGGCCCCAGACCAGAATCGACATCAGGCAGATGAGGATCAGGCCGACCACGCCACCCTTCTTGAACAGGATCTCGTAGAGCTTCACCCAGTTCACGGCGAGCGTCCAGAACGCGACCCAGGAAATCAGAGCCGCATACGGCAGCACGAACATCACCAGAGCCTGGATGACTCCGAAGGCAGCCGCGAACAGGTTTACAAGACTATCAAAAAGTTCGGACATGCGAGCAATCTCTCAGGGGACTCGAACAAAACTGATGGCAGAGGCCAGCACCAGTCAGACGAGTGTTTAACACAAGCCTCCGGCGTGATCCAGCGACCCAGTTGCTGAGAGTGAGATTCGGGTCGGGGAGCCGGGGGCGTCTGCTGCTTCATCTAAGGCCGCTGTCGCGCCAGTCGATGGGACTTACGGAACCTATGAATCCTATTGGTCCCATAAGTCCTTTAGAGGTAGTGGCTTAACAGCCCTCCATCGATCTTGGATCCGGGGCGGCGGAATAATTTGAAACACGCAAATTGGCGAACTTGGGAAGACTTTGCCGCAGGCCAAAACTTATCCGGTTAGCGGCACTCTAGGGCGTTTGTCATTGATATCGTGGAAACCGAATGCCCGGTGTCGATAAGCCATGACAGACGGTTTCGTGTTGGACGGGTCACGGAGGCCTGCGGAACGCGGAAGCATCGTTCACACAGCAAGTGATTGGACCAGCGGGGTTTTGGCGCTCAGCCAGTTCCACGCTCACGGACGGAATTCTTTCACACACCGAACGGCAATTCATCGCCACCAGTCCGCAGGAAGCGGATCAGGCCTTGCAGCCGAACGGACAGCACCCAGGGACGGGTCCCATGCAATTCCAGGCTTGGCTCGACGCACTCAAGAATCGCTTGCGAACTCACCGCCGCCGCGCCTCGGCAGTTTCACATCCGGTGGCCGCTCAAGATCTGGAAGATCGCTCGTTACTCACCGTGAGTGCCTTCTTCGTCGGTGGGGAGCTGACGGTGAACTCGAACGCGGACGACGCGATCACCATTCGCCGCAATCCGCAGAACCTCAGCCAGGCTCAAGTGCTGGCGAACGGCCAGGTGCTGCCGCAGGCCAGCAACATTCCGGCCAGCACGATCACGGCGATCACCGTCAACGGCGGGCAGGGCGACAACACCATCAACCTGACCGGTGTGGTGTCGTCGGCGTTCACTAACCTGTCGTCGATCCGCATCAACGGCAATGCGGGCAATGACACGATCCTCGGCAGCCTGAACCTGAACGATTCGATCTTTGGCGGTGATGGCAACGACATCATCAACGGTCAGGATGGCATCAACTTCATCGACGGTGGTCACGGCGATGACATCATCAGCGGCGGTACGGGTGCCGACCTGATCAATGGCAACGACGGTCATGACGACATCACGGGTGATGGTGGTAATGACTCCATCTTCGGCGGCGATGGAGACGACACGATCTCCGGTTCCGCTGGCAACGACACCGTCGATGCCGGTGACGGCAATGACTCGGTGACTGGTGACGCGGCTGGTTTGACCGGCGCGGGTGATGACTCGCTGGACGGCGGCGAAGGCAATGACACGGTCAGCGGCGGAGCCGGTAATGACTTCGTGGGCGGCGGCGTCAACGAGGACATCCTGGATGGTGGTGACGGCGACGACATCATCTTCGGTGGTGGCGGTAATGACAGCGGGCTGGGCGGAGCTGGTAACGACACGCTGCGAGGTCACTCAGGCCTGGACACGCTCGAAGGCGGAGCGGGTGACGACAACATCGACGGTGGAGCCGGTGGCTTCACGGTGTCTGGTGTGACTCCCGGCAACCTGATCTACGGCGATGATCAGTTCAGCGCGGTGACGGGTAATGACCTGATCGTCGGCGGTACGGCCGATGACACGATCTTCGCTGGTCGCGGTAACGACATCGTCTATGGCGGATCGGGCAAGGACTCGATCTTCGGTAACACCGGCAACGATACGATCGTCGGTAATGCCGGGGATGACGTCATCGAAGGCAATGACGGCAACGACTCGATCAACGCCAGTGCCGGTAATGACCTGGTCTACGGTGATACCAGCGGCGGCGGTGGAGTCGGCGGCAACGACACCATCAGCGGTGATGAAGGCAACGATACCGTCTTCGCTGGTGACGGCGATGACTTCGGGTTCGGTGGCAGCGGTAACGACTCGTTGCTCGGAGAAGGCGGCAACGACACGCTGAAAGGCAATGGCGGCATTGACACCATCGACGGCGGTGCTGGCGATGACGTGATCAATTCGGGCACGGGTGAAGGCAACGATTCGATCACCTCGTCCGGTGGTGCGGACTCGATCTCGCTCGCCGGTAGCGGTGCGGCGGACACCATCGTCGTCTCGCAGGGTTCGTCTGGTATCAACGTGAACTTCAACGGCTCGATCATTCGAGTCGACAACTCGGTGTCGCGCATCATCATCGATGGTCGAGCTGGTGATGACTCGGTGACGATCGGAGCACTGGCGGCTTCAGCCGGTCAGGCGATCGTCGTCGATGGTAACCTCGGCAACGACGTGATTGCCGCGAACAACGTGGCGATCGGTACCGCTCGGCTCAATCTGCTGGGTGGTGATGGCAATGACACGCTGGTCGGTTCAGCCGCCGGTGACACGCTGGAAGGCGGCAATGGTCTCGATCGTCTCTTCGGTCGCGATGGCAACGACAGCATGATCGGTGAAGCCGACAGTGACACGCTGGACGGCGGCCTGGGTGATGACACTCTGGACGGTGGTGCTGGCAACGACTCCGTCGTCGGCGGTGATGGCAACGATCAGGCCGCTGGTGGAGACGGCAACGATCTGGTCGACGGTCAGGCCGGTGATGACTTCGTTCAAGGTGGAGCGGGTAACGACGTCCTTGGTGGCGGTGTTGGCAACGACTCGGTCACGGGTGGCGACGGCGATGACGGCATCGCGGGTGGTTCGGGTGATGACTCGCTGGATGGCCAGGCCGGCAACGATGCCATCAGCGGCAACTCGGGCAACGACCGCATGCAGGGTGGTGACGGCAACGACGTGATAAACGGCGATGACGGCAACGACTCCATGAACGGCGGCAACGGCGACGACATCCTGCACGGCAACGCTGGTAACGACGTCATGACGGGCATGGACGGCAATGACCAGGTCTACGGTGACGACAACGACGACACCGTGCTGGGCGGCGACGGCAACGACGCTCTCTATGGTGGCATCGGCAACGATGTGCTGCTGGGCGAAGACGGCGACGACACCATCCGCAGTCAGTCCGGCAGCGACACCGTGGCGGGCAATCAGGGCAACGACAACCTCGCCAACAACTCGGCTTCCGAGATCAACGAGGCTTATGTCCTGTCGCCAACCATTGTTCTGGATCTGGCTTCGCTGTAATCGATCTCCTTGCCGCTCGGTCGAGAGACTGGCCACGACAAATCTGCAACTGACCTTCTCAGAGGCTGGCACCTGACTCAGGGCCAGCCTCTTTTTTTCAGCGAGGATTCGTTACGCGACGACCCGCTCGCCAACATCCGACTCATCGCCCAGCCAAGCGTTCCCTTCAAAAACTCTCCCTGAGATGTGTAGATACCAAGGCTTCACGCAGCGCGAAGGCGCCAACCAAGTCGATTTAGACGAGAACGACCGCTATGTCCTTACTCAACACAATGGACGACGAGACGCTGGAAGCGGCTTCGTTGTTCCTGATTCAGGAAGTGCTCTCTCTGCGCGAGCAGCGTTGGATTGATCCCAACAAGATCCTGTCGTTTCCGGGGCAGTTCAATATCACTTCGGACGAAGGCAAGATCTACTTCCTGCGCGAACTGCACGGCATCGTCCGACGCTTGCCAGAGAAGATTCATAAGTCTTCCGAAGATCGGGAGCGATTACTGACGGCGCTGCAGCAGGCACTCGACGCCGCAGTCGACCAGGAGGAAGCATGAGTTGGGTCGATCAAACCGTCGCTGAGTTCGGTCAGACACTCGGTATGTCCGAACTGGCGTTCGACAACAACGGGCTCGTTCAACTGGCGTTCGAGCGATCAGGAACTTTGTTCCTCGAGAAGGCTGACAACGAGGTGTTGGCGTATCTGGTGCGGCAGGTGTCGAACGCTGACGCCCTCGTTTATCGCCGAGCCTTGTCGTCATGCCACTACGACCGTCAACATCCCGTTACTATTCAAGCGGGTCTGCGAGGTGATTCAGAACTCACTTTTCTGGCCCGGATTCCCGAATCAGACTTTCAACTTCCGCTGCTGGAACGCGTCTTCCAGTTACTGGATGAACTGCATAACAAGATTGCCGAAGACCGATGACCATCCCTACCTCCGTTGCTGATGGTGTGGTTCTGGTTCAGCCACAAGGCCGTATCGATGCACTGACATCGGATCCATTGCAGGCCGCGATTGATGAGTTTCTCAAGCAGGGAGAAACACGCATCGTCGTTGATCTTTCGTCGGTCAATCTGGTGACCAGCGCCGGTTTGCGAGTTCTGATTCACACGGCGAAACAACTCTTGCGCAAGGGCAAGCTGGTGCTCTGTGGCTTGAACCCCACGGTTCGCGAAGTGATTCACATCGCCGGTTTTGATTCGTTTCTGACCATCTGCAACGACCTGGGAACAGCGAAACAGAAGGCGAAAGAGGGTTAGCTGAGTTCCTAGTCCGACGACACGGAGTTTGTGATGACACCAATCTTATGGATGATTGCTGCAAGCGGAGTGGGCACTCTGTTGCTGTGCTGGTGCTGTACCCGTCGGCCAGTTGCCGTGTTGGCTGTGACCTCTCGACTGCTATTGACCGACGACGAATTTCTGGCGCGCTGCCGCCCAGGCACCAGACCCGAGGTCGCCTTGAAGGTGCGCAAGATTGTCTCTGAGCAACTCTTCATTCCCGTCGAACAGATCTATCCCGAAGACCGGTTTGTCGAGGATCTTGGAGCGGACTAAGAAAGCCGTTTGATTATGGCCGGTGAAATCTCCAATCGCTTTGCGTTTGATGTTGGTATCGAGCGGATCTCGATCACTGCGGGGCCCGAGGTCGCTCGACTACCGCAGACCGCTGACGTTGTGCCCGGCGATATCGCCGTTGAACAGAAGCTCGCAGATATTCTCTATTCGCCGTCGTGGCAGCAGCAGTTGCTGGATGCAATTCGCACCCAAGTTGAGAACCGGGAGATGCTCGTACCGTCGCGGTATCAGGCCATGCTGGAGTCCGTTCAAGAGCACCTGCGTCTGGCCGCCGAGAAAGAAGAGGACGACGAAGACTGCGAGGATCTGGAAGAGGCTGCGAAGTTCCTGGACGGAGCCAAAGAACTGCGGGACTTGCTCAACACATACCGGCATCTGCTGCACAAGGGATAGCGCGGTGTCACACCAAGGAACTGGGATACCACTGGCCAAGCCGGTGGCACCCATGTGAACGATCATCAGGAATCAAACGCGGCCAGCACCTGCTGCAACTGTTGAGCTGTCAGCTCCGGATACATCGGCAGGCTGAAGCACTCGGCCGCCCAGCGGGAAGCTTGTGGCAGGGCTTCGTCAGGCAGATTCAAGTGGCGATAGGCATCGAGCTGATGGATAGCAAATGGGTAGTGGATACCGGCGTCTACGCCGGACCGCTTGAGCTGATCGATCACCTGTTGCCGATCTCGGCAGGCGATTGATCGCAGCACGTAGAGGTGCTGCGACGAAACGCAGCCAGCCGTTTCCTCGACCATGCCAACGTCGATTCGTTCGCGAAAGAAGCGGTCATAGACCTCCGCATGCTGACGACGCTGCTCGTTCCACCGGTCGAGATACTTCAATTTCACCGAGAGAACCGCTGCGTGAATCGTGTCGAGTCGGCTATTGGAACTGACCTCGTCGTGAAAGTATTTTCGTTTCGACCCGCAGTTTCGCAACGTTCGCAGGCGCGCGGCCGCTGTTGAATCATTCGTGACGACGGCCCCGCCGTCCCCGAATGCTCCGAGATTTTTCGATGGGTAGAAGCTGAAAGCGGCGGCATGGCCCAGCGATCCGCAGCGACGACCATGATAGGTTGCGCCGTGTGCCTGGGCGGCATCTTCGATGACAACCAGTCCGTGCTGAGCGGCGATGTCATTGATGGCCTGCATGTTGGCCGGGCGGCCGTAAAGATGAACCGGAATGATTGCCCGGGTTTGCGAGGTGATCGCGGCTTCGATCCGTGATGGATCGAGCAGTGCATCTTCAGCTCGTACGTCAACCAGCACGGGAGTCGCGCCCGCCAGATTCACAGCGAACGCCGTCGCCACAAACGTCATCGCGGGGACGATGACCTCGTCGCCAGGACCGATATCATAAGCGCGCAACACGAGATGCAACGCATCTGATCCGCTGCCAACGCCGACGCATTCCTTGACGCCGCAGTAGGCTGCGAACGCTTGTTCAAACTCTTCAACTGCCCGTCCGAGGATGTAGCCGCTGCTGCGGTGCACTTCGGCGATTGCTGCCTCCGCTTCTTCCCGGATCGTCGCGTATTGAGCGGCGAGGTCGACAAGCGGAACGCGTGATTGCGACATGCAGAGATTCCGAGACTCGGGGCTGACGAACGGGAACAAGACACAGCGATGATTCGCAATGTGGCCTCAGGCGGCGCGGCGCCCGCTTTCGTGACATGTCACGTCTGAGGTCGTTGACCGGTGAGCGAGATTGATGTTGTCGATCTTGATCAGCGTCGATTGTCGTTGCAGCGACAGGTCGGCGGCTTCCAACGCAGCCACGATGCGCGAGGCTGAATCGCCATCGTTGAGCAAGGTCACTCGCCCCTGAACGGCGTCCAGAAAATGCTGGCATTCGGCCACCAGCGGTTCTGAGAACTTCTGCTCGACCAGCCCCAGCTCAGTTAACGGCACGGGAGCGGACGGGGTCGCGTCGCATCTCGATCGACTTTCGTAGACTCGTAGTGGAGGCATCCCGGCCGTGTCGCTCCACACGGCAGTCAGGGCGCTACCGGCCACAACGATTTCACGCGTCTTGTGAGGGCTCGCCCAATTCGCGTGCACGTGAGCTTTCACACCGTCTGCATATCCAAAGCAGGCGGTCACTACGTCCGCCAGTTCGGGAGCATAACAGTTCGATCCGCACGCGGTGACTTCTTGAGGATCAGCTCCGAGCCAGTACTGGAACATGCTGAGGTCGTGCGACGACAGGTCCCACAGCACATTTACATCCGGGCGCCGCGGTCCGTGATTGGCTCGAGTCGCAGACAGATATTGAATTGGCCCCAACCGACCGGACTCGATCAGTTGCTTAATGGCTCGCACGGCGGAGTTAAACAGGAACACGTGCCCGACCGCGAGTTGCTTAACCCGCGTTGTGGCGAGTTCCACCAGTTGATTTGCAGCGGCGGAATTCAAACACAACGGCTTCTCAACGAACACATGCTTGCCGGCCCACAACGCGCTCTTAGCCAGTTCGAAGTGAGTCGCGGCGGGCGTCGCTACAAAGACTGCGTCGGCTCGCGCATCGGTCGCTGCATGCAGTGCGTCCGTGGTGAACTCAACAGCGGAAAACAGATTCTGACGTTCCGCTAGTTCCAGCCGACTGGGCGAAACATCGCACACCACGCCCAGACGACAGTCCGGCAGCGAGTTCAACGCGCGCACCAGATTTGGGCCCCAATGGCCCAGTCCGATGCAATTCACAATCAAGGTCATCCGTGTGTCCTTGCGGCCTGATTCCTCGAATCCATTCGTCGGTCGGGGCGAATTAACGGGGATGGTTTTAGACCGTTTGGCAAAACGCTTGTAGGCCGAATTTGGTAACGGTCGTTGTTGCACGCGATCGTCGCGTGTCAGCGTTTGATGCCGCAGCGCAGGAACAGCATGGGCCGCAAAATATCCCACCAATCCAGCAGCGGACGCATCTTTGTGTAACGCACGCCGCGCTGCGGATAAGTCTTCGTGCACGGCACTTCGGTGTGTCGATAGCCGCAGCGGATCAACTGGTAGAGCAGGTAGACTTCCAGTCCGTAACGATCGAGCCAGCGCTGATCGAGGTTCAGTCGCGGGTCGTCGAGGCAACTCAAGCGAATGGCACGGAACCCGTTGGTCGACTCCGTCAGCCGCTTTCCGACGAACGCGCTCATCAGCCAGGGGTGCAGTCGAGTAGCGAAGCGTCGATAGAGCGGCATGTCACCACCCCACGCTCCTCCATTGAGATATCGTGATCCGATCACCAGGTCGGCCTCGTCGCCGCAGATCGGGTCCAGCAAGCGCGGAATCTCCAGCGGCTCGTCCTTGTTGTTGCCAGCCATGATGACCGCGATATCAATTTCCCGGCGACGCACTTCTTCCAGAGCGGAACGCAACGCGCAGCCAACTCCGGAGCGGCGAGCCATCGAGAGGACTTCGGCCCCCTGACCCCGTGCAGCTTCGGCGGTGGCATCCGTTGAACCATCATCGACAACCAGAATCACATCAGCAAAGTCGCGCGGAATGCGTGCGACCGTCTTCGCGATGTTGATCTCTTCGTTGTAGGCCGGAGCAATCACGGCGACCCGTTTTCCCTGATACACGTCGCGAAATCTCCTTCAAGGTAGTGGACCATCGGAGCTGAAACGGCAAAGTGGGCCGGACAATCCTGTCCGGCTGTCGGACAGGATTGTCCGACCTACAAACGCGTCATCTCAACTCTCGTGAACCGTTCGCAACTGGTCTCCATCAAACTCGTGATTCTTGTTGCACAGGCAGCATGTTCCACCAGCGCTCAGCTTTCCGCCGCACGCACAGACCCAACCCACAACGCGCGCCGGATTGCCGACGACCAACCGATGAGCGGGTACGTCGTGAGTTATGACAGAGCCCGCCGCAACCATCGCGAAGGGGCCAATTGTCACGCCCGGCAGAATGACCGCTCCCGCACCGAGGCTGGCACCGCGACTGACAAGAGTCGGCAGTAGCCAGTTCACCGGGTCTTGATAACGGTCACGAACCAGCGGCAGACGCGGACTGCGCGGATACTTATCGTTGCTGAAGACTACCGCCGGGCCGATGAACGCCTCGTCTTCAATCGTCACACCGGCCCATAGCATGACGCCATTCTTGACGGTCACTCGATCACCGATGATGGCCCCACGCTCAACGTACACTGCGTCGCCGAGGTTGCAGTCGCAGCCCACGACCGCGCCGTCGGTCACATGCGCGAACGCCCAGATTCGGGTGCCAGACCCCACACGTGCTGATTCGCATAACGCCTGCGGATGTACGAACACGCCGGGCGGTGTTGATGCCGACGAGGTCATGATGCTGCCCTCAAGGAGTCCCGGCCAATCGCCGCGTCTGATCTGTCACCCTGAATATCAACGCGAGCAGTCTCGGATGAGTGCTGCTCGGCGCTGCTTCTCCAACGGCGCAGACCATACCCGCCGAGGACAGCCATCAGCGGCATCGTCGGATGACGGAATCGAGAATCGCCTTGCGGTCCGGCCGTCAGACAGAAGTAGGCAATGCACAGCACCAACAGGCAGAAATACGGTAGCAGGTGTTGATTGCGCCAGTTAACCAAAGAACTCCAACCGGCCAGTGAAATAATCGTCAAGCTCCACAACCAGCCCGCGGCGTAGACAACCAGGAACCACGCAGGAACATCGCTGAGATAGCCGACGATGCGGCGCACCACTCCGTCGGCCCGTTGCTCTTCTCTGGTGCCGGACAAGGCCGGGCTGGGGACGCCCAGAATGGTGCATAGAGTATTCGGACTCATCAGGCCGAAGAACGTGACCGTGCCTGAAAGATGCGCGACGGCGTACTTCACGGGGTGCGAGGAAATTCGCTGCAGGCCAGCCCGCTGATACTCGCGAGCCATTTCCAGATAGTTAAATCGGCGATCACCAAGCGACGCGGCGAAGTCGTCCGCCATGCGATCCTGCAGCGATTTGATACGGTTCGGATTCAGCCGCCCCAGGCTGCCAGTCTCAATGTAGACAGACTTGAAGGTGTAAAGATTCAGTCCTTGAATACTGGTGAGTTGCCACTGCCCGAAGTGGGCATGGTTCCTCGCCATCCATGGCAAGACAGTCGCTATTGCGCAGATGCAGAACGCGGCACCCAACTGCAATCGCCGTGTCCTTGGTTGGCTTCCAGAGACAGCCAACCAGACGGAGGGCAACGCAATCAGATACAGGCCAATCGGGCGGCACAGGATGCTCAAGCCGATGCACAATCCTGCTGCGATCGCGGGCAGCAGTGCGTCTCTGCGATGCGCGTGAAACAAGGCCAGCAGGCCTGAAGTCAGCAACAGTCCGAACAGTGTTTCAGTTACTAGTGCGTTGGAGAGCAGCACGGCAAAGAGTTCGATGGCCAAAGCGCACCCCGCCCACAGCGCGGCGCGACGGCTGCCCAGGAACTCAGCGAGTTGGAATGTGACGACGCACGTCAGCGCGCCGAGCACACATTGCACTAGCGCCACCCACATCGGACGCTCGCCGATAATGCCGTAAACGGCGGCCACAAAGACGGGATAGCCCGGCGTGCGATGCACGTCGTAGAGGTAAGGGCCAGTGGTCGCGATGATTCGCTTGTGCCGATCAATAATCGGCCCGGTCGGCTCGTGAATTCCGTCAGTTAGATCGAGCCCCGAAAAGACGCCGTGATGCAGGAGGTTGACGGCTCTGCGTTGATAGTCCTCTGCATCGGGACCGCTCATGCGAGACTCGTCTTGAGCGACACTCGAGAAGACCAGCAGGCGCAGCGCCAGCGCGACCACAAAGATCATCAGTCGCGGACGCTGCTTCACCCAACTCCACACAATCGCCTCCGTGCGCTGCAAGCAGCTCTGTTATCAGGCGGCTTTCGACTGTTCGATGCGTTCGGCCGAGTCTTCTCCGGTCTCCTGAGTGACCGAAACTCGCGATGGTTCCTGTCGGAACGCGTACCAGAACTGCTTCCAAAGATTGTTTTGAGGATACTGCTCGTCCTGAACCCCGAAGTCCGCATCGCGTTCGTAGGACACGTAGGCCGTGCCGAAGATCCAGTCGAAGATCGACAGGCTGTTTCCGAAATTGCAGTCACTGAGCTTGCGGTCGCGGCTGTGATGCCAGCGGTGCATCTCGGGCCCGACGAAGATGTAGATCAGCGGCCCTAGCCGGATGTTGGCGTTGGAGTGAATCAGCATGCCCATCAGGGCGTCCCAGGATGACCAGATGAGCAAGGCCCCCGTCGCTGGATTCAGCAGCGTGAGCGGCAGCAGGAACAGAGTTCGATCCAGAATCTTTTCGAGCGGATGGAACCGAGCTGCCGACAGGTAGTCGAGATCTTTGGAGCTGTGGTGAGTTTCATGCAGTCGCCACCACCAGCGCCAGCGATGCTTCAGCCGGTGCGTGACGTAGAACGCGAAGTCCAGCACGAAAATCAATGTCAGGGCCTGAGCCCACACCGGGAGACGCTCGTTGAAGCCGAAAATGGATTGTACGCCTGCGCTGCGTCCCACGAGGGCAAGTGCGCTCGCGACAACCATATTGATCAGAATGCGTAAGGCGATGTGCAGCGGCGCGTAGACAACATCCGCCACGATACCTGTGCGAAAGATTCGCTGTGGCCGCCACGGGATCAACCGTTCCAGCACAAAGAACAGACCGGCCAGGCCGGCGAAGATCAACAGCATATGGGGCATGAGTGCTCCGTCACTCAGCAAGGCGGGTTTCATCACTCCGAAACCGCCTTCTACGGCTAGTGGTTTCGCAGGGTCAACGCGACTTTGGACGCAAGGTTGACGCTGCCCCCGCGACCGCCAGAATCTGGAGTGCTTGTAGCTCGCCCTCGCAAGTTGAAACCTCTAACGCACAGGTAGTTGTCGCGATGAAGAAGAATCCCGTGAAAGCGGCGTTGAAGGCCGGTAAGGCTCAGGTTGGTACATGGCTCAGTCTGGGTGATGTGTTCGCCAGCCGCGTGATGGCTCGCACCGGCTTTCCGTGGTTGACGGTCGATCTGGAGCACTCGCCGATTGACTGGAGCGCCATGGCGAACGTCGTGGGCGCGATCGCGGACGCTGGCTGCACGCCCATCGTGCGAGTTCCTCGCGGCGATCATGATCTCATCAAGCGATCGCTCGATGCCGGTGCTCACGGCATCGTTGTGCCGATGGTGAATACTGTCGAAGAAGCGAAGATCGCCATTGCAGCCGCCAAGTATCCACCTCAAGGCAATCGTTCGGTTGGCGGCTCGTTGCACGCGCTCAACTACGGGGCGTCTGCCGGTGACTACTTCAAGTATGCCAATGACGAGATCCTCGTGATCCTGCAGACGGAATCTCCCGAGGGCGTCGACAACGCCGAAGCGATCTACAGCCTGCCGGGCGTCGATGCGATCTTCGTCGGACCGAACGACCTGCAAGCTCAGATGCGCACTCCCGATGGAAAGGACCCATCCCCGGAAGCCTTTGAAGCGATGCTGCAGCGCGTGCTGGCCGCAGGCAAGAAGACGGGAACTCCGGTTGGTCTGCATACTCAAACGACGCAGCAGGTGGAACAACGTATCGCCGAAGGCTGGCAGTTCATCGCGATTGGCAGCGAACTGCGGTTCATGGTGACCGAGGCTCAGAAGCTGGTCAGCGCCTTGAATCTCAAGCAAGGTGGCGACTTAGCCCGCTACTAAAGAGGCTGACCCGTCATCCTCCGCTTCAACAACTCCCCTCGCCCCTTTGGGGAGAGGGGGTAGGAGGTGAGGGGTTACCAATCCTGAAGCCTCTTTCATCGCCAGCGTTGTTCCGAATCGGAGCCGAATCCCTCAGGAATGGCTTCCTCGCGCCTCAATCCTGAAGAAAATAAGTAAGTCAGCAGACTCACGTTGCAGCGTTCGCAACCGACCAGGCATCGTTTCCAGTCTCTGGGCTCAAAGTTCCATGCACATCGCGATCATCACTGCTGGTGGCGCCGGGATGTTCTGTGGGGCGTGCATGCACGACAACACTTGGGCCAAGGCGTTGCGCAAGGCGGGGGCCGAGGTCACGCTGATCCCGACTTACACGCCGATTCGTGTTGATGAAGAGGATATGAGCGTCGAGCGAGTGTTCCTCGGCGGGATCAACGTCTATCTGGATCAGCAGTCCAAACTGTGGCGCAAGCTGCCGCGCTGGATGACGACGTGGCTCGATCATCCGGCGGTGATCAAACTGGCGACGAGCTTTGGCGTCACGAACGACGCGCGGAAGCTGGGCGAACTCACGCTGGCGATGCTGGATGGCGAACTCGGTCCGGCGCGACGGCAGATCGAGGAACTCGCCGAGTTCATCGGCCGCGACCTCAAACCGGACGTGGTGTGCTTCAGCAATGCCTTGCTGTCGGGAACAGTGCGACTCATTCGGTCCCACTTCTCCGGACCGATCTATTGCACGCTGCAGGGCGATGATGTGTTCATCGACAGCCTGCCCGATCCGTATCGGCAGGCCTGCATCCGGAGCATGTCCGAACGGGTGCGCGAGTTCGATGGCATCGTGGTGCACAGCGAGTTCTATCGCGATCACATGTCGCAGATGCTGAGCGTGCCACCGGAACTGTTCGAGATCCTGCCGCTGGGCATCGATCTCACCGGCCACGACGGGCAGGTCGACAAACCCGAATCCGATTCACTGACGGTCGGCTACTTCGGGCGGATCTGTCCGGAGAAAGGACTGCACCAACTGATCGAAGCCGTTCTGAAGCTGCCGTGCCACGGGCCGCGAGTAAAACTCGTTGCTGGCGGCTATCTGGGTACTCGCGACGCGCGGTACTTCGATGAGGTGTCTCGCGCCGGGAAAGCGCTCGGTGACCGTTTCACGTACGTTGGTAGTCCGCCTGATCGGGAGAGCAAGGTAGAACTCCTGAAGAGCTTTGACATCTTCTCCCTGCCGACGACCTATCGGGAACCGAAGGGCATTTCGGTGCTGGAGGCTCTGGCCAACGGAGTGCCGGTGGTGCAGCCTGCTCACGGAGCGTTTGTGGAGATGCTGTCCGCCACCGAGGGCGGGTTGTTGTTCGAACCGGGCGACCCGATCGATCTGGCGACGCGGATCGACGAACTGACCCACGATCGTGATCGACGGATCGAATTGGCACGAAAGGGACAAATGGCAGTCCGCACCCGGTTCAGCTCGGAAGTGATGGCCGCCACGACTCTGGCGATTTTTGCGAATGAACCCCCAAACCGCCGACTCTCACGGGTTACGGACCGCGTGGGCGTCGAAACTTCTTGACGGCCTGAAAACTATCCGGCTAGGTTGATTATTTGTATTCATTTCTGCCTGTGAGATTCCTCAGAGGCTGCGTGTTGAGTTGCGTTCGATGTCGTGTGACTCACGGACGGACTGGAATTCTCCTTCATTCTCATTTCATGAACTCGTCATCGTGGTGGCAAATCACGATACATCGCGGTACCGTCTCGCCCGGTTTGGTCAGGAAAGCTGGCCTAACTCGGTAGAACGGTGAGATTCTCGACGAGACTTGGCCCCTAGAATCAGCAACGCATGAGCGAGCACTCTCTACACGTCGGAGCGAGTATTGTCGCGGCCACGCCGAAGACGCCCTGCGCCTCTTCCGCCCGCTTCAAGCCGAGATGGTTTATGGCTTTAGCTCTGCTGACCATCGCCTGGTTCGCGCTGAGCCTTGCTTCACCAGTTTGGGCACAGGTTCCGCCTAAACCGCCTGCTCCCGCGCCGAATCCAAACGCTCTTCCTCCAGGAATACAGCCCGGGCGCGTGCCGCTCGATGAGATGACCAAGGAAGACGAACTCATCAACGATGATGACTACAAGAATTGGAAGAGGGACAAGAGCGCTAAGTACCTTGAAGCGTTAAAAGCCAAGACAGTGGATGTGAATGTTACGAACATCCTCAACGAAGGCGCCAAGATCCGAGTTGGCCGCATGACGTTGAAGTCCAGTCGCAACAACATGAAGAAGATTCGCTCCGAGGTTTATGGCGAGATTCACACCTTCGCGGCTCCTGGAAGTAAGAATCGAGACGTAGCGCTCAAAGCCGTCGTCAAGGAAGCCAAGAAAGCCTTGGACGGCAATTTTCAGGTGCGGCTGCAAGTGCTCTTGATGCTGTCGGAATTAGAGCTGGCTCCCGCGAACCCCAACAAAAAGCCCCCACTGGACGCAACAGCGTTCCCAGAAACGCTGTCGGTGTTCCTGGAAGTCATTGCCAATTTGAATCAGCCGGAAGGTGTTCGAGTGATGGCGGCGAACTGCGCGGAGAAGGTTCTCGCAGACAAGATTCTGCTGAAAGAGGGCCCGCTCTCGACCAACAATCCAGCCAAAGAACGCACCGAAGCCGCCCGCAGCCTGATCACCGCGATCAAGGCACAGACGGCAACCAGCGCATCCTACCAGAAGGCTTTGATCTCAGCCGTGGGCCACATCAGCATGCCGTCCATTGCCGACGCTGGGGGAACTCAGAAACCCGAAGTGCAAACTCTGCTGGCCGACATTATCAAGGATTCTAAGCGGCCCACGTCGGTGCGTGCCTGGACGATCAAAGTGCTGGGAACTTATCCACTGGGGTCCGGCGGTTCCGGGCTGGATACGCTGGGAGTCAGCAAGGCCTCGCTCAAGCTGGCGCATGAGATCGGCACGGAGATCAGTGCCAAGAAGATGACGGGATCTGTCGGCTACTTTCAGGTACAGGACATGTTCCTCGGGCTGAACTCTCTGAAGAACACGTTGCCAGCGGACAAGTCGATCGGCGCCGCTTACACGGGTGTCAGAGATGCCCTCAAGCCGATGATCGTCAGTTTGCAGGGCAATCTACAGCCTTCGATGGACGCAACGACTCTCAATAACCTACAGAATGCCGCCAACAACTTGAAGTAGCGGGCGGCGATTCCTGAGTTTCTGACAATTGACGGCACTAGCCGCCGCTTTAGAATCGAACCCACTCCGCTCATCCGACCTGCTCTTGCTGCGGGCAAACCGAGTGGACAGCAACCCGCCGTGCTTTCTTCATGGCGAGGTTGACGCGTCAAACTGTCCTGGTTTGCGGATTGAGGTGCGGTGGATGGTTCACATTGCTGACGTGAACCGCTGACCCTGCCGCGTACGCTCGCAGCCGTTCCCGAGAACCTCCCGGCTCATTGTGTGGCTGGAGACTCTCGCATGGCCGCGACTCACCTTGCGGGAGCAACGTTATGAGCCAATCAAAAGATCTGTTCGATGACTCGACAATGACGTTCGGGGAGCATCTTGAGATTCTCCGGACGCACCTGATTCGAGCGATTATCGGCGTCGGCCTGTGCATGATCGGCACGCTCTACTACGGGGATGTCATCGTCGGCTGGATTCGGCAACCCATCGATCATGCACTGCGGATGCACAAGATCGAGGCCAAAGAGGACGTTGCCCCCATGCCGGCGTTTTCCTGGGGTTGGTTCAAGAAGCAGTCCGGGCTGGACGTGATGGATCAGGTCGACCCCATTGAGAAACGCCGTTCCGAAGTTCAACCGATCGCGACGGACAGCAAAGACGATCAGACTGTGACCATCAAGGTGCTGCCGTCCGAACTGGTGAATGTGCTGCACGCCGCCGACCCGGAACGCTATCCGCAAGCCAATCCCAAAGAGGATGAGCAGGCGGTGAATCTGCGCATCGCTGCTCCCGAATTCACCGAATTGACGCGCGTCATCGACATCACCAGCCGACCGGTCACGCTCAACGTGCAGGAAGCGTTCATGATGTACATGACCGTGTCCGCGCTCGCCGGACTGATCATCGCCAGCCCGTGGGTCATCTATCAGATGTGGCTGTTCGTCGCTGCGGGCCTCTACCCGCATGAGAAACGCTACGTTTACATCTACCTGCCCATGAGCGTCTTCCTGTTCATCGGCGGTTGCGTCTTCTGCTACTACTGCGTGTTCCCGTTTATGCTCAACTTCCTGCTGAGCTTCAACAAGTCGCTGGGCTTGCAGCCGCAGATTCGGATGTCCGAGTGGATCAGTTTCGCTCTGATGCTGCCGCTGGTGTTTGGCATCAGCTTTGAGCTACCGCTCGTCATGCTGTTCCTCGAACGCATTTCAATCTTCGACGTGCAGGCTTACCGCGAGAAGCGACGCCTCGCGATCCTGGTCATCTCGTTCCTGTCGATGATGCTGACCCCTTCCGCCGACCCGATGAGCATGATCCTCATGCTGGTCCCGATGCTGGGACTGTACGAACTGGGCATTCTGATGTGCAGTTGGCACTCGAAGCCGCCGCAGTTCTCGGACGTGCCGAGTGTCACGTAGAGCGTTCGTTGGATAAGGTTCACCATCCACGAACAGCCCACTGCCCTCACCGAAACCCGAGCGATGTCTGCCGAGCCAATCACCAAACCTGACTACGCTCACGCAGACATTGGAATTGTGTGCTCACTGCCGATGGAGATTGCGGACTTCATGGGCCGCTGCGAGAAGCCGCACAAGTACTCTGGCGGCAGCTTCGTCTTTCGCGGCGGGCGATACGACAACATTCGCGTCGCGGTTGTCGAATGTGGTGTCGGCTACGCTCGGGCTCGCCGGGCGACGGAAGCGTTGATTGACGCTCACTCACCTGCCTGGCTGTTGTCCGTCGGCTTCAGCGGTGCTTTGCTCAAGCACATGCAGGTGGGCAACATCGTGATGGGCAATGAAATCGTCGATACGCACGGCCAGAAGCTGGCCATCGACCTGCACGCGAGCAGCGACGAAGCTCGAGGTTTATTCGTCGGCACCTTAGTCACGGCGGACGAAATCGTGCGTACAGTGGCGGCAAAAACCAGCCTGCATGAGACGCTCGGTGGCATTGCTGTCGATATGGAGAGCCTGGCGGTGGCGCAGGTCGCGCGTGAGCATAAGACCAAGTTCATGGCGGTCCGCGCCATCAGCGATGACATGAGCAACGATTTGCCGCCGGAGGTGCTGTCTGTCCTGGGGGGTAGCGGGGCCGTTCGAGTGGGTGCCGCGATCGGAGCTCTCTGGAAGCGTCCCAGCAGCATGAAAGACATGCTCAAACTGCGTGAACATGCTCAGAAGGCGGCTAAGAATCTGGCGGACTTTCTGGACGGCGTTGTGCACCAGCTCCACGCGGCAATTCCGAAATCGTCCTGAGCCGGTGCTTCATCACTTGGTGCTGGGCACGGCGATCATGTCCAGCGTGAGACCCAGGCCTGCACGTCCCGAACCGCTGATCATCGCTTTGGAAGCCGCCGGCGGTCGCTCCGGGTCATAATACTTCGGGCGCAGTTCATTCAGCTTCTTGCTGGCGGCATCGGTCTCGCAGTAGTAAGTCGCTTTCACCAGATGTCTCAGGTCGCTGCTCGAATCCTTCAGCAGAGATTCAAGTGTGGCGAAGACTTCCTTAACTTCGCGTTCACCACCTTCGGGCGATAGTGCACTGGGAGCAGTCTGCAAAGTAGAGGCATACAACCCCGCCACGAAGATCGATGGCGACTGGTTGATGCGGGTCACCCGGCAAAAGACCGGCGAAGGCTTCATGAAGGGCGGAGTGAGATACTCCACAGTTGGAGCTTTTCTCGCCTTTCCGCCCCAGGCCACGAGTTCGATCTCAATGGACTCCTTGCCCAGCCATTCCACATAGACGGTCGGCGGTACTCGATCACCAAAGACCGCTTTGAAGGCCGTTTGCACTTCTGCGATCTTCGCCATCGGCTGCACGAAGACTTTCAACTGCACGATGTCTTCATCCGACCGTTCCATCCACTTAAGCGTCTCGCGCAGGCTGGTCAGCGTCTTGCGGGTCATCTCATCCAGGTTGGCGCCGGGTTCCGCCTGTCCCGAAATGTATATGCGCGACCCGGCAGGTACCGTCGCCCAACCGGATTTCAGCGAGGGATGTCGGACAACGCGGGCGTCTGTGCTGTCCGTTGTCGCAATGGCATCCGCAGCAATCAGAGCATCCGCTACCGGCAGTTTGCTGATGACGCAGGACACTGCGGGTCGATTCGTCGGCTCGAACTTCTCGGCGATCACCTCCTTTGCGGCATCAATGGCGACCTGATCCACCGCATAGAGATTCAGCTTCACCAGGTGTTTGGATTTGGCATCCGCAAGCAGCGCGTTGAGTTTGCTGACGACAGCCTTGGCTTGAGCCGCGGCTGTCGCGTCCGCCCCGTTTCCGATCGCGTCCGGCGCGAAGACTTGCTCTGTGTGGATCAATGGGACGTCGCCCACCACCACGGCGCCGACTTCTTCCGTCCCACGCAACGGGATTCGGCGGACGTCCTGCGCAGTACTCATGTGGAAGTCGGCGAGCGTGATCAACACCACGCACGCAGCAGTCATGAAACGGTGGCGCATGAAGCGGGCTCCTTGCAGCAAGTCCTGTGAGCACAGACGAGCAACTGGCGTCCGGAAGGTTGGCTTCCATTGAACGCGGCGCGGGGGTTGGGCTCGTCAGGCCTTAAGGTCGAACAACACTTTGCATTCGGACGCGAACTTGTCTTCGTTGAGGGCCAGTCCAAAACCTGGTTTGTCGGGCACAGTCGCAAAGCCATCCTTGCGACTGTAGCCATCAGCGATCAGGGCACTCGCCGTCAGCGGGTCATGTTCGGCGGCGTGGAAGTTGGGGACGGCTCGTCCTACATGCAGTTGCAGGTAGTAGCCGATCAGCGAACCCCAGTTATGCGGAGCGACGGTCAGGCCTTGCGGTTCAGCCCAGCGAGCTTCTGTCAGGATGCCTTCGATGCCGAAGTGGTTCATGTCGCCCTGAAAGACATCAATCGCCTTCGCATCGACGAACGGGCGATACACAGACAACTCCTTCTGAGTCTCACCATCGGCCAGCTTCGTTTTCCAGCCATGCTGCTTCATGAATTCCTTTAGCGTGAGGCATTCATCAACAGTCTCAGGGAAAAGTTCTTCCACGAAGCCGAGGTCGAGCGGTCCCGCCTGTTCCAGCAACCGCTTCGCTCCGGCGAGGTCGTAGCCGTTGTTGGCATCTACGTTGAGCGTGATTTCCGCACCGGCATGCTGACGCATGGTCTTTACGACTTCGATATCGCGCGCGTCACCTTCGGCACGTGGCATCCATTTGCTGCCGCGACCAATCTTGATCTTGAAGCCGCGGTGCCCCAGCTTGAGGCCCATATCGATCTCCTCGCGGAACCGGTCGGACCAGCGATCGGCGTATTGCGGCAACAGATCCGCAAAGTAGATCGAACCATCATACACCGGCACTTTTTCATTACCCCGACCACCCAGGAGCGCATAGACAGGTCTGCTCAACACTTTGCCTGCTAAATCCCACAACGGCATTGTCCCGGCGCCCAACGGCCCGGTCATGACAGTCTGCTTCTCGTCATGGAACGACAGCGGATTCTTCCCGAGTAACTGCGCAACCGCCTTCTCATCAGCCCGGCAATTGCCGAACGCCTGAATGCCATCGTGATTGGTATAGAGCCGCACCATGCGATCTGTCGCGCGATCGCCATGCACATCCAGCCGCGCGTTCTTGCCTGCTACCTTGGAACGCTGACTCGGCAGTTGAAAACCGACAGCGCGAGTGATCTTCAGGTCTTTCGGGATGTCCGCACCGTGCAGGGCCTTGGCCAGCATGGCGGAAGACAATAGTCCCATTATGAAATCTCGACGTTGCATCTCGGCGTCTCCTGTGGCGCTAGGATTCTGCTCAAGGCCATCGCGTCCGCGATCTCACCACGGCGGGCCGTTCAAATCAATGATCCCAGCAACTGGACCGGCAGACTGAATCCCAATCGTCATGACTCGGAAGACGGTGAACTCACTCGGTCGTGTAAACTGCCGGACCAGCAAAGTGCCCGTGAACTCGCGCCAGCCGAGTCTCGCATAGAAACCAAGCAGTTCCGGCTTGCAGACCAGCAGAGCGAACTTCAGGTCGGGCTGCTGCTGGAAGAACTCCATCGTGGCCTTGATGGCGGCACTCGCGCAGCCACCGTTTCGCGACTGCGGGTGCGTCTTCACATTCCCGATTCCTCCGATGCGTACCGGCTGGCCATCGAGAGTGGCGTCGCGAAGGTAGATCCCGATGTACGAAACCAGCTTGCCTGCCGAATCTCGAACCCGCGCACACCAATCTGGCAGCGACCACTCCAAGTCCTGACCCGACCTGCTGGCTGCCTCATCCGGCGGATAGACCGCCATCGTCAAGCCGCGCACGTCCTCGCGGTCAGCTTCAGAGAGTTCGGCAACTCGGCCCAGAGTGATCATGTTCACCGCACCGTCGTGACCAAAGGTTCGCGTTCGTGAGATCAGCCTGATCCGTTTTCAACCCGTGGCCAAAGATCGGCTACTAGTGCGGTTGCTGCACCAGATTGACCTGATCGCCGAGGTCGCGATTCAGTTGATCGATCATCTGCCGCAATCGGCCGCTGCGTTTGCGATCAAACTTCAATCGCAGTCGCGGCAAGTTCGCCAGTGATTCTTCATCAGCTTCGAACGCATGCGGACGAGCTTTCTCGATCTTGCCACTGGCGATCAGATCTTTGAACTCGTCGTTAAGCCGTTCCAGATATTCATCGGAAGGCTCCACACGCAGCCGCAGGATCAGCCAGTCCCGAATGAACCGCATGCTGTCGAAGACTCTATAAAAGTTCATGATCTCGGCGATGGCTTCGTCGAGATCATCAGTGACCTTGAACAGCGACATATCTTCCGGCGAGATCAGCCCGGTGTTCAGCAATTGCGCTTCCACGAACTTGCGGAAATCCTGCCAGTAAGTGCCGCCGGGTTCATCGACGCACACAATTGGCATCATGTCGCGCTTGCCGGTCTGCACGAGCGTCAGAGTTTCAAAGCCTTCGTCCATAGTCCCGAAGCCGCCGGGAAACAAGGCGATGGCATGCACTTCTTTGACGAACAGCAGCTTGCGGGTGAAGAAGTAGCGCAGGTTGATGAGCTTCTCGTCGCCCGCGATGACCGGGTTCGCGGACTGCTCGAAGGGCAGCATGATGTTGACGCCCATCGACATCGATCGACCCGCGCCGACGTGAGCCGCCTCCATGATGCCGCCGCCCGCTCCGGTCAGGACCATCCAGCCCATCGCCGCTAACCGACGCCCGAACTCGACCGTGTGCTGATACGCCGGAGCATCCGGTTTAGTGCGAGCCGATCCGAAGACGGTGACTTTGCGATTGAGTCGGTACTTCGAAAACACGCGGAACGAATACCGCAGTTCCTTCAGCGAGCGACTCAGCAGCTTCAAATCTCCGCGCGCGGCGTTGTCGCCAGACAGTTTCTCGACGGTCGCGCGGAGTTCGTTGATGAAATCCTCTTGAGTGACGGGCGCGGTACGGCGGGTGAACTCAATCGAATCACCGACGAAAGACAGATCATCATCCATCACTCACCCGCCCTCGTTGAGACGCTCTGAGGCAGCGTGGCCGGGCGAGCGTCGCACACCAGATCATCCTTAACCGTTGAGCGCCGACAGTGCTTCTTCACGCGTGCTGTAGATAGCCCACAGGGTGTCGAGCGCCGTCAGCCGCAGCAGTTCCGCCGCTGTCTTGGACGCTCCGCACAGCACCAGTTCGCCACCGCGGCTCTTGGCGAGCTTGTGGCAGCGCAGCAGCAGCGCCAGGAACACCGACCCGAAGTAACTGACTTCGCTCAAGTCGAACACGACCATCGGCACCGACATCTCCTTGATGGGGCCCATCACGATCTCAGCGGCCTGATCAATGAGGTCCCACCGCATCGACTCGATATCGGCAGCCGGAATGATGACGACCGTGTTGCCGTGCCACTGCAATTCAAAGCTATCGTGAAACTTGTTCATGCCAGATTCCGGGATCAAAATGAGACCAGCACGTCGCAACGTGTCACGGAACATAAGCCGCCGAACGAACACGGTCTACATTGCACGCCCCGACAAATCGAGCCACGCCTATGTTCTGCAGACCGGCTCGCTAATCTCCGCTGATTCTTAACGATCCTCAGGAGCCTTGCCGGGACACCTCGGGCTGCTGAACTGAGCTACCGAACCTCGATTCCATGCAACTTGCGGATGCACAACATGCACGAACTGCTGGCTGATTTTCCGGTTGTGATTGAACTGCCCGTGCAATGGGGCGATCAGGACGCGCTGGGGCACGTGAACAACGTGATCTTCTTTCGCTGGTGGGAATCATCCCGGATCGCCTATGCGGAGCGTGCGGGAATTATTCGCTTCAAGCCGGACACGACCATCGGCACGGTGCTGGCTTCGGTGAAGTGCGACTTCCGCAAGCAACTGCTCTTCCCGGACACGGTCCTGGTCGGAGCCCGCCTGCTGAAAATCGGTAACAGTAGTTTCTCGCTCGAACATCGACTGGTCAGTCGGAAACAGAACGCCGTCGCGGCAGAAGCGCATTCAACGATGGTGACCTTCGACTTCAAGCAGCAGAGCTCGGTGCGAGTTCCCGACAACGTGCGTCAGGAAATCCGCCAGCTCGAAGGCTCTCGCGCGGTCGACGGCCTCTCCTGATACCTTTCCAGAGATAATTCGCTTGGCTTGCTCACACCACTGTCGTCGCTCTGAATTCCGGCCTTTGTATCTACATATCTTCGGGCGCGGGCTGATCCTGGAGTGCTGAGGCTTGACTCAGCCCTCCATGGTTTGCGGTAGTCAGCCTGGTTGCCAGGAAGAACGACACCGTCCACCTGCGTACGGATGAAGGTCTTCGAGAATGCGTGCTGCACGGCTCAGGTTATTTGCCATGCGCAGCCGTCGCGCCGCAAAGAATGGAGGGCTCCGTCAAGCCGGAGCACACCAGGGTCGGACTGCAAATAGACGGTGCCCCAAAACAAAAAGGACGGGCGATAATCGTCCGTCCTTTTTTATGCTCGAGTTGTAAATACTGACTATTCCTCGTCACGCAGCTTGGCGAGGATGTTGTAATCCTCAAGCGTCGTCGTATCGCCGACGGATTCGCGACCGGCAGCGATGTCTCGCAGCAGGCGACGCATGATTTTGCCACTACGAGTCTTTGGCAGCGAATTCGTGAAACGAATCTGATCAGGTGTGGCCACAGCGCCGATCAGCTTGCGGACGTGATTGATCAGTTCCTTCTTGAGACTTTCATCACCGGCACCCGTTTTGAGAGTGACGAAGCAGCAGATGCCTTCACCCTTCAGTTCGTGCGGGAAGCCCACCACTGCGGATTCTGCTACCGCCGGGTGCGACACCAGCGTGCTTTCAACTTCCATGGTGCTGAGGCGATGGCCCGCGACGTTCAGCACGTCGTCAACACGGCCCATAACCCAGCAGTAGCCGTCTTCATCGCGACGCGCACCATCGCCGGCGAAGTACATGCCGTCCAGCTTGCCGAAGTAGACATCCTTGAAACGCTGATGATCGCCATAGAGCGTGCGCAACATGCTCGGCCAAGGTTGCTTGATGACAAGCAAGCCACCTTGATTTGGTCCGAGACTCTCACCTTTGTCCGTGACAATATCGATTACCACTCCGGGCAGCGGGCGTGTGCAACTGCCGGGCTTTGTCGCAGTAATACCAGGCAGCGGGCTGACCATGATGCCGCCGGTTTCCGTCTGCCACCAGGTATCGACAATCGGACAACGCTCGCCGCCGATGACGCGATGATACCACATCCAGGCTTCGGGATTGATCGGTTCGCCGACACTGCCCAGCAATCGCAGGCTCGACAGGTCATACTTGTTGGGCCATTGGTCGCCCCACTTGATAAAGGCGCGAATCGCAGTCGGTGCGGTATAAAAAATATTGACGCGATACTTCTCAATGATCTCCCAGAAGCGACCTTCGTGCGGCCAGTTCGGAGCGCCTTCATACATGATACTCGTCGCGCCATTGGCCAGCGGTCCATACACCACGTAGCTATGGCCCGTCACCCAGCCAATGTCGGCCGTGCACCAGTACGTATCTTCGTCTTTGAGGTCGAAGACCCACTTGGTGGTCATCATCGCGCCGAGCAAATAACCGCCAGTCGTGTGTAAGACACCCTTCGGCTTACCCGTTGAGCCCGAGGTATAAAGAATGAACAGCGGATGCTCGGAATCGAGTTCCGCGGCCGGGCAGTCAGCGGACGTGCCTTCCATGAGGTCGTGCCACCAGTAATCGCGGTCCGGCACCATCGTGACGTCGGAACCAGTCCGTTTGACGACGACGACTTTCTCGACGGACGGTGACTTCGCGAGGCTTTCATCGACGGCAGGCTTCAGGGTGACTTCCTTGCCGCGACGCCAACCGCCATCTGCTGTGACTATCAGTTTCGCTTGCGCGTCGTTGTTGCGGTCGGCAACAGCATCGGACGAAAAACCACCGAAGATGATGGAGTGCGTCGCGCCGATGCGGGTGCAAGCCAGCATGGCGATCGCCAGTTCCGGGATCATCGGCATGTAGAGGGTGACTCGATCGCCAGAGACGACGCCCAGCTTCTTCAGGACATTCGCGAACTTACAGACTTCGCGATGCAGTTCCTGATAGGTCAGCGTACGCGTATCACCGGGTTCGCCTTCCCAAACGATGGCGGCCTTATTCTTGCGCCACGTGGTCAAGTGCCGGTCGAGGCAGTTGTGCGACACGTTCAGTTTGCCGCCGACGAACCACTTCGTTTCCGGCATCTGGCCTTCGAGCACCTTCTGCCACGGCTGGAACCAGTCCAGATTCTGGGAAATTTCACCCCAGAACCCTGCGGGATCGTCTTTGGCCCGATTCCACATTTCTTCGTACTGCTCGACCGAACTGATATGAGCCTGAGTCGTGAATTCAGCCGGTGGCGGAAACTTTCGAGTCTCTTGCAACACACTTTCAATCGCATTGCTCGTCATGTGGCTCTCTCGTCGCTTCTTTGCAGTAATCAAGTTGTGAAGGCGTGGGGTGCGAGTCGATGCCGGAGCTAAACTCGCCAGCCAAAATTACTTACGTCCCGCATACGGGCGGGAATCCAGCCTCGGGAACGCGGACAGCGGTCCTAGGGAATGATCAAAGAGAGGCGATGTTAGGTCTGGCGAAAACGCATTTCAACGAGGCTGCGGAATGCCGGAGAACAGGACCTCACAAACGGCGCCGAATCGGGCGTGTCGGTAATCTGTAACTTCATCTTGACCCGTTTTTGAGATCGCCCCTAACTTTCCCGCACTTCCACCTCGCTGGCCTTTCCTCGGCCGGCAAAACATTTCATCGAGCCCGCCTCAACGACACCTGTCGTTAGTTCATTTCCTCTCTGCCTTCGAAACCGTCCTTCTCAGTCACGAGTGCTCCTCGCTGTCTGTCCGGACTCGATCGCAACTCATCTCGCCATTCGGAAAGGATTCCCATGAAGCGTCTTTCTCTCGCCGCGCTCAGCGTCTTTGCCATCTCCGCCTTGAGTGGTTGCTGCTGCCCAGGTAACTCCTGGTTCGCTCCCTGGGGTGGCGGATGCGGCAATGGTCAGTGCGGCGTGCAGCCTCACGGCGCGATGTACGGCGCTAGCGGCCCAACGGCTTATTACACCTACGATGGCGTGCAAACAGCTTCGCCAGTGATCGGACAGCCGATCGCCATGCCGATGCAGACCTATCCATCAATGGCCGTCGAACAACTCCCGACCTACCGCTAATAGCCTCTGAAACCACCCCGTTTCGATTGGCGAGCCTTGATGCCATGCTCAGCCGACAGGTCTGCCCAGCACGACCGTGTCGGCTGGTGGCATTTGGCAATATCGGTTCAAAACTGCATCGCCCCGGTCGGCCGTCACGCAAATTCGTTGGCTGTCACGACGCCCGCGACCTATTCTCGTCATACTTAGGACCAACCACCTTGAGTTGCCCAGTATTTTGACGAGTCAAACGCAGTGACCGATCCCAATTCTCCCGCCGAAGTTCCCGCTTCGGCGTCGCCGAATACCTCCGCAGTCGCCAGTTCAGCGCCACAGACTCCGTCTGGCGACGCAACCGCTCAGCAGGCGAACGTCGCCTCGACAGCCGCCGCTGAGCCCGCCGCGACGAACGAACTGCCCGAATGGGAGCCGCTTAGCCCGGAAATCGTTGAGGATGAGGCCATCCGCGGCGACTTCATGCTGCGTTGGGCGGTGGTGCTGCTCGCGCTGCTGCTGGGATGTCGTCAGCTCACGGAATCGCCGCTGCTGGTGCATATCAAGACTGGCGAGTACCTCGCTTCGCACGGCTTTTGGCCCCCGTCGCAGGATCCATTCGCGTTCACGACGACGAACCTGTCCTGGGTCAATCTTTCCTGGCTGTTCGATATCCTGGTCAGCGGCCTGCATGCCGCGATTGGACCAACGGGGATGTCTGTCGCCGTCGGCCTGTTGGCGGGATTGGCGACTTATTGGGTGGTCAACATCAGTCGGAAGAACGTCCCGACGTGGTGGACGGCGTTTTGTGCCGGTGTCGGGTTGCTGGCTTCGCAACTGGCGTTCGTTCCTCTGCCGGCGCTGGTGACCCTGCTGGGGGCGGCCTGGTTTGTGAAGCAACTGGTGGCATGGTCGGATTCGCGCGAACCCAGACGCTTGTGGGGCCTGCTGGTCGCGCTGGTGATCTGGTCCAATCTCGATCCGCAGGCGTATATCGGCTGGCTGATCCTGGCGGCTTACGGCGCGGGAACAGTGCTGGCTCACAAACTGAAACGCATCGAACCACTGTCCGCCGAGGCTAAGAAATCCCTCGGGATTGCCGTGGGCGGAGGGCTGATCGCTCTGATGGTGAATCCGAGCGGATGGCACGCGTTGGCGAGCCCTTCCGCGTGGTACGGAACAGAACTGCCGGCGGCGCGCAAGTATGCCGCACTCATCCTTGAGCCGGATCAACTGCACTGGTTTCCGGCGTACGATCAGGTGGTGTGGGTGATGCTGCCTCAGCAGGTGATCGCAGCTTGTGTGGTGCTGGCACTGGCGCTCATCACGAGCATCATGAATCGACAGCGCGTCGATCTGGGCTTGCTCTGTGTCGTGCTGGTCACAGCGGTGCTGGGACTCGTCTCGGTGCATGACCTTCCCGCTGTTGTTACCGCGGCGGTTGTAATGGCTGCGCTGAATGGACAAGACTGGTACCGCAACAACTGCCGTCAGACTTACACGATCGACACGCTGGAGGTCCTGTATTCGCGCGGTGGCCGCGCCGTCACAGTGCTGGCATTCGCGGTTGTGGCTTATCTGGCGATCAGCGGAAGGCTGATGGGGCGAGATGGCAAACGCGTCGGTGTTGGCTTTGGACCCCAAATGGCTGCGAACATCCGCGGCACAGAAAAAGACTTTGAAGGCCTGACGGACGGCCATATTTTCAACATGCGTCCCGATCAGGGGGACTTTCTGATCTGGGCGGGCCAGAAGCCATTCATCGACAGTCGACTGAGGCTGTTCGCTCAGGGATCTGACAGCATTGCGTTTCAGCACGAGGCTGCTCGTACCGCGACGCGCCGTCCGAACTCTGCCGGAAAGCCTGCTGAGGGTGCGGCCCCCCTGACCGCTGATCAGCGGAAGCAGGTCTGGCAGGAGATCTTCCAGCGGCACCAGGTGACTCATCTCGCCGTTCGCATGTGGGGAACGTCTCCCGCGTTTTCAACGTTCAGTGAACTCGTCACATCGTCCACCTGGCGGCTGACTCGACTGGGTTCGACCATGGCTCTGTTCCAGCCGAATGATAAGGCGACGGACGCGGCCATCGACTTCCGCAAGCAGGCGTTTGATGAATGTCAGAAGCCTGCCATCAACCTGTCCCGACCCTTCTGGCCGCGACCGAAGACCGGCTACCAGCAGTTCCTTTCACTCGCCGCAACGCCCGTTTCAAACAGTGCGCAGCACTCTCGGAACATGTTGCAACTGGTCAGCTACGGGATTCAGGGGCGCATCCCGATGGATCTGGGGCATGCCTTAGGTTTAGCCGTGATGGCAGTTCGCGAAGCTCAAGCCGCGATTGCCGAAGAACCAACGAACATCGCCGCCTACTTCTACCTGGCTGATGCTTATTCAGTCCTGAGCGGTGTTGAATCGCAACTGTGTGCTGCTGGAGGCTCCGCGTCACCGACGATGATGCGTTCGCTGCAGTCGATCGGAGCGTTGCGGCAGGCGCTCGCTCTGGAACCAGAGAACCCGGCGTTAATCGGGATGCTTGTCGGCCGGCATGCGCAGTTCAAACAAGTCGACCTGACTATCGAACTCATTGATCGATTCATCGAGGGCGTGCGGTCAGGAAAGTATTCCTCGGAAACCGACCTGAAACTTGTGAGGCAGTTCAGCGAGTACAAATCGCAGCAAGAGGCTGCGTTCAAACAGGTAGAGGACTTTCTCAAGAAGGCCGCCGAGCAGAAAGCCGATCGACAATTCATCGCCGGCACTTTGCGCGCTCAAGGATTTCCGAAGCGTGCTCTGCAGGTTCTGGAAGAGGATCGCGCGTACCTCGCCACCAACCTCGTCGCCCAACTGCTGCAAGCCAGTCTGCTCATGGAATGTGGCCGACTGGAAGACGCGGCGGCGCTGTACGATGCCTTCACCGACATGGGCTCAGCACCTCTGCAGACAACTGATCCGTGGCAACTACAGGCGGCGTTCCTGGCCACTCTCCGCGGTGACTACGAGCGTGCCGAGCTGATGTGTCGAGACCGGCTGAAGAAGCTTGATAGCGCCAGTGTCGAGGGGACGTTGATGACCGGCCCAATGATCATGTCACCCCCCGAACTGGTGTCCGCTCGATCGCTGTGGCCGCTGCAACACGTCGCTGCGGTGTCTCAAGCGTTGGGTGGACAGACCGACGAATCGGCTCTGTTGCGCTGGACGATTGCGGTATGCCAACTGGAATCCGGCCGTTGCGCTGAGGCCATGGTGAGTATGCAGAACTGTCTGCGGCTCGAGCCCAGTACTGCCACTCGCATTCTGGCGACTGAGGTTCTGTCCGCAGCCACAGGTCAGCGCTCTCGCTCGCAGATCATTGGCGAAACGGTGCCCGTGCTCTTCGCAGACGGCACGGGTGATCCTGAGGTCCCAAAGGCGCCGCCGGTCGAAGCACCGAAGCCGAAGGAAACACCAACCACATCTCCCGGCAAGAAGTAGCCCTCGGGAGTTGGCCTGCTCGAAGTCAATAGCCTGCGGCCTGCCCGTGCTTGCGCGGGTCGCTTTTGGCCTTCAGGCCTTGCGGAGTTCGCGACACAACCTGGCAGATGGCAAGAGCGTTCTCCACCTTGAGGTCGTGGCCCAGCTTCGTCAGGGGTTGCCGCGCGTCTTTGGGAAGATCGCCTTCAATCAACAGTTGATTCGGACGCCACTGATGATGAATTCGGGGCGCGGTGACGGCCTGCTCGGGCTCCATGTCGAACTGCGTCAGGTTCAACAGCACCTGGATCGTCGTGCTGATGATGCGTGGACCGCCTGACGCCCCCAGCGCTTGGACGGCTCGACCGTCTTGAATCGCGATGGTGGGAGTCATACTCGACAACGGCTTCTTGCGCGGCGCGACCGCGTTGGCCTCGCCTTGAATCAGACCGAACGCGTTCGGTTCACCGGGCCGCGCGGCGAAGTCATCCATTTCATTATTGAGCACGATCCCGAATTGGGGTTCGACGACCCAACTACCAAAGCTGGTGTTAACCGTCTCCGTGCAGGCGACTGCGTTGCCTGCGGCGTCCATCACGGAAAAATGCGTAGTGCCCCGATCATCCTTGCCGACTACTTCTTTGGGGTCGCTGCCGTACTCTTCCAGCTTCAGCGTGCGATCCACCTGAACGCGATTCGCGAGTTGCAGCGCGTACTCGTCTGAAGTCAGTTTCTTGATGGGTACGTCAACGAAATCCGCATCGCCGAGGAACGTGGCCCGGTCCGCAAAGGCGTGCTTCATCGTCTCCGTCAGCAGATGCAGATACGGCGGTGAGTTGTGCTTCACGTCCGCGAGTCGCTGAGGTGCCTGCGCGCGTTGCTCAAGCTGCTTCAACACCTGCAGAGTTTCAATCAGAGCAATTCCGCCACTGGACGGAGGCGGCATGGTGACCAGCTTGAGCCCGCGGAACTGAGTCGTCAGCGGTTCGCGTTCCACGACGTCCATCGCGGCCAGATCGTCCAGCGACAGCTTTCCGCCCACCTTCCGCACCGCGTCGACCATCGCTGCTGCGACGGGTCCTCGATAGAAGCCATCACGCCCTTGTTCAGCGATCTGTTCCAATGCCTTCAGTTGCGGAGAGCGGAACTTCGGCGCGATTTTCTCAAGGTCGCCACTGCTCAGATAGTGCTCCCACAGTGCGGCATATTTCGTCTTGAGTTCGGGCTTGGCCTTGAACGTCCGCAGGGCTGACCGCCGCACGTTGAGTTCGTGGGTATCCAGCTCAACACCCTCACGAGCCAATCGCATTGCCGGTTGCAGCACGTCTTTCAGCTTGAGCTTCCCGTATTCCTGCTGCGCGAAGCACAAGCCCGCCACATGTCCGGGCACCGCGACCGCGAGGCCACCTTTCTCACTCAACGGCGCAACGCCCTTCGGCGGAGCCGCGTACATGTCTTTGGTCGCTGACTGCGGAGCCCGCTCGCGATAGTCGAGCGTCACGGCTCGCTGTTGTTCCGCGTTCCAGATCACCATGAACCCACCGCCGCCAATACCCGAGCTCGCCGGTCTCAACACCGAGAGTGCAAACCCCGTCGCCACGGCGGCATCAACTACATTCCCACCCGCCCGCAGGACTTCCACCCCAGCCTGACTCGCCAAAGGATGGTCCGCTGCGACAGCAGCGTGGGAATAGATCGTCGCGGCGTCCGGCTCTGCGGCATGCGCGCTACTCAGGAGCGCGATGCTGCAGCAGAACACCATCAGACCGCGCCACAGCAGTTGTTGAAGCGGCGGCGATATTGGTAACGACTCAATCTTGCGAGGTTCCACAACGATTCCCGCTTCCTGAAACTGGTTTAGATCTTCTTCAGCCGGCGGCTCAAAGATCTTCTAGAACTACACCATCCGGGCGTGACACTCTGCAGGCTTCAGGCACGCCCTGCCAGTGTCATTCCACGCCACGAAACCCGTCTTGTGCGGGAACTTCGACAAGTGCTAAACGAGCGTTAACACCTCTGACCGTTGCGATTGCGGGTTTCGCAGGCACACAACAACTTCATTCTCGGGCAAGATCGTCGATCATGGCTATTGATGGTTTTTGGGCAGTCATGCTGATGGGTTTTCCAGCGTTGATGGTTGTGATCGCCAACGACTACTGGAAGAAGCGACTGGTCGCCAAAGCCGCCAATGAAGGCAGGCCTGCTCGCAAAGATCTGCATCAGAACGAAACATCCCGGTCCAGGGTTGTCGCCGTCGTCGTTGCATTGTTTGTCACAGGGTACATGATCAAACACCCGGAGTTGGCCGATCGTGAGTGGGGCATTCTGAAGCCCCTGATGCAATGGTTCTATTCTGAACCGCCGTCACAGCGCCACCAACCCTGACCTCAATCCGCAAAGAGCCTCCAGAATGCAGGTTCGTCACGGTTAAGGCGACTGAGCGATCGAGAGGTACGCATCGGCTCGTTGCTTTTGCCGACACCCCATATCGCTGACGCTCCATAGAGCACAGGAAAGCCGGGGAGGTCTGCTTCCGCTCTTTGCGTCTTAATTCTCCTGAATCGCATTGGCGCTTGAAACTTTGACCTGCGAATTGATTACTCTGTGACAGAGTACGTCGGTTGCGTTCCCCGTCATCTCCAGTCGGCTGGTCGCATGATTCAGTTTGTTTTTCCTGAGCTGTTTCTACTCGCGGTGCCGCTTGTGATTCTGTTTCGCAAGTGGGGCTATGCCAGCGGGCCGACGGGATGGTTGCGCGGCGCGGTGGTGTTGCTCCTGCTGCTGGCTCTGACCGGACCGCGACTGAATCTTTATGGCTACGGACTGGACGTGATCGCCGTCGTCGATCGGTCGCGATCGCTGACGCCTGAAGCCCAGGCCAATATTCGCGAACTGCTCACGAACTTGCAGAATCATGTAACAACGTCGCGGCACGGAGATCGGCTGGCTCTCGTCACGTTCGGCAGTCAGGCGCAGGTTGAGTTTGAGTTGTCCAATCAGATTTCGCGCGCCGACTTTGTCAAAGAGATCAACCCCGACGGCAGTGACCTGCATGACGCGATTCTGACCGCACTGGATCGAGTGAACCCCAATCGCCCGGCGCGAATTCTGGTGCTGTCAGACGGCGAATCGAATGGTCGCGACCCGTTGGTGGCAGCGCGTCGGGCTCGCGAGGCCGGAGTGCCTGTCGACTGTCGCGTGTTCGAGCGACTCAAGGTTGGTGACGTCGCCGTCGAGTCCGTGCAGATGCCGGAACTGGTCTCTCCGCGCGAGCCCTTCCAGTACGCCGTCTGGGTGCACGCAGATCGCGAGACGCGGGGCGAAGTGCACGTCCTGCGTGATGGCCAGATCGTCAAGAAGCTCGAGCAGGACTTCACACGCGGCATGAACCGGCTGCTGTTCCGCGACATCCTCGAAGAGGGCGGCTTCTACAATTACTCGGTCGAGCTGAAGCTGTCGAATGATCCTGTCGCGGAGAACAATCGCGGCGCGGGACTCGTCCGCGTCGACGCTGGTCCGCGGATGCTGGTGCTGAACTCGGATGGCCAACCGGGCAATCTTGTGAAGGCGTTGCAGGCGGCGAAGATTCCGATGGACGTCGCGGTCGCGGCAACTCATCCGTTGAATCAGGACTCACTGGACCGCTATCGCGGCATCATCATCGAGAACGTGAAAGCTGACGATTTCGGTCGTCTGAAGATGGAGCGGCTGGTGCAGTTCGTCGAAGACCTCGGCGGCGGCCTGATGCTCACCGGCGGTCAACGCAGCTTCGGCACCGGCGGGTACTTCCTGAGTCCGCTCGATCCGATTTTGCCTGTCTCAATGGAGTTGCGCGAGGAACACAAGAAGGTCCGCGCGGCGATTGCGATAGCGCTGGACCGTTCCGGCAGCATGACGGCGCCAGTCTCGGGCGGTCGCAACAAGATGGACCTGGCTAATCAGGGCACTGCCGCCTGCGTTCGCATGCTCTCACCACAGGATATGGTTGCGGTGATCGCTGTCGATAGCACGCCGCACATCATTCAGCCGCTGACCAACGTGGATAACAAGGAAGCCATCGCGAAGAAGGCGCTGACCATTCAGAGCATGGGCGGCGGCATCTTCGTCTACGAAGCACTGGTCGCCGCCGGTCGTGAACTGACGAAGGCGGATGGCTATGCGACGCGGCACATCATTCTGTTCTCGGACGCCGCCGACAGCGAAGAACCGGGCGACTACCGCAACCTGCTGAAGAAATACACGGACAGCGGAATCACTGTGAGTGTGATCGGACTCGGGACCAAAGCTGATCCGGATGCACGTCTGCTGGAAGACGTGGCGAAGCTCGGCAACGGCAACATCATGTTCACGTCCGATGCGCAAGAGCTGCCGCGGTTGTTTACTCAGGACACCATGAGCGTCGCGCGAAACACCTTCATCACAAAGGACGACACTCAGCCGAGCGGCATCCCGGGCAAGCTCGTGCCGGATGCGCGGCTACTGGGTTCGTTCAACATCGATTCGTTCCCCAATACGGATGGCTACAACCTCAGCTACATCAAGCCGGAAGCGACGATGGTTGCCGTCTCGCAGGACGAGAACGTGGCTCCCTGGTCGGCGGCGTGGAATCGCGGGCTAGGTCGAGTCGCCGCGATCACACTCGAAGTCGACGGCAGGTTCTCCGGTCAGTTCGGGAATTGGCCCGAGTACGAAAACTATCTGGCCACTCACGCGCGCTGGCTGCTCGGCAGCACCAATCCCGATCAGGTCTACGTGAAGGTGGATCAAGTCGGTCAGGAAGCGGTGGTATCTGTGGAACTGGATCCAGATCGTCCGCGCCAGGATGAGACTCAGCCGCCGCAAGTGATGATCGTCCCACCCGGCGACGAACGTGCGGATGTCTTAAGGCCAGACCTGATCTGGACCGGACCAAATACACTCGAAGCCCGTTTCCGCATGGATCAATCGGGCAGCTACCGCACGCTGGTGAAGACCGGGCCGAAGGCGTTCACCCGGGGACCGGCCGTCACGCTGCCGTACTCACCCGAGTTCGCACCTCGACTCGGCCTGCCCGAAGGGACGCAGACGTTGAAGCAGTTAACGGAACTCAGCGGAGGTAAACTGCGGACGGACATTCTGGAGCTGTTCACCGATCCGCCGCGCACGTCTCGCACGCTGTCGCTGTTGCCGTACCTGCTAGTGGCAAGCATCGCCCTGCTGATTCTGGAGATCGCGGGTCGTAGGTTGTCACTGTGGGAACGACTGCCCGAGCTAGCGATCCCTGCATTCATGCCTGCAAGCGCGGCAGCTCAGCCGAAGAAATCTTGGAAACGCTGGTTCGCGAGGCCCGCGAAAGCGAGGACGAAGCCTGCCCCCGTCTCCACCACGGTGGCGGCATCAGCGAGTCCGGTGCCGACGGCAGGGCAAACCCAACCGGAGCCCCGGAAGCCAGCAGCGGCTCCTCCGACGACAACGGCATCCGTCTTCGAGAAAGCGAAAGACCGCGCGCGCCGCCGCTCAGAGTAATCGGCGGACAAACGCTCTATCGTTGCCAACTGTAGGGTGGGCCCAGTATTCGAGGCGTTGAATTTGGTGGGCCGGCGCGATCGAGCCCTGCTGCTCGCGGAGACGAACCGTAGAAGCCTGCCTGCGTCGAATGCGCAGGCCCACCAAGGAGTCGCGATCGCTTGTCCCACCCTACAGCATGCAATGCGCGCTAACTGGTCTCCGTCATGTCACCAGGCAGGCGATCCATTTCCTCGCGGACCTTGCTGAGTCCGAAGCGGCACATCTCATAGTCTTCGCTGAGTCGACGCAGCACGGGTGCTTCTTCCCCATACGGTTCTTCGTCGAACGCGCTGGCCATGAAGTAAGAATGCCTGCCCGTGCGTTCGTAATCGATCAGATGATCCTTGCGATCGCACGATTTCAAGCGGGATAAGGCTTCCGGGTACACGCCACACCAGAAGAGGGTGTAATCGCCGATGTGACGCAGGATTTCCCGCTTCGGCTTGGCATGTCGCTGGTCGGCTTCCTGCAGCAGGTCAGCCACTTCGTTGATGCGGCGACCCTCGCTGTCACGGTACTTATAGACCGTGTCCCCGCGCGTGAACCGCACGAGCATTTCAACGAGGTAGTCCGTCAGCGCGGGATCTGCGACACCGAGATCCACCTGAAAGGTGTGCTCTGTGAGAGCCGCGAACATGCGCCGCAGCGCATCTTCGCCTGTGACGAGAGGAATCATCATCCCTCCTGACATCAGGAAGCCGGGTGAGTGACAGCTCAAACGCGTTGAGTTTGTCGTCCTTGATCCGTCTGCGTGGCACTGACCATTGGCCTTATCGGCTCGCGCCAGGTCCACTCTCATGTCAAACTGCAGCCCAATCGGCGAGATGCGCTAATTCGCAGTTTCTTCAATTGAGCACAATACCAGTCTACGAAGCAAACCACGTTCCACGTGGGCGCAGACGTGTCACATGAAGCTGTTCCCACGATGGTCTCCATCGTCGCGGCTCCGTTGCGATGCCGAGGTCTGTAGTGACTCATCCCGTTCTCCAGCCACTACTCCGGCTCACCATAATCTGCGTCGGTGGGTACAGGTGCGTTTCCAGATTCGAGCCAGCCCAGCACGTAGGTAGTGTCTTGCCTCCTATCCATGCGGCCCTCGTCGTTGACGCCATCCTGACCAACACTCCAAACCCGTGCGAAGCCCGGAGCGCGATAGTACTTGAGTGGGGATGGTGATTTCTCAAAGAGGTCGTCGGGCACTTCTGGAATAATGTGCGGGACCAGTTCGGCGAGCCTGTCTGGGCAGTGGCGGTGCTCGCGGAGATAGATCTCCAACGCGAGGACAGTTGCCACGAGCCGGAACTTGACTTGGCAATGATCAGACAGCTCGATGCCGCGCGGGTATCTGGGAGGCTCCAAGACTGAGTAGTCGAAGTAGCTTTCGATCTGCTCTGGCGTAGGCATTGTTCGCGCAAAGGCAGGATCGGGATCAAAGTATCCGTCATCCGATGAAAGCGGAGTGCGCTCGCGGCGTGGCTTATCCACCTGGCTGAGACAATTGCGAGTCTCATGGCGAAGGCATCGTTCGAATAGCTCGGGCTCACCCAGGACAAGCAATCCCGAACGGCCCCATGTTGAGGCCTTTTCCCAATCAGATTTCACCTGCACGACCCCAACGCCTGTGAGAGCACGGTTGAGGTCTGCTTCTCTGCGTTTCGCCAGATAGTCAATCTGAAACGCTCTACTGAGTGGCGGAACTCGCGAGACCTCCGCGTTGAATTCGCGCAAGGCAACGATCAACAACTTTTGTGAAACATTGGGATCATGAGCCCACCTCGCAATCGCGTCACACATCGAATATGCAATCAGCCGTCCCTCGGTTCGCTCATTGATACCGCCGTGCTGTCCAATGTGATTGCTCATCCGCAAACCAGCCAGCAATGTTCGCCACGCTTCGTCCGGGCGTTTTTCGAAACGTAGCCTGGCAGCCTCCAGTCTCAAGAGCTGAGCGAGAGCTTCGATATTCGTCTGCGTGTGGTTGCCCAATGGACCGCGGATCTGATAGTCCCTTGCAGGCGCATCCTGAGCGGAGGGCTTGTTCGCTCCTTGTTTGCAGAGTTCGATCGCAGTGGAATTGTTCCTGACCCATTCCTGCAACGAGCGTGGCAACTGTTCCCAGCGATTGCCGTAAGCTTTTGGGCCCGCATTGAAGTGCGTTATTAAAGCTTCAGACCCGTTATATGTTGGCTCGACCAAACCTGAAATCGCCTGCCGGTATTCTAAATACGCGTTCTGCTCATCTGGAACGACGAACCGCAGCACTGCCTGCGTGTCAAACGGCTCAGGAGCAGTTGGCACTCGACTGAGCCGATAGCCTCTAACGAGCAGAGGAGAAGTCAGCACCAACAGCAACATCAAGAGTGGAATGGCGACCTTCGGTTGCATCCACCACGCGAGCCATCGACGTCGGCCTGCCTGAGGCTCGGAAGGGTGCTCCGCAGTGGACGCTGGTGGTATCTCGGATGTCATCAAATCGTCCGCTTTCGAGGTTTTCTGAAACCCGACATCAAGATCATGAGCCTGAGTGACTGGCCGCATCAATGTGCGAACTGATTCCAGAACACTTAATCCGGGTTCTTGATTGTTTCGCCTCTGGGCTCGGTCCCGGATTTCGTCTCCCGTGGGCCGAGGATGTAACCGTAGTCTTGCGAGTAGTCGATGCTTCCAGCGTCATCGATCTGGTTCCGGCCGATGCTCCAGATGGTCGCGTGCGTGCCGTCGCTGCGGTACCTCAGCGGTGCAGGCAATAAGGCGAAAGGGTCATCCGGGATGGCAGCCATGAACGTCGGGACAAGCTGTGATAAGGACTCGGGATAGCGTTCATGCTCACGCCGATAGGCTTCCAAGGCCAGCACCGTCTTGAGTTGTGACCTTCGAGCTTCAGCTTCGTCGGCAGCCAGCATGATGATCTCACCGAATTGCACCGCATCAGCGATGGCCGGGATCAGCATGGTCTGATCGATCCAGTCGTCCAACTGAGCAACACTTGGCTCCACGATACCGGGCATAAGCTTTGGCTCGAAGAAACCATATGGCTCAAATTGCGGCGTACGTTCACGGCGCGGCTTATCCACTTCGCGCAGATAATTCCGGTAGGCGTGGTTCATGCAACGCAGTGAAAGTTCCGGTTCGCCACAGGCATAGAGCCATAGGCTGCTCCAATTGGAAATTGGCCTCCTCAATGTTTTACACGCAACCAGATAGTCCATTTGAAACGCCGCAGCGAGGCCCGATGCAGGCGATGGTTCGCCATCCAGGTCTTTCTGTGCCTGCATCAATACGACCTGCGTCACAGCCGAATCGCGTGTCCAGTCGACGATGTATTGAGTAACCGCTGCCTGAATCATGAACCCAGCTAACAGCTCACTTGTGGTGGCGTACCTCGTAATGTGATGGCCGACTCGCAATCCATTCCGCAGCAATCTCCACGCATCCTCAGGCCCCTGTTCTGCTTGCAGCTGCACAGCCTCAAACCGAATCAAATAGCGATAGTCGAGCGCTTCGAAGTAAACCGGCGAAAAAACGTCAACAGCCTGATCACTGATACGCGTTGGCTGAGCATCCGGCTTTTCGGCTCCTTTGTTCCACAAAGCGATTGCGGCTTGATTGTCCGTCACCCATTGACGAATCGACGGAGCGACGTCGCTCCAAGGGCGGTTCCTTGAATTGTCATAATTCTCTTCTTCACCACGGGGCAGTTTCACATGTACTGCACCCGCCTTGCAGAATTCGATGTAGGCGTTGCGTTCATCGGGAACCACGAAATTGAGCACTGCTTGGGTATCAAATGGTTCTGGCGCAACGGGCACCTGGCCGAGATTATAGCCACGGAGCAACAGCGGAGACGCCAGAAGAAGCAATAGCAGGAACGAAGGAATCGCCACCTTCGACCGCAGCCACCACGCCAGCCAACGGTTTCGCCGCGTGTTCAGCTCTGTGGCTTGTTCCGGGCTGTGCGATGGAGTTTGGTCCGAAGTCACTTGAATTGTCCACAGTCAAAATCAACGCGGTGGAGTCGATGTTTTTCGATCTGCTCCATCCATTTGCCGGCAGCGGCTCGAAGCCTACATCCTCTTATTCGAGGCGCCATCTCGTAAATCTTCGTTCGTTTCCATCGGTCCTAACGAATACCCATAGTCCTTGAAGGTATCAATCTGCCCACTCTGATCGATGCCATCCGCGCCGACAGACCACACCTTTGCCCGGACTCCCTCACGGCGGTACTTCAGCGGTTTCGGCGTGGGTTCAAAGAGGTCGTTTGGCATCTCTGGCAAGAGTTCCGGGATTAGTGCGTCGAGTGCATCTGGATAGTCACCGTGCTGTCGGCGATATATTTCCAACGCCAGAGCTGTCCTGCGTAGTTGGTGCCGGTCGATGATGCGATCCGTGGCGCTGACGAGGTCTTTCGCCGGAAAGACCAGAATGCCAAAGATCGAGCATCCAATCCAGTCGTTGATTTGCTGGGCGCTCGGCTGAGCAAAGTCTCCAGGTTCTGGCTCGTAAAACGAATACTGCTCCGACATCGCAGGTCTTTGGTGGCGTGGCTTGTCGATGTGAGGCAGATAATTGCCATACGCGTGATTCAGTGCGCGTTCGCCTAAGGCAGGTTCGCCGAGCATCGCAAAGATCAGTTCTCCAAACTTCTGCGCACGAGGCCTGTTAACTCGCCCTTCCGAATCGACTTCATGGCGCGATTCGGAGCGAATTCGATCTCTGCTCATCAAGTACTGCTGCTCAAGCGTGAGACGGAGCGGCGGCCGTCGCTCGTGCTCCCGCTGCAGTTCGTTCTGAGCGTGAACCAGCAAATCCACCGTAACCGCCGGGTCTTGAGCCCACATGACCAGATGATGGGACAGGATCGCTTCAATTGATATTCCGACAAGCCGCTCCACATTGTCTCCCCTGCGAGCATGGTGATGCGCGCATCGGAGACCACAGAGAAGCAGCCCAAAACTTTGATCAGCATACCCCTCCGCTCGCAGACGCAACGCCGTTACCGTGAGTAAACGAGTCATCGATCGATAATTCTTGACGTTATCACTCTCTGTAAGATGCGCACCGGTTCTGGGCGGAGGTTGAGAATCTGGCTTCTGCGCGGCCTGCTGCCAAAGCTCGATAACAATCTGATTCTTCTCGACCCACTGACGAATCGAGTCAGGACTGTTCTCCCAGGAATCGTCGCCCGACTTCTCAAACTCATCGCTTTCCTCTCGGGTTAACGGGATGAAAAGGCTCTCCGCGATTCGCAGTTCGATGTTTCCATTCTGCTCATCTGGAACCACGAAGTTGAGTACCGCTTGCGTGTCAAAGGGCTCGGATGCTGTTGGAATCCGGCTGATTCGAAAGGCCCATAGCATGAGGGGCGTGGCCAGGATGAGCAGCCCCAGATATCGCAGCTTCAAGAACCGGAGCCACGGTCTGCGCACTGGTTGAACAAGAGCTTGAGGCGGCGGAAGCTCCTTCCGATCTTCAGTTGAGTCTGAAAAACTTGAATCTGGTATCTGATCCACTTGCGAACTTTCCACCTTCCAGGCCGACTTCAAGCAACAAATACGAAGCTGCTCGAGTGCGGTTCAGTCAGTCCTTTGCTCGGCCTTGCGCGGCCCTAAAATGTGTCCGTAGTCTTTATACCTCTCCAGATCACCGCCGTGATCGACCCCATCGTCGCCGACGCTCCACAACCTCGCGTTGTCCCCGTCCTTGCGGTACTTGAGCGGCTTGGGAGTATTCTCGAGCACGTCATCAGGAATCTCTGACAGCAAATCCGGAGCAAGCGCGGCGAGTGTTTCTGGATAGTTACCATGCTGCCGTCGATATAGTTCCAGCGCGAGTATGGTCTTTCGCAATGCGTACCGAGCTTCCATACGACGGGCTGCCGGGAGAATGATCGCCTCGGAATCGATATAGTTCTCACCAAAGTACGCGTGATTGATCCATCCATCGAGTTGGCTCGGCTGCGGCAGGTGGGGCCGCGACGGATCTGGCTCGAAGTAGCCGTGAGATCCCGATTGCCTGGTGCGTTGACGTACCGGCTTATCAACCTGGCTCAACCGATTGCGAAAAACGTGCTTCAAGCAGCGTTCGCTGACTTCAGGCTCACCGATGACTCCGTAAGCCAATTCGCCCATTCTTTGCCAGTGCGGCTTTGCGTCCCACGCCGGGTCACCCTCACGCCTGATCGCAGACCGAATGTCGGCCAGAATTCGCAGGTACTCGACCTGGAATGAAAGACTCAGCGGAGGCTCCTGCTGATGTACCTTCTCGAGTTCGAGCTGGGCCTGATGCAGAAGTTCGCTGGTCACAGTTGGGTGTTGCGCCCACTTGACGATTCCATGAGTCATCGTCCCCTCAAACCCAAATCCATGCAGCCGTCCCATGTGGTCTGTGCGACGACCGATGTGATGGCTGCAACGGAAGCCCACCAAGAGCAGTTCCAGAGCGTCTTTGGGCTGTCCTTCAGCCAGCAGGCGCATCGCCTCAAGGTAGATCAGACGGTGTGGTGATTGATACCTGAACTCCCGGCCGGTCACCCCAGCTTTATCCAACTCGGGTCCAAGCGGCGTTTGAGAATCGGGCTTCGCCGCCCCCTGCTTCCATAGCTCCAGTGCGGGGCGGTTATCATCGAGCCAGTTGCGAACAGCTTCGGACGCGACGCTCCAGTCGCCGTCCATCGCATCGTCAAGTTCCTTGCGATGCTCATTGGCAATCCACGTCATGAGCGCGGAAGCCTGCCGAAACTCGACATAGGCGTTTTGCTCATCTGGCAATGAGAAACTGAGCAACGCTCGCGTGTCGAAGGGTTCCGCGGTTTGTGGTACTCGACCAAGACGGTAGCCTCGCACCAGCAAGGGAGACCCGAGGAGCAACATTCCCAGGCAAGCGAGGACCACCACCCTCGGTCGCAGCCACCATGTGGCTTGGCGGGTATGCTCGGAATGCGAGTCGAGGGACTCGTCACGCGAGGGTTCTCCTGCGCCCTGCGACTTCGTCTGATTGTCCACGTCGGGCTTCTACCTTTCAAAAGTTTGTCAGGCTGAACGTCGAATATCGAAGCTTCGCGCCTTCAGTTTCACTCGCGGATCAGCACGCTGCAACTACCCGATCTGATGCCAGGGCTTACTCAACCGGCAATGAATCTAGCTCGGCGGAGCCCAGGCCACGGTGATACGCCGCGCGGACAGATCGCCGCGTTTGAGGACCATCAGGGAGTGCTTGGTCGCTCCGAACTGGCGGATGAGTTCGTCGCAGACGGAACTGAGACCGGCGTCGTTGCCGCAGGTGAAGAAGTCGATCGCCACATGTCCGTGCTCGGGCCAGGTGTGGATGGCGAGATGAGACTCAGCAACGAGCGCGATCGCCGTGATGCCTTGAGGCTCGTACTGATGAGTGGCGATTTTGAGCAGCGTGAAGCGGGCCTGCTCGATGGCCGCACGCAGTTGGCTCTCTACCGCCGCCATGTCATTGAGCAGTTCGGCCGGGCAACCGAACAGATCCAGCAGCCAGTGGGCCCCCAGCGGTTTGGGCGGCAGGGTGATGTCAGTGAAAGGATTCCAATCCGCAGACGAAGCCGACATGCAATTCTCCAGGAGGCGTCACGTCATTAGCCGGCTACCGCGGTCGGATTCAACCGCTGCCGGTCAAACTGAGGCAGTCCGGGAGTACGACTTGCCGCATCTGGCAGAGGCCACTAGATTCCCGCCCGCTTCGAGCACGCCATCATAGCTCAGTCGGTAGAGCGACGCTTTCGTAAAGCGTAGGTCCTCGGTTCAAGTCCGAGTGATGGCCTTCTCTCTTGTGCTCGCGGTCGTCGACTCAGGCGACCTTTTGATCGCCCCTGTGTCGCGATCGAACTCACTTTGCTGGAGCAAACTGCGCTACGCTTGGGGCATGAATCAACTCGATCGCAGGTCATGTGAGCATCCGTGTGCCGGAGCGGTCAGCGGGTTATCAGCCTCGCCCCGAGTTTTGACGAATCTGCGAGCATCGGACGCTTCCGATTCATCAAGGTGGCAGCCCGTAGATCGTCGAAAACGATGGTTTTTCCCTCGCATCGAGCGGACACGATCTGCCGTCAGATCCTCTCACGTGCGACAACTGGACCGCATAACGAGGCAAACTCGTTGCGGCTGACTGCGCGTCAGGCGAAACCCGTGACGCTCGATAAATGCATATTATCACTCAGCGTTCAGCAATCTTCGCCGATCAATAAATTCTGGGTTAACCGTCCAATTGCTCCGCAAGGTGGCACTGGCGTTGCAATGTCTCCCTTTGCTTCACCGAACTGTCGCGTGACATCTCGTCGTCGCGGCGCTCCCGTCCTCCTGCCAGGAGACTCACAATGGGTTGGGATCAGATCTCGGGTAACTGGACGGAGTTAAAAGGGCGCATCAAGGAGAACTGGGGCCTGCTGACCAACGATGAACTGGAAGTCATCGATGGCGAATGGGATCAGCTCGTTGGCACTTTGCAGGCTCGGTACGACCTGACGCGCGAACAGGCCGAGCGGGAAGTCGAGAAGTTGTGTTCGGGCTACGGAGCTCCGAGCCGGGCTCCATAATCCCCGCTTGATGAACCTTTTTTACCTCTGGCAGCGGCGCATTGTTTGCAACTGAAAGGGAACTTATGGCAGGTAAACGAGTCTTGGTCTATCACGCACCTGGGTGCGCTGGCTGCGAGGCAGCCATGGACTTCCTTTATCAGCAAGGGATCTGCTTTACGCCTAAGGATATTACTCATGGTGCGGAAGCACTCAATGAGTTTGATCAACTGCATACCGAATTAACTCCCACCATCGTGGTCGATGGCGAAGTGATCGTCGGTTTTGATCGCAGGAAGCTGGAAGACGCTCTGATGAACTGACATCTGGGAAACGTCCGTCGCTGCGACCTCGATGCTGGATGGGGGTTGTCGGCAATTTCTATTTCAAAGAGGAGGATCGTCATGATTCAACGAATGACATCGCGAGTCTTAGCCGCTCTGGCTTTGACTGGCTGCCTCGCTGTCGGGGCAATAGCTGCCGAGAGGCATGAAGGTAAAGTGGTCGAAGCGAATAACAATAAGCTGACCATGACTAACATGGATGGATCCAACAAGCACACGCATGATGTGGCATCGGATGCCAAGATCACTCGAGAAGGCAAAACAGCCAAGCTTGAGGATCTCAAGAAGGGTGACACGGTGGACGTGTTGGTCGGCGATCGCGGTGGCAAGGAAATGGCCATTGAATTGGCCGCTCGTCCTGGCACCAAAGACGTCAAGAGGACAACCATCGAAGTTCGATCTGACGGTGTGAAAGTCACACGAGATCCGGTTGTCCGGGATAAGGACCTTGTTCCGTCAGCGACTTTAGAGTCGGCTCGCGCCAGCAAGATCATCGGCACGTCAGTCATGAACCGCTCTAACGAAAACCTGGGTAAGATCGAAGAGATCGTTCTCGATCCTCACCGGGGCAAGATCAGCTATGCGGTATTGTCGTTCGGGGGCTTTCTGGGAGTTGGCGACAAGTGGTTCGCCATTCCATGGGATGCCCTGAACGTCAAGTATGAGAACGACGCCAAGGACAAGTTCCACTTTGTGTTGAACGTCGACAAGGAGCGTCTGAAGAACGCTCCGGGATTCGACAAGAATCACTTCCCGGACATCGCTAATCCCAAGTGGTCTGTGGATGTCGATGTGTTTTACAAGGACGGGACCCGTTAGGGCCCGTTCGAGTCGCCAGCACACGCCCGAGTGCGCTGGCGATTTCTCAACAATCTCATGCTGGACAGCAACGAAGCTTAGAATCCGAAGTGAACGCTGAGGTCGATTTAGCTGAGCGGCTTTGGCACGCTTCGGATTCGTTTCATGTTCGAAGGCACCGGCGAGGGATAACTTCGCCGGTGCTTTTTTTGTTTTTGCACATCAGGACTCGCAGTGCGTTCATTGGAACTCCGCTCGGCCATTGCGCACGACTACTCCCCTCGCCCCGGTATTTCCGGGGAGAGGGGTCGG
>JAKFWA010000067.1 GCA_021732995.1 Planctomycetaceae bacterium | reverse complement strand
CAGAATTGGGCTCAAAACCGACTACCCGATAACTACCCTATAACCTCGATTTCTGGCGATACGTGGCATATCTACGGATTCGCAACCGCTACAAATTAGCCACATACGAGGCAGGTATTGTGCAGTAGTCGCAGCGGGCCATGCCGATCTCCTGAGCGCCTTCGCCGAGTCTTCCGATGCTCCGCGGAGAAGCCTCGTGGATCAGATGCGCAGTCACAATAGCTGTTTCACGTGAGTCTCACGCTTCCCGACGACACCTGCTGCAACGCTCGCAAACGGCCAATATCAGCATCGAAAGCGACCGCAGTTGCAGAGCAGCGAGTTGTTCGACAGACAACCGCCCTGTACCCGATCAGTCTCGTTCAGCCCCGCCACACCGAGGCATTCACACGCAGATGAAGTGAGGTCGGTTGCGGTCTTCCAGTTGACGGGCTCCGCATCCGATCCTCTCCCGGGGGCCCGTCGATTTGACGGCTTGCCCGGCGCGGACACTACACTGCCGGAATTGTTCACATTGAAGCGGGTCGAGGAACGAGAGCGTTCGTGCAATGAGACCGTTTGCAAAACTGGCGATCGGACTGTGTTTCCTGTTTGTGGTGACCATCACCGTGATGGTGGCCTCGGCCTTCGCCACAGAGAAGACGCCCCTGCTGATCGCCCTCGACCGCTTCGGCCTCGCCATTGTCGGGCTGGAGGTCGCGGCCATCCTGTTTGCGCTGCTCGGCGCGCGGTTTGAGCATGATCCGCCGAGACCGACGAACTCGTCGGCCCCCAGCGATGAATCGGCTTCGGCGTCAACTCAAACGCCCGCCGACGACAGTTCCGCACGTCTGACTTAGACTTTGGAAACGAGTCCAGTAGGCGTAATAGAAGCTTCAGCCAGTTCGTTCGGAGACCACGCATGCTTAGGCGATTCTTCTTGATGGCGTGTTTGATCGCGGCGTTTGGACTGCTGGCTGACGCCTGCTGCGCGGCAGACGGAGCTACCAAGAAAATCGTGCTCATTGCCGGGCCGAAGAGTCATGGGCCGACGGGGAATGGGATTCATGATTACCCGTGGTCGGTGAAGCTGCTCAAGGTGATGCTGGATCATTCGAACGTGCGCGAGCAGGTGCGCGTTGAGTATCACCTGGACGGCATGCCGCAGGATCTCAAGACGCTGGATGATGCGGACACCATCATGGTCATCTCGGATGGCCGGGACGGGGATCTGTACCAGGAGGCTCCGCACTTTGGGTCCGAAGAGAACCTGAAGGCGGTACAGAAGCAGATTGATCGCGGCTGCGGGTTTCTGACGTTTCACTTCTCGACTTTCGCGCCGGACCAATACGCCAGGCAGATCCTGGATTGGTCGGGTGGATATTTTGATTGGGAGACCAATGGCAAGAAGCAGTGGTATTCGGCCATTACTCATAAGGAAGCTGATATCACGCTGGGCACGCCCGATCATGCGGTGCTGCGCGGGGTGAAAGCGTTTCGGATGAAAGAAGAGTTTTATTTCAATCTGCGGTTTGCGCCGGAAGTGGGGTCAAAGGACAGCAAGGAAACAAAGGACCAAAAGGAGCAGGCGAAGGAGATTCTGAGCCCCTTGTTTGTGGTGCCTGCGCTGAATGGTCGAGAGCCGGATGGCAACGTCGTCGCTTGGGCAAAACAAAGGGCTAACGGCGGACGCGGGTTCGGGACGACTTGTGGACACTTCTACTCCAACTGGGAGCAGGACAATTTTCGCAGGCTGATCCTCAACGCGATTGCCTGGACCGCGAAGCTGGACCTTCCGGCCGGCGGCGTTGAAGCGCGGTACTTCACTCATGCGGAGATCACGAAGGCGCTCGCCGGAGTCGAAGGCACGCAGCGTGCGGAGATCGACGAGAAGCCGATCCGAGTACTCATGCTGTCGGGCAATGAAGCTCACAAGTGGCACAACTGGGAGAAGACGACTCCCGTCATGAAGGCAGCGTTGGAGAAAGACCCGCGCGTCAAAGTTGAAGTCACGCTCGATCCTGAAGATTTTGGCAAACGCGACATCGCGAAGAACTTTGATGTCATCTTGCACAACTACGCCAACTGGCATGACCCGAAGCAATTGAGTGATACCTCGAAGACCGCCTACATGAACTTTGTCCAGAACGGAGGCGGAGTCATCTTCGTCCATTTTGGATCGAGCCTGTTTCACTTCTCACTGCCGATGGCGGGCGAATCCGATTGGCCGGAGTTACGCAAGGTCGTGCGGCGAGTCTGGAATCATCACGGCAAGGGCGAGTCGCAAAGCGGGCACGATGCGTTCGGTCCATTTGATGTTCGCTTCACCGAACTGCGGCATCCGATTACGGACGGTCTCAAGAACTTTCCGATCATGGATGAGCTGTACTTCAAGCAGGACGGTCCCGAGTCGTTCGAGCCGCTGATTGTCGCGAACTCGAAAGTGACCAAGCGCGATGAGCCGCTCGCCGCGACGTACACATACGGCAAAGGCAAGATCTTCCAGACGCTGCTGGGGCACAGTGAGAAGACTTACGAACCGTTTGAAACGAGAGAGATGCTGCGCCGTGCCGCAGCGTGGACGGCGGGTCGGCGCGTGCTGAAGCTGCGGGCCGAGGATGACATCGTCGAAGCCCCAAAGGCGGCTGCTCCGGCTGCTGCCGCCAACCCGCCTGCTGCGAAGGCTCAATTGACTCTGGCCAGCGGCAAGTTCGGTTCGGCTCTGGATGCGCGTGCCGCCGGTGCGCTGATTGATGCCACGTCCCAACAGCGCACTGTGCCGCTGACGGTGGACTGCTGGACGAAGCTCGATGGCAAGGCAGGTTTCAATATCCTCGTAGCGAGCGAAGCCAAGTCTTCAGCGTCGCATTGGGAAATGTACTCGTACGCGGGCAGTGGATTCTTCAGCGTGTACCTGCCCGGTTGCGGAGGTGAGTATCGGTCGGCGGTTGATATCGCGGATGGCAAGTGGCATCACGTCGCGATGACGCTGGAACCGAAGCGACTCCGCATGTTCGTGGATGGCAAGTCCGTACTCGATAAGCCTCTGCCACAAGATTTCCCGGCGTCGAAGGGTGGCTCGCTGGCCATCGGCAGACTGGTCGAGGGTGGCATCAGCTGCGCCGGTTTGATTGACGAAGTGCTCATGCGAAAAGGAGCACTGGCCTTCGAACAGGCTCCCGAGAAAGCCCCGGTCGTTGATGACAACACCATCGGCCTGTGGCGGTTCGACGAACTGATTGAGAAGACGAAGCTCAAGGACGAGTCGAAGTTACAGACTCCGGCTATGGCCGAGTTGGCCGGCACCGCAGCACCGGTTGCGGCTGCTCAACCTGCGGGCAAGCCGAAGCCACCTGCTCACTGGGGTAAGGAGGCTATCGGCTTCGATCAGTGGGAAGGCGACTGGGTCGATAACCGTTGGAAGGAGTCCAACATCGGCCGCTGGCTGTCGTCCGTGGTGGCTTTGCCGGGTGGTTCCGGTCGCAAGATGACATCTATCCGAGTCGGCGATCAACAGCAGGCGACGGTGTGCTTCGATGAGCAGAACGCGCAAGTTCGAGCGATCTGGACCGGCGGGTTTCTGAAGTTCAATCCGGCACGGTTCGGCATCATCGGCGCACCGACTCCGGACGGAGGCTTCATGGTGCAGACGCCCGAATTCGCGGGCTGGAGCAGTGAGAAGATCCAGTATCGCGGCATGCACACTCACGGCGAGCGCGTGGTACTGAGCTACACCGTCGATGGCGTCGAAGTGCGCGAATCGCCGTGGTGCGAACAGATCGGCGATCGGCTAGTGGTGACTCGCACGATTGAAGTCGAACCGAGCGGCAAGGAGCTAAAACTGCAGTTGATGCAGAAAGCCTCGGGCGGCGAACTGCATAACGGCGAACAACCGTGGTTGCTGCGTCGCGAAGGACCAGTCGGATTTTGGACTGGCGTGCGCAGTGCCTCAAAGGTTGAACCTGTAGTCACATCAACGGAAGGCGGATTGACCGGTGGCTTTCGAGTTCCCGCCAGCAAGGAACTGCGACGTTTCAAGCTGGTTTACTGGACAGGATTGCTGACTGACAAAGCAGGCTGGGAACAGGCACTGGCAGCAACCCCAGCTCCGAAGCCGGTGAGTGAGCCGGAGCTGAAACAACTCCAGCAAGCCGGTCCCCGCAAGTGGGTGGAGAAGATCGAGACAGTCGGCAAGCGCGCGGCCGACGATGCTCCGTATGTCGTCGATACGTTCACGCTGCCGTTCGACAATCCATACAAGGCTCTGCTGTTCACGGCGGGTCACGACTTTCTGAGCAACGGCGACATTCTCGTCTGCACGGTGCATGGTGATGTGTGGCGCATGACGCACCTGCCGGATGAGAAGGTCGTCAAAAGCAAGCCGAACGAGATGAAGCTGCGATGGCAGCGGATCGCGACCGGGTTGCATCAACCGCTCGGTTTGGTGGTCGTCCGGCCGAATGCGAAAGCCTCGCAGAAGGCTGACGATGCAATCTATGTCCTCTGCCGCGATCAGATCACGCGTCTCTACGACAACAACAACGACGGCGAGACCGATTACTACGAATGTTTTAGTAATGTCTATCCGACGTCGGCGGGCGGACATGACTACATCACATGCCTCGAACGTGACTCGGCTGGCAATTTTTGGTTTGTGCATGCCAATCAGGGCATCGTGCGAGTTTCTGCGGATGGTCAGAAGTTTGATGTCGTTTCGACCGGCTTGCGAAACCCGAACGGCATGGGGCTCGGCCCAGGTAACGTCGTCACTGCGGCTCCACAGGAAGGTGAATGGACTCCGGCATCGGCGATCTATGTGGCCAAGCCGGGCGCCCACTTTGGCGGCGGCGGTCCGCGAGTGACGGACTCGCGACCTCTGGGTTATGACCCGCCAGCCGTGTGGATTCCGCGGCGCGTGGATAACTCATCCGGTGGACAGGCCTGGGTAACCAGCGACCGCTGGGGACCACTCACCGGGCACATGCTGCACTTCTCGTTCGGCCAATGCTCGGTGATGCTGGGCATTGACGATGTGGCACCGGGCGGTAGTCGAGGCCCGCAGCACCCCACTCAAATGGGGTTGGTCGAATTCCCTTTCCGCTTTGATTCCGGGGCAATGCGCGGTCGCTTCAGTCCGCATGATGGGCAACTTTACGTGACCGGCCTGCGTGGCTGGACCTCTGCCGCAACGACCGATGGCTGCCTGCAACGCGTGCGTTACACCGGCCAGTCTGTTGATATGCCGGTCTCGACGACGGCGTACTCGAACGGTGTCGCGATCAAATTCACCGACCCGCTCGACAAAGACACCGCCGAGAACCCGGGCAACTTTCATGTGGAGCAGTGGAACTACCTCTATTCGAAGACCTACGGCTCGCCTGAGTACCGCGTCTCCGATCCGAAGCAGGAAGGCCGCGACGAGGTCCGAGTGCGCTCGGCCACGCTGCTGGATGACCGCACGGTGTTCCTCGAATTGAAGGATGTTAAGCCGGTCAACGTGCTGGCGGTGTCTTGTGCTCTAAAGAGTGCCGCCGTGAATTCAACGTCAGGCAACAAGCCCAACGCCGCAGCTCGCAACTTCCGACGCACGATGTATCTGACGTTGAACTCGGTTCGTAGCGATAAGATGGACGAGTCCAAGCTGGCTCGCAAAACGCCCGCAGGCGGACTCAATGAAGCTCAGGAAGCCGAACTACGGCCGGGTCTGATCGCCCGGTTTGCAAGTGCGGCACAGGCACGACTCGTTGAGGCAGGTCGCTTGCCCTACGAAGACGCTCGCGTTGACCGCATGGCGGCGACTTTCGTCAGCCCCATCCACGCTCCCAGTCAGTTCCTGAAGCCCGGCCCATTTGTCGCACGGTGGGAAGGGTTTATTCGCGTCCCACTGCAGCAGACGGTGACCTTCAGCGTCGAAGGCCAGGGCCGCGCGACGCTATTTATTAATGACAAAGAGCTGAAGGCTCCGGGCTCGGCAGAGACTCCTGCCAAAGGCGTTCTGATCGCGGAGAGATCAGCGACCTTGAGCGGCGGATTCAACAAGCTGGTGCTGGAGTATGCGTCGCCAGCAGAGTCCAGTGCTGCACAGTTCCGACTGATGTGGGAATCGCCCGAATTCGCCCGGGAGCCTGTCCCACCTCATGTCCTGTTCCACAGTTCTGAAGATCCGGGATTGCTCGCTGCCGAGCAGTTAAGGCGCGGTCGCGAATTGTTCGTGTCACGCCAGTGTCGTGCTTGCCATGGTCCGGCGAGTGATCGTTTCGAGCCCTTGTTGTCAGAAGATCCGCTCACTGCGCCGAACTTTTCGCAGGGCGTCCCAAAGGCGGATTGGCTCGAGTCGTGGCTACGGAATCCGCATCAGATCAATCCGGATGCGGCCATGCCAGCACTGTTTAATGGCCCGGCTGAAGCTGATGTGAAGCGGTATTTGTTCATGCTCAGCCAGCGTTCTCGCGTTCGGGGCGGTCCTGGGCCGGCTGATTTTTTAACGCAAAAGAACAAGGAGTTGGCGAGTCTGGGGCAGCAGTTGTTTGAAGACCTGGGCTGCGTGGCTTGCCATCGATTCACCGAACCTTCGGTGGCAGATCCCAGTGACCGGCGGTCATTGTTTCATGTCAATCACAAGTACCATCTGTCGACTCTGAAGTCGTTCCTGGAAAATCCCGCGGCGCAGCATCCCAACACGCGTATGCCGAACTTCCAGTTGACTGACCCTGAGATCGATCAGCTCGCGGCGTTTCTGATGATGAAAGCCGCAGACACTCCGCAGAAGGTAGATCCCTTCGAGGTCAACAGTGGTGGAGTTCCTGACCCCATCCGGCAACTCTGCATTCGCTGCCATGACCTGCGAGGAGAACGTCGCACACCGCTGGAGAAACCGATTCCCATGAACGACCTGAGGTCGCCTACAGGTTGCCTTGCGGCGGAACGGCATCAGCAAGGCGGAACACCCTGGTACTCGCTATCGGCGACTGATCGTGCCGCGCTGGTCAGGTTCGTACAGTCGAAGTTGACTGGCTTGGATCTACGGGTGCCTGTTGAGGAATCGCGACGGTTGGTCAAAACGCTGCGCTGTGAGTCCTGTCACGACCGCGATGGCGCAGTCAGCCCGCGTAGAGCGTTAATCGTTGAAGAGAGCGACAGCGGTCTTGTTCCGGATGTGTTTCCCAGTCTTAGTTTGGCTGGAGAGAAGTTGCACGGTCCCTGGATGGAACAGTTCCTGAAGACTGGAACACACGGCTTGCAGCCGGCCAAATCGCCACCGAATGCGGCTGGCCTCAAGGCCACGGATCTGAGATTGCGTCCCTGGCTAAAAGGCCGCATGCCGTCGTTCGGCCATTATGCCAACGCACTCTCGCGTGGTTTGGCCGCGGAGCACGGTATCGACGCAACCGAGGAAGCCCGCTTCACCCCTGAGCCGCAACGTGCAGAGATCGGTAGTCAACTGGTACAGAAATCTGCTCTCGACTGCCGCCAATGTCACGCGGTGGGTAACCAGCCAGCTCAAGGTGATGACAAGACGAAGATCGCTCCGGGTATCAACTTTGCGCTGGTGAAGGCACGGTTGCGGCAAGACTACTATCAACGCTTCACGCTCGACCCGCCGCGGTTCGACATCAATACGAAGATGCCCAAGCTCGCGGCCGATGGGAAGACAACCAAGGTGACGACTATCCTAGGAGGCGACGCTCGTCAGCAATTCGATGCCGTCTGGCACTTCATTAACACAGCGTCGTTCGACACTGCGGCAAAATGAACAAGCTGAACGAGAACTTGTGAAGCAGTCCTCAAACGACACCAAGCCAATTTAAGTAGCTACCGACTGGAGTAACTCCCGCAGCAAGTTCGAACACGAGCGATCCGCAGGATATGACTACGGGTCCCAGAAATTAACTATGCCTCGCTGATTGTCGTCTTTCGCTCCGCGAAAGGCGACAATGTTGAGCTGCAGCGGGAGGCCACATCTGACGCGCGGTTAATTTCTGCGATCCGTATAAGATTGGAACTACTTCCTTATGGCAAAGCCGAAGCTGTCGGACTGGTTGCAGGAACGGGTGAGTCGTGAAGGCTGTTTGTGTCTGTTGTCGCCTCTGTTGCTGATTCCAGGCGCGGTGCTGGCGACTGTGGTCACTGGCTGGGCCATTTTCATGACCATCCTGATGGGTTTCGGGATGCTGTTCGCGCTCAGCTTCAACCAGAGCATGGGCGCGACGGGCCTCGTGATAGGCATCCTCTACATATGGCAATTCACCAAAGGCCGCACGCATCGCGAAGAATGGCAGTTTTCAGGCAGGGAAATGGGCATCACGGACCTCGCCGTGCGCGTGGTGACGGGATCTCCCTTCGCGGTGCTGGCCCTCGATCCGGCGGCGGGCAAGATGTTTATACGCATGCTGGCCACGCTGTTGCTGAGCGGTCCTCGGCTGCTTGTGCTGGCGTGGGATCTGGTGCAACGCGGTCGCCGCCTCAAAGAACTGGATGTGGCGGCGTGCACCAAAGTGTTGTCGATACTGCTCAAGCGGCAGTCGCGAGTCAGTATGAAAGATCTGCTCAATGAAGTCCCACACGCGACTTTGCAAACCGCCCTGCCCCAACTGGGCGACGTGGACGGCGTGGTGTTTCTGAGCACCGCGCCCATCGGCCTGACACTCGCCCCGCGTTTTCAGAAAGACTTTGAGGAATGGCGTAAGGCGGCGACCGCAACTGCGGATTCAACGGCGTGAATCGCAGGCGGAGGCTTGCATTGCTTGGGGTAGACCAGCATACGATACCATCCGTGCACACGTGATTCCGTCGCAGATTCACCGGGTTGGTGCCAAGCCCTGCAAGCCGCCTGACCGCAACAATTGACGCGGCCGAGAACGTTGGAGAACGCCGATGCATGTCCAATGTCCTCAATGCAAGACGATGCTGAACATCGTGGATGTGTCTCTGAGCGAGTCGGCTTCGTGTCCGTCGTGTGGCAGTCAGGTTCCGCTCGGCACGTTGACGCTCACTCGCAAGCCATCGCCCAAAGAGCACATCGCCCACTTTGAACTCATTGAACCCGTAGGCATGGGGCATTTCGGCGTCGTGTGGAAAGCTCGGGACACGCGTCTGGAGCGTATCGTCGCGGTCAAAGTCCCGCGTTGGGAAGACCTCGACGGCGGTGAGCGTGATACCTTCCTGCGGGAAGCTCAGGCCTCTGCTTCATTGGAACACCCCAACATCGTACGCGTGCACGAGGTCGTCGAAGAGGCGGGCCGCTGCGTGATCGTCAGCCAGTTCATTCGCGGCGTGACGCTCGCCCAAGCCCTGAAGGCGCGACAGTTCACCTGGGCTCAGAAAGCGGAATTGCTGGCAAAGGTCTGTGAGGCAGTGCACTACGCGCACGAGCACGGCGTCATCCATCGCGACCTGAAACCCGGCAATATCCTGCTGGATACTGAAGACGAACCCTTCGTAACCGACTTCGGTTTGGCGAAGCGTGACAACGCCGAAGTGACCATGACAGCCGAAGGCGTGGTGCTGGGCACGCCCGCGTACATGTCACCCGAACAGGCTCGCGGCGACAATCAGATGATCGACCGTCGCAGCGACGTATTTTCACTGGGCGTCATGCTGTACGAGATGCTGGTCGGCGAGCGTCCCTTCTCTGGCCCTGGCATGATGATGCTGTATCAGATCGAAAGCACGGACCCGCGCACGCCGAGATCCTACAGCGAGGACGTGCCGCGCGATCTGGAAACTATCTGCTTGAAGGCGCTCTCCAAAGCGCGTGAGAAGCGCTATCAATCGGCCGGGGAGTTCGCCGACGACCTCCGCCGGTTCCTGTCCGGCAACGCGATCCTGGCCCGGCGAGCCACGCTGGCAGAACGCAGTTGGCGGTGGGTAAGCAAGAATCGCCTGGCGGCGGCTCTAGCAGTGCTCTGTTGCCTGAGCGCCGTGGCGCTGGCGTCTCGAATGACGACTCCTACCGAGGTCGACCCGCGTACGCAGAACTATCGCCCCGGCACCGTCGTCCAGGTCATCGAACCTCGTGACGTCAGCATCACCACAGAGCCAGAAGGAGCGAAGATCATTTTCTACCCTCGCGATCTGGTGACTGGTGAACCGAACGTCGACAAGGCAGTGCGTGCGAATAGCAGAACGCCGAGCAGATTGCAGTTGCTGCCTGGCGAGTATCTGGTTGTCGCCGAGCTTGACGATGGCAGATTTCACGAAGTAATCCGCAGCGTTCCCGGTGAGGGTGGCAAGTTGACCGATTACTATCCGCACCGCCGTTCGCTGACCGTCGATGGAGTAACGACACTCCCCGATATACGAATTCCCGCTGCGGAAGTGATTGCTGGAATGGCGCTGCTGGAGGGGATGGATGGATTTCGCGTTGGCTCCACCAGTTCAACTCTCGTGCCTCAACATTCCCGAAATATCTCCACCTTCTACCTGGACACCCACGAGATCTCAGTGGACGAGTTAAAGGCCGCGTTCAACGGACAGTTGCCTCCTAGCTTGGCCAAGACGAAGTTCACTTCAGGCTCTCTACCAGTAACGGGCATGTTCATTGATGAGGCGATCCACTACGCAGAACGCGTGGGAAAACGCCTGCCTACGGAGTTCGAGTACGAGTTCGCAGCAACTCAGCGAGGCACAACATTCTATCCATGGGGTAACGAGCCGCATTCGAACAAGCACGAATTGAGGCCAGTCGATGAACCATCAGAGGACCGCACTAACACAAAGCCCCCGATTTACGGACTCTTCTCGAACGCCGAGGAATTCACCGATTCTTACTTCGCAGTCTATCCGGGACCGCAGGCAGCGGTATTCACCGAATTGACTGCCCCTCAGCGTGGAGCACATGTCACAGTCCGCGATCTCGCCGATGCGGCATCACACACATCATCTGATCCGCGAGGATTAGGAGTTCGTGCACGACGTGGAGTATCACGGATTGCTCCGTCCGCAACGGTGGGCTTCCGCTGCGCACGGAGCAAGACTCCTCGTATCTGAGAATGAACTACATGAGTGGAGTGTCCGTTGTTACTTCGAACCTCACGGAGCCGAGAGTGACGAAGACCCGATTTGCGGAAACGTATGCCACTTCGTCGCGACCCACTGACGGCGGATCGCTCGGCAGTCCACTAACTTCCTGTCCGACAGCAAAATAACCAATTCGCTTGATGTGTTCCGGTTTTGCTGTGCCCGGGTCCGGGCCGCCCCCCTTGGTACGGACGGTGAAGAGACCCAGTCGCACCGGCACAAACACGTCAGTGAATGTCTTGTGGGGTATTTTGATAAAATCAAATTCCTTAGCCTTAGGGCCAGCGATGTCGAACACCTTCTTGGAGTGGACGTGATCCGGATCTTTATCATGGGGGATTTTCGGATGACGGACGTTTGTCTGTATCGCCGTTGCACCGATCGAGTAATCCGGGACCCCGTTGTCAATCCTAAAGCGTGGGAAGCAATTGCCGCACTGACCCGAAGAATTCTCTTGGCAAGGGTTACCGACCGGTAGTCCAGACGCACCGTTCAAATTCTGAGAAGCAAAAGTATGACAAACAACTGCGTAGTAAGATGAGAACCCGTTGCCCCAGTTTGACCACTCCCAAACCGGGCACACGAGGTTATCGCACGCGTTAACCGTTGGCGCTACAGCAAATGGCTGTGAGGCGGCAGGTGGATAGCACGCTGGCTGGCACCACTGCACGTAGCGTTTCTTGTCCCCCGCGTTCGCCGGGCGGGAGAAGGCCCATGCGCCAAGACCTGCCAGCGATGCTCCTAAAGCTTGTCGACGATTCATGCTCATTCTGCACCCCTCTTCGGTTGAGCCCAATTGGCACCGGCGCGGCACCAACAACGCATGTCTGACTGTCGATGTCATGACACTTTGTTGTGCGAGCTTCAAGAGTTGAATTGGGCAGCAGGGCGATTATGGAGCAAATAGAGCAAATGCGTTGTGTTCAACTGTTTGCGTTGGCTCCTGACCGGCAACCTCACCGTTGGCGTGACTACGGACGAGCTCGCGATTCCGGCTCAGTTCGTTCAGGCAGCGGCGCATTGAACGCAGGACGACGCGCAGAGGGAGTCTGATTGGTCGAAACTCGGGGGCGTGGTTGAGATTCCTGACCTGGTTCGGCTTCGGGGGCCGTGACGGCCTTGGTGCCGACTTTGCCTTCCGGAACTTCGGCGGAGGCGGGTACGACGCCGCGGTCCTCGTTGAGCGGAGCGGCGTTGGCGTCAATGTAGATCTTGCCGGACGTCGGATAGATGTCGACGGTCGTCACGATCTGCTTGTGCTGATCGAACTCGGACTTGTCTGGCATGCGGACTCGGAGTGCGAGATTGCGAGTCACCTGGCTGCGCGTCGGCAGCCCGGTGGCGCGGTCGACCGTGCAGTGGCCGGACGTGTGACCGTCCTTGAGGATGATCTCTGAATCGGAGGGCTTCTGGAGGGCGGGGCCGGCTGCCGCGACGCGGGCAGGGACAATCGTGCCGAAGATGTCGATCTCGGCACGCTGGTCGGTAAGTTGCGTCAGCGAGTACGTCGTGTTGATCGCCATCGGCAGCGGATGCAGGAACTTGCGGGTGCGAGTCCATTCATCGCCTTCCTTGACCGTCGTTTCGCGACCGGGTGTTTCCAGGTTGAAACGCAGCAGGCCGATGCTGTCGTCCACGAAGTTCGCGAAGCCTTCGTCTTCAGTATTGTTGGTGATTTGAGCAATCAGTTGCTTCTGTTTGTTCGCCGGAGCCTTCTGCACACAGCGCTGCAGGAAGTTGCGGAAGTCGACGATGTCGGCAATCTGGTTGTCGTGAGTCAGCCAGAACGCAAAGCCGTTGTTGATCATGCCCTGATACAGCAAGGCCGCGTCGGGCACCGATCCGTTTTCCAGCGAGTCGTATTCCACTTTGTCGCCCATCAGATCGTGCGAGTAGCGGACGCGTTGATACTTCACGCGCAGCAGTCGCTTGTTGTCCTCTTCTTTCTCAACGGTGATGCCCGCCGTCAGCGACAGCAACGAGGTGCTGCGAACCGGGCCGTCCTTCATGCGTTGAGCGAGCGACTGCGAGATCGTCTTCCGCAGGGCGAACATATCGCCCTGCTTCAGCGTCAGGGCGAGGTTGCCTTCGCGCGGCGTGCCTTGGGCGCTGACCTGCTGAATTTCGCTAGCGGGTTCGGCTTCAGCCTTACCCACAGGAGGTGCCTCGGCCCTGCTGAGCTGCGGGATTTCCAGATCCTCGCCGAGATCATCCGCGCCGCCACAGCCGGCCAGCATGCAGCATGTCAACAGACCAACACCGAGCCGCGACCATCCCAGTCGAGCCATGTTCCGCCCCTCCCTGGATTTCGAACTGGACTCCGTCCAGATAAACCGCGGTCAGGATAACAGGCCCGGCAGATGGGGCAAACAGCGGTTTGTGCCTGTGGATAGCGCTCGCTGCATCTGCTATATCCAATGTCTCGCACAAGCTCAGTTCAACTCTGCAAGTCCTGGTTCACCGGCATTCCGCGAAGAGGTTGTTTCGATGTCCGACGATAAGAAGAGATTGGCAGGCCAATGCTGGAAGGTCGGAACGGAAGCGATGTTGAAGCAGAACTGGCCCTACGCCATCGACATGTTCTCGAAGTGCGTCAAGTTCGTGCCCGAGAATCTGGTGTACCGCCAGACCTTGCGCGGAGCAGTCCGCCGCAGCTACAACGAAAACAAGACCGGTGCGGGAATGGGCGGCATCAAGCTGATGGGTCCCAAAGGCCGGATCAAGAAATGCCGCATGCAGAAGGACTGGCCAGGCGTCGAGGCTGCCGCTGAGGAAGGTCTGCTCGTCAATCCGTGGGATGCCGCCCTGCACGCGGATCTCGGCGAAGCGAGTAGGCACCTCGGCTACAAGGATGTTGCCGTTTTTTCATATCAGTGCGCTGTGGAGAACGACGGCAACAACAAGGACTATCGCCGATCACTTGCGGAACTCCTGGAAGACCGCGGTGAGTTCACTCAGGCGGCTGTGCAGTGGGACAAGATCTGCCAGATCGATCCGATGGACGGTGACGCTCGCACGCGTGCCAACCAAGCCGCGACCAAACATGTCATTGATCGCGGCGGCTACGAAGGTGCTGACGACACCAAGGGCGTAATGGCCGATCACGAGGTCCAGAAGCGTCTGAAGATGACCAAGCCCGGCGAAGCTGACGGTCCAGGTCAGTCCGAAGAGGCCGATCTGCAGCGAGCCATTCGCAAAGAACCTGAAAACAAGGACAACTACACCAAGTTGGCGGACTTCTATCGCCGCGAAGGCAAACACGATCAGGCGTTGCCGATGCTGCAGAAGGCGCTCGAGATCTCGGGCGGCGATGCCAACCTTCGCGAACTGCTGGAAGACACGGAACTGGACCTGATGAAGAAGAACGTCGGCATGGCGAAGGATCGTCACACGACAAAGCCGGACGACGAGAAGATCAAGAAGACGTACGACGACTTGCGTCGCGAGATGCGGCTGCGCGAAATGGAAGTGCTCCGCGCCCGCGTCGAACGTCATCCGGCCAACTTGCAGTATAAGTTCGGACTCGCCGAGCTGATGATGGCGGAAAAGAAGTACGGCGAAGCTATTCCGCTGTTCCAGCAGGCCAGCCAGGATAATCGCATCGAATCCAAAGCTCTCTACAACATGGGTTTGTGCTTCATTCAGGAAAAGAAATACCCGCTGGCTCGACGGCAGTTCGAAAAGGCGATCGACAAGCTCAACGCGCACGACAACAAGGAATTATTCCTCGACGTGCACTACTGGCTGGGTCGACTGTGCGAACAAGCCAAGGACCGGGATGCTGCCGAGTCCCACTACAGCGAAGTTTTGGCGGTCGATTACGGGTACAAGGATGCGTTGCAGCGACTGGAAAAACTGCAGGGCGGCGGCGAATAACCGGCCTTCTTCGAATTCCAGTTTGAGGGACCGCTACACCACTCCGTAGGCCAGCATAGCATCAGCGACTTTGACGAAGCCGGCGATGTTGGCTCCGTCGACATAGTTCACGAAGCCGTCGGGCTGGCGGCCGTATTGCACGCACTTTTCGTGGACGCTGCGGATGATGTCCTGCAACCGCTGATCGACTTCCTCGCGCGACCAGGCGATTCGTAGAGCGTTCTGGCTTTGCTCCAAGCCCGAGACACCCACACCACCCGCGTTGGACGCCTTGCCCGGCCCGTAAGCGATCTTCGCGGTCAGAAAGGCGTTCACCGCCTCGGGAGTGCACGGCATGTTCGCACCTTCCGAGACCGCCTTCACACCGTTCTTGATAAGCAGCTTGGCCTCGCTGCCATCCAGCTCGTTCTGAGTCGCGCAGGGGAACGCCAGATCGGCCGGAACGCTCCAGGGGCGTTTGTCAGCATGATACTCGCAACCGAACTTCTGAGCATATTCGGAGATGCGCCCGCGACGGTCCTCTTTCAGCGTGCGCAGGAATTCCCATTTCTCGCCGGAAATGCCGTCCTTGTCGTAGATGAAGCCGTCCGAATCCGACGCCGTGACGACCTTGCCGCCCAGTTCGTTGACTTTCTGAATGCAGTACAGCGCCACGTTGCCCGAGCCAGAAACGGACGCCACCTTGCCTTGAATGCCGTCCGACTTCAGGGCCAGCATGTTCTGCACGAAGTAGGTCGCGCCGTAGCCCGTCGCCTCGGTCCGCACGAGGCTGCCGCCGAACGACAGTCCTTTGCCGGTCAGCACGCCGACAAAGCGGTTTTCCAACCGTTTGTATTGGCCGAACATGTACGAGATCTCGCGCGATCCAACGCCAATGTCCCCGGCGGGCACGTCGGTGTCTTCACCGATATGGCGGGACAGTTCGATCATCAGCGACTGGCAGAACCGCATGATTTCGCGATCGCTCTTGCCCTTCGGGTTGAAGTTGGAACCGCCCTTGCCGCCGCCCATTGGCAAGCCCGTGAGCGCGTTCTTGAAGCACTGCTCAAAGCCGAGGAATTTCAGGACGCTCAGCGTGACCGACGGATGGAAACGCATGCCCCCTTTGTACGGGCCGATGGCGTTGTTGAACTGCACGCGCCAAGCCCGATTCGTGCGGACGTTGCCGGCGTCGTCTTCCCAGCAGACGCGGAAGATCACGACGCGATCCGGTTCGGTCATGCGTTCCAGAATGCAGGCGTCTCTGTAGTGCGCGTTCTCGACCACGAACGGCATCAGCGAGATCACGACTTCTTCGACAGCCTGATGAAACTCGGGCTCACCGGGATTGCGGCGGATCAAGCCCCGCATGAAGTTAGCGATCTCGTCTTTGAATTTGGGTTGCTGGTGCGACATCGATCGACTCCTTCAAAAGACTGCGGGCCCGACAGACGCGAACAATCGACGGGCATCGGCGAGTGGCAGTGAGGCCGTTGGAGCAGGGAAGAAAGCCGGTTGAACCCACGGGCGTGGCGGCCCGGTTCATCTCATGTACGTGTCTGCGATGTTCATTGAATGCAGCGGTATCTGAGTATGCGTCCAAAACTCAGGAAAGCAATTGGCCACGAGTGCACCCATACGAACATCAGGACGCTGTGAACGCTGCCATCGTCAGATATGTTGCCCGGCGACTGCGAAAGCTCCCGATCGGATCGTCCGGCCCGTGCTCTGGAGTCCAAATCGCGACTCGGCGGAAACCCTATTGAGTGTTAAACTTTACTGGTTGCGTAGGATTTACTGATTGTGCGGGTCGAATCTGCCGATCTCTCACCGGAGCCTGTGCGTTCCCGAATCGGACGAGATCACGAGTCCGAGACGGAAATGTCGACTTGACTCGAACTTACGATCGGCCGTAGAGTCCGACGCCAGTTCTTGGACAGAAGACAAACGTGCCGTCGGCACCTCTGGGCAGAGGCCAGTCGTGACGAAAAAAGACATCGTCAAAGCAATCTCTGAGTCGATTGGGGAAACCCAATTGAAGACGAAGGAGATTGTTCAAAAAACATTCGAAGCCATCATCAATACGTTGGTGGAGCAAGAGCGCATCGAGCTACGGAACTTCGGCGTGTTCGAAGTGAAGAAGCGAGCGGCGCGAAAAGCTCGTAACCCGCGTACCGGTGAGCGTGTGGACGTGGCTGAAAAGTACGTCGTGACGTTCAAGCCGGGCAAAGAGATGGAAGAAAAGGTTCGCCAACTAGAGATTGCGAAAGCTGCGGCAGCGACTCAAGTTACGCCGCCGGAGCCACCGCCGTCCCCCAGTCCAGAACCGACTGCAGCGGAATAAGTTACCGTTTGATACACAAGCGAGTCTGAGACTCGCTTCACGAGCAAAAGTGCTTTCGCCTACTCACGGAGGAGTTCCATGCGAAAGGTTGCCATCTTGGCTCTGTTCGCGGTTGTTACAGCCATTCAGGTGGGCTGTGTCGTCCCGATCTATTCATCTTCGCCGGACGTCCGGGCTCGACAGATGATCTACGTTTCTGAGGGTTTCCGTCACATTACGGAAATCTGGGAACGTATCTGGGGCTTGGACACACCCGACTTCGCGACGCCCTACCGTACTCACGGTGGCGTGATTTAGCGAATTGCGAAGAACCATGACTTTTCCAGCATGGTGTTCGCGCGCCTGTAGAGTTCAGCCCGACGTTGTTCAGCAGATTGCGAACAGCGTGCGGGCTGCAGTTGCGCGCTGCGCAGTCTTGCTGATGCTCTGCCTGGGACTGCTGGCGAACCAGTCGGCATCCGCAGCAGATTGGGCCGACGTACGCAAACAGGGTCAGTTCACGGTTTATTCTGAAGTCCGGCTCGAACAGTTTGTCGGGCTGATGCAGACCATCGAGCAGCACCACGCCGATGTGATCGCGACCTTGGAGCTGGCTCCCAACAAGTCGCCGATCGAGATTTACATCCTGGCGAATTCTCGCAGTTATCGAGCACACGCGACTCGACACGCTCCCGAAGGAGTCAGTCGGCGGGCGGTGTTCGCGAAAGATGCCGACGGCGTCGGTCGAGTGTTCCTGTACGTTCACAAGGACTTCGAGATCGATCTGCGGCACGAGCTGACTCACGCGGTGCTGCATTCGATGCTGGCATTCATTCCGATGTGGCTGGATGAGGGGCTCGCGGAATACTTCGAAGTGCCCGCCGAAGATCGAGCATCCGGAAATCCGCACCAAACCCGCCTGAAATGGAACAGCCGTCTCGGCTGGCGTCCGGATTTGAAGGATCTGGAAAGCAAAGAATCCGTCAGCGAGATGTCCGTCGCCGACTACCGCGAAGCATGGGCCTGGGTGCATACGTTGATTCACGGTTCCGCCGAAGAAACCGCCGCGCTGCAGAACTATCTGGAGGCGATTGAACGCGGTGAGCCGCCCGGGCCGTTAAGTGCCCATCTGGCACGTCTGGACAAGAATTTCGGGCGAAGAGTCACGACGCACATCAAGAACTGGAAATAGGCCGGGCAGGCGGTTGAAATACGGCCGTCGTAAACTCGTTCCCGTGACCTCGCTGAGCCGTGCTTCCGTGATGCAGATCATCCCCGTGCTGGACATTCTGAATTCGGTCGTCGTCAGGGGCGTTGCCGGAGATCGCAGCCAGTACCGTCCCGTCGAGAGCAGGCTCACATCGTCCGCGCAGGCTCTGGATGTAGCGAACGCCATTCAGCAGCAGTTCGGCTGGCAAGATCTCTACGTCGCGGACCTCGACGCAATTCTGCACGACAACGCGAACTTCGAGATCTACGAACAGTTGAGTTCCGCCGGTTTCCGGTTGATTGTTGATTCCGGCCTGAAAACCAGTGCTGATGCGGAAGCCGCGTTCGCCGCCGGTGTGCAACGGGTGATTGTTGGACTCGAAACGTGGCCGACTCTGGCGTCGCTCGAAATGCTGGTGCACAAGTTCGGCGAGGAACGTGTGATTTTCAGCCTCGACCTGCGCGGCGGCCAAGTGCTCCGCACGTTTCGCGACATGCTCAGCAGCGAACCTATCGAGATCGCCGCCGCAGTGATTGAAGCCGGAGTGCAACAGCTCGTCGTGCTGGATCTGGCGTCCGTCGGCACCGGTTCGGGCATCAGCACGTTGCCCCTGTGCCGCGAGATTCAGCAGTTTTCGCCTAGTGTGAAGCTCATCACCGGAGGTGGCGTCCGGCAAACGAGCGACCTGATTGAGCTTTCCCGGTGCGGCCTGAGCGGCGTGCTGGTCGCATCCGCTCTGCATGACGGTACGATAACTGCCGTGACTCTGGCAGAAGCCAGCTTGTCAGCAACTGAGTTCAAGCATCCATGATGAGCGACACAGCACCACCGGGGCCTGCAGAACCGTTCGCACATGACTTCCGTCAACCGTTGCGTCTGGCGAGTGACGATGAGGCGCGTCTGAACGACTGGCTGAGTTCCGCCTGTGCCGCATTGGGCGAAGCCTGCGAGCGGACATTGCCGTTCGAAGTGCAGCCGTCGGTGGCGTCGATTGGCTCGACGCGCTGGTCGCGATTTGTCGAGGAGCTGGATGCGACGAAGATCGGTTACAGCCTGGAGTTTCTCGATCCCGGTCTCCACTCGTTGCTCGTTCTGCGGCGCCCGTTTGCAAAGCTGCTGGCCGCAGGGTTGCTCGGCGAACGTCCCGCGCAATTGCCGGCGGACAGCACGCTCAGCCCCGCCACTGCTAGCCTGTTGAAATTGATCCTCGAAACCTTCGTGCAGTCCGTGCGCGACTGCTGGCCGCAAGCGGTTCCCGGACACATTCAACTGCAACGTGACGTTTCGGCGTTGAGCCGTCAGCGCGTCGTGTCAGATGAAGAGGCGCTTGTCTGCGTGACGTTCCGGTTTCAACTGCCGCAGGGCACCGAACACTGGTACTGGCTGATTCCTCAAGAGCCGCTGCAGGCGTTTCTGGATTCCACGGCCAGCACAGCACAGGTTGTACAAGGCGCAGACGAACACGAGTCACTGCAGGGATTGCTCGGCGGGCTGCCAGCACGCGTCACCGTGAAGCTCGGCTCAGTGGAACTGAATCCCGCGCAACTCAAGGCGTTGAAGGTCGGCGACGTGCTGATCCTCAATCAAAAGGTGGATGCGCCGTTGAGCGTGTCGGTGGCGAATGCAACCACCTTCCTGGGCTGGCCTGGCCGAGTGGGATCGAATCAAGCCTTGCAAATCGAATCCGTGGTGAAGGGTTAATTCATGGCCAAAGCCAGAGGGAAAGCCGCTGCCGCGACCGCCGAAGTGAAAGCGGTCGACTTCGCAGAGCTGCAGAGCAAACCAAAGACACTGGGAGCGACTCAGCTCAAGCAACTCGCCGACCTGAAGTTCGAAGCCGAAGCGGTGCTGGGGCGGACGGTCCTGACTGTCGGCGAAATCCTCAACCTCGGAGCAGGCTCGGTGATTGAACTCAATCGCCAGGTCTCCGAACCGGTGGACCTCATCGTGCAAGGGGTGCGAGTCGCCACTGCTGAGGTGGTTGTCGTTGACGACAGCTTCGCGCTCCGCATCAAGGAAATCATCAAGCTCGGTAAGTGAGGGCGTTGAGCTGAGCTAAAGAACTTTCGGCAAACTTCGTCATTGCTGCTTGTGGACGCGATTGTCGGGCTCCTAACCTGACAACGCCAGTTTTGCATCTTTGACTCCAGACTTGTTCAAAAAGAAACTTATGAGTTCTGCCGATCCGGCTCGCTCTTCGACGTCTCCGACTCCTGCGGCTCCGATGTTTGACGCCTTGGCGTCGCGGGGATTCACCAGTTGGCTGCACGAACAGCGTTTGAGTCTCGCCTTCACCACCTACCAGGCGGGCAAGCTGTTTCTGATCGGCCTGCAGCCGGAAGGCCGATTGTCGATCTTCGAGCGAACTTTCAATCGTTGCCTCGGCCTGTGGGGTGATGGGCAGACGTTATGGATGACGTCGCTGTATCAACTCTGGCGGTTCGAGAACGCTTTGGAACCCGGGCAGGCCGCGAACGGGTTTGATCGTATCTACGTGCCACAAGTGGGATATGTGACCGGCGATCTCGACATCCACGACGTTTCCGTGGACGCCGATGGCCGAGTGGTCTTCGTCAACACGCTCTTCGGATGCCTCGCGACAACGAGTGAGAAGCACAGCTTTATACCTCTCTGGCAGCCGCCGTTTCTCACGAAGCTGGCCGCCGAAGACCGCTGCCACTTGAATGGCTTGGCGATGGAGAACGGTCGACCGGCTTATGTCACGTGCGTCAGTCAGAGCGACGTAGCCGACGGCTGGCGCGAGCGTCGTCGTGACGGCGGTTGCGTCATCGATGTCCGCACCAATGAGATCATCACCACCGGCCTTTCGATGCCGCACTCCCCGCGTCTGTATCGCGACGAACTGTGGCTGCTCAATTCGGGCACGGGCTTCTTCGGCAAGATCGATCGCGCGACCGGCAAGTTTGAACCGCTCACATTCTGCCCCGGTTATCTGCGCGGCCTGAGCTTTAGTGGAGATTTTGCGATCGTCGGCCTGTCACAATGCCGCGAGAACCGCACGTTCAAAGGGCTCAACCTGGACGAGAATCTGAAACAACGTGACGCCGATCCGCATTGCGGCGTCTGTGTAATCGACCTCCGCTCGGGCGATCTGGTCCACTGGCTGTGGCTGCAAGGAGTCGTCAACGAACTCTACGACGTCATCGCCCTGCCCGGAGTCCGCCGCCCCTCCGCCCTCGGTTTCAAGACCGACGAAATCCGCCGCACGATCACCATCGGATCGCCCGGCGAATCCCCTTGAGAACCACGCGGCTTCCCTTCTGGTATCGACCCAATCAGTAAGTTCTTCACCTCGGAGTTCTTCGTGATCCTGAAATCCTGGTTGAACGTATTCAGTGGACAATTGCAGTCACATTTCGAGCGGCGCAGCCGCATGCTTCGCTCAAGCCACACTCGGCATGGTCGACGCCGCCAGTGGGTTCAACGATTCGAGCAACTCGAAGCTCGGACAGTACCAGCCGCGACGAATCCGCTGCCGTTGAGTTCCCTCGACGGAACGATTGGCTTTCGCATGGACGGGATCGACCCCAATGACCAAGCTGGCCGAAGTGTTTCGCGTGCTGGAGACGTGAATGGTGACGGGTTTGACGACGTGATCATCGGAGCCCCGAAGGGCGATCCCGGTGGCGACAGCAACGCCGGTGAAGCTTATGTCGTGTTCGGCAAGGCCAGCGGCTTTGCGACGTCAATCGATCTGAATTCGCTGAATGGCTCCAACGGCTTCAAGCTGAATGGCATTGATGCTGGCGATGAGGCTGGAGACTCAGTATCAACAGCCGGCGACGTTAACGGAGACGGTTTTGCAGATCTGATTGTCGGTGCTTGGGTGGCCGATCCAGGGGGAGACTCTGCGGGCGGTGAAATCTACGTGGTGTTTGGCAAAGGATCTGGGTTTTCGTCATCTCTTGAACTCAGTTCGCTCAATGGCACCACTGGATTTCGCCTCGACGGCATCGATCCGAGCGACTCCGCAGGGCGTGCCGTGTCCAGCGCGGGTGATATCAATGGCGACGGCTTCGATGATCTTGTCATCGGTGCTCCCTTCGCTGAGCAAGGGGTGGGCACTGACGGGTCCGGAGAAGCCTATGTGGTATTTGGGAAGGCGTCCGGCTACACGGCCTCGTTTAATTTGGCCTCTCTAACTGGCACGAATGGGTTTCGTCTCGAGGGAAGCTCTGCGGGAGATAACGCGGGGATTTCTGTATCGAGTGCCGGTGACGTGAACGGCGATGGCTTTGATGATCTGATCGTGGGTGCTCGTCGCGCCGACCCCGGCGGCCGAGACGATGCCGGTAGAGCAGCTGTCGTTTACGGAAAGGCCAGCGGGTTTGACGCCTCGTTCGACTTTACTGACCTGGTTTTCCCTACGATTGAAAAAGGCTATTTATTCAGAGGCAAGTTTGATTATGACTTCGCTGGGGCTTCGGTCTCCACTGCGGGAGATGTCAACGGCGATGGCCTCGAAGACATTATCATCGGAGCGTACGGCGTTGATTCGGGAGGCGACAACTATGCCGGTGAGAGCTATGTCGTCTTCGGTAGATCGGGTGGTTTTAGCCACGAGTCCAACACTACCTTTCTGAGTGACTTGGACGGAACTGACGGCTTCAAGATTCTCGGGACGGATCCAGGTGACAACGTCGGTTCCCGAGTCTCCGGGGGCGGTGACCTGAATGGCGATGGTTTTGATGATCTCATCATCGGCGTCCAAGGTGGAGAGCCCCAAGTGGGCGGATATAGTCAGAACGGCGAGATCTACGTCGTGTTTGGCAAGTCCACAGGCTTCGCCGCTGACTTGTCCCTGAACAGTTTGAATGGCACAAACGGGTTCCGAATCGACGGCATCGACTTCCAGGACTACGCCGGGCACTCGGCATCGCATGCTGGCGATATTAACGGCGATGGCTTCGATGATTTGATCATTGGAGCTATTTTGGCAGATCCAGGCGGAGACAGTTCCGCGGGCGAAGCTTATGTCGTGTTCGGTGGCAAGTTCACCGGTGGTAGTGAAACGCAGACCGGCACTAGCACCGGCGAAACAATAACGGCGAATCAAGGCGCCAGCGCGACGGATATCCTGATTGGTAAACAGGGAGCTGATACTGTCGTCAGCGACGGGGGACTAGACGTTCTCTACGGAGGGGAAGGCAACGACACTCTGACTGTCATCGACGCCAGTTTCCAACGCGCCTTGGGAGGTACTGGCCTAGATACACTCAAGCTGTCAGGAAGTGGTATCAATCTCGACCTGACCAGCATCTTTGACCCCATTCTGCAGGATATCGAAGTCCTGGATATTAGTGGCAGCGGCGAGAATTCCCTGACCCTCAATCGGCTGGAGGTGCTCAATCTGAGCTCCACCTCAAATACGCTGCTTGTTCGCCGGAGTGCCGATGATACCGTCAATCAGGGCGATGGCTGGACGCAGGGCACCAATGAAACCATTGATGGCGCGACGTTCGAGGTCTTCACTCAAGGGGCCGCGACTCTCAAAGTTGAGCTGCCTCCAGTCTCGAATGCACCGATCACTGTCGCCGTTTCATCCGGCAAGCTTGTGATTACGGATATTTCGGACGCCGCAGTGGATGTCGCGGTCACGCTCGACACCGGCAAGTCTGAGTATGTCGTCGTATCGCGTACTGATGGTGTTGCGACGGATACATTTCGAGTTGCCGCCGCGACCGTGACGGCGGGACTCTCTGCGAGCCTGGGCACAGGAGACGACAAGCTCGATCTGTCGGCAATCAGCTTGAACTCGACCGTTGCAGGCGGAACCGGAAATGACTCGCTGGTGGGTGGTTCCGGGATTGATAGTATCAACGGCGAGGATGGCAATGACACTCTGACGGGCGGCGCGGGTGCTGATATTATTGCCGCTGGAGTTGGGGCCGCCGACCTCTTGAGTGATTCCACCACAACAGATCTCGTACTGACGGCCACCGAATTGCGCATTGGCCCGGCGGGTTCAGCGCCGGTGGACGCCATCAGCGGCTTCGAGAAAGCCCTGTTCTTCGGTGGCGGCTCGGCGAATTCCATGAGCGCCAAGGACGCGAACATCCCCGTGTCCATATTTGCCGGTGGCGGCAACGACTCACTGGTCGGCAGCAGCTTGGCGGACAATCTCGACGGTCAGGCTGGCAATGATACTCTGACCAGCAACGCCGGGAATGATACCCTGAATGGTGCGGCCGGGATGGACCTCTTCAAAGAGGTCGCGTATACCGATTCCGTGGCGGGGCAAACTCGCACGATTACGCTGGCGAGTAATTCTCTGGTTGTGAGACAAGGCGTCACCACACTCTCCGCGGACACGCTGCTGGGATTTGAAATTGCAGATCTGACCGGCGGCGTCATGCGCGATATTCTCAACGCGTCCGGTTTTACAAGTTCCGGCGTCACATCGCTTAGCGGTGGTGGTGGCAACGATGCCATTACCGGCACCGAGGGCGCCGACCTGATCTTTACGCTTACCGGAGCGGACTTGATCAACGGCGGTGGAGGTGGTGACTCCATCTTTGCAGGGAACGGTAACGACACCATCGCGGGAGGCGCCGGCGCTGATAATCTCAACGGCCAGAACGGCGACGATTCCATTTCGGGCGACGCGGATAACGATGTGTTGATCGGCGGCGCCGGAGTTGACTCAATGGCGGGCGGTCTCGGCAACGACTTCCTGAGCGGCCAGACGGAAGCTGGCCTGATGAGCGGCGGGGAGGGCAATGATACTCTGCAGGGTAATACGGCGAACGACACGCTGAATGGCGACGCTGGTGACGATCGTCTGTATGGACTGCAAGGCAACGACGTTGTCGCGGGTGGTGACGGAGCAGATTCATTGATCGGCGCGGCTGGCACAGACTCGCTGAGTGGCGGCGCCGGTGCGGATACTCTGCAAGGTGATATTGGCAACGACACGATCGATGGCGGAGCCGATTCGGACCGTATCAATGAAGTTCTGGACACCAATCTCACGATTGTGGGTATCACTGTCAGTACAACCAGCTTTGGAACCGATACCGTCACCGCAGTGGAGCGCATTCAGGTAAGTGGAGGCCCGAGTGCCAACCGCTTTGACGCGCGGCAGGCGACTGTTCCCGTCTTCCTCGCCGGTGACGCTGGCGACGACACTCTGTTGGGTGGTTCAAAGGCTGACGGCATCACCGGAGGCAATGGTAACGACGTGCTCTCGGGCGGCGGCGGAGTCGACATTCTCGACGGCGGTGCTGGCACCGATGTGGTGTATGAGGTTCAGGACACCAACTTCACGATCACCGGCACGCAACTGTCTTCGGCTGCAACGGGCACCGAAACCCCGCTTAATGTTGAGGGCTTCGTCCTGATTGGCGGCGCATCGAACAACAAGCTCGATGCGACGGCTTCGACGCTTCCTGTCACGTTGCTGGGAGCCGCTGGCAACGACACTCTGCTTGGCGGAGCACAAGCCGATGTCTTGGTTGGTGGCCATCGCAGCAACGTCGCAATTGGCACCGATTCTCTGACTGGCAATGCCGGCAGCGACATCTTCGACAACGATCCGAACGACCAACGCGACGCGGGTAAAGCGGACCAGGTCGTTGCGAATGTGTTTACAGTGCTGCCAACCTGGGTCGATGCGATCTGACGAAAGGACTCATCGCACTTGGCGACGCGAGATTGCCGGTGTCGAGGCGGTTGCGTTTAGTTGGATCAATGGCCGTGAAGGGCTGGCATTAATACTGGCAGTTATGCTGAGGGGGCCTCACCCCGTCCCGGTGTGATTTCGATGATGCACATGGCAATCGCCAGCAACAGCGGCTGATCCTGGGTATCAGCAATGCTGACGGGGAACATCTCGCGGAGCACCGTGCCGGTGGTTCGAGTGACGGTTCCCACCAAACCTTCTCCGTTGCTGATGTTGACTCCACTGTGAAGGAAACTGCCGCTGGCCTTGAGAGACGTTTGGCTGGGAATGTCCACTTCGAATTTAGGAGTGACGGAAGTCGGGTCCCCGGTTCGTTTCACGGTGGCAATGGTCTCACCGTCACGGTCGATCGTGTAGTACGTATCCAGCGACAACAGTTTTTCACGGGCGTTGAGCAAAACTGTTCCGGAGTTGTCCTTGATCGAGAACGTCCGCGCGAATCGCACCTTGCCGTCGATCACGTAGATCACCTGCTCTTCTTCATCCAGCACGTCGTAGTCACGGCCCACGGAAACCACACGCCCTTTGATCGTATACTGTCGCATAAACTGCTCTCTCTGCTGAACGGCGAACGCTGGGACCACGAGCGATTTGCGGATTGAAACAGAAGCTCGCAACGGACGCGAAGCAGGTTTACGTGAGTTGTTGGTCCTGAGACCGCGCCGGGATCGCGCCTCCGAGCGTCATCTGGATTTGTTGCTCAACCATCGCTCGATACTTGCCGCCTTCGGCCATCAGTTCCGCGTGAGTTCCGGTCTGGCTGACGCGACCGTGCTCCACAACCACGATCAGGTCGGCGTTCGCGATGGTGCTCAGGCGATGGGCAATCACGAAGCTGGTGCGGCCACGCATCAGTTTTGACAAGCTCTGCTGAATGAGCCGTTCGCTGTCGGTGTCGAGATTGCTTGTGGCCTCATCCAGAATCAGCAGCTTCGGGTCGGCGAGAATCGCTCGAGCGATCGCCAGCCGCTGACGCTGACCGCCGCTCAGCCGCACACCGCGTTCTCCGATGATGGTCTCCAAGCCCTCGGTCATGCGGTCGATGAACTCAGTTGCATTCGCGGCTTCAGCGGCGGCTCGAATCTCGGCTTCGGTGGCCTCACGTCGCGCGTAGCCGATGTTCTGGGCAATGGTCCCATCGAAGAGGAAGACATCCTGCTCGACGACTCCCAGTAGCGAACGGAAGGATTCCACGTCGTAGTCGCGCAGGTCGCGACCATCCAAAGTCACTCGCCCCGACGTTGGGTCATAGAATCGCGCCACGAGGTTGCTGAGCGTCGTCTTGCCCGCGCCGCTCGGCCCGACAAGCGCGACGGTTTGCCCGGCTGAGATTTTCAGATTGACGTCACTGAGTGCCGGCTGGCTGGTGCCGGGATAAGTGAAGGACACGTCTTCGAACGCGACGTTTCCGGAAACCGCGTGACGGTCGATGTAGAGCGATGTCGCCGTTGATGGCATCTCGCGGGACTCTTCCAGCAGATCCAGCACGCGATCCAGTCCGCTGAGGCTGTTCTGGAACTGCGTCGCGCTTTGAGCGAGCACCGCCAGCGGCTCCAGCAGCATGACGAGATAGACCAGGAACATCATCAAGTCGCCGACGGTCATGTGCCCGTCCAGCACGCGCGAACCGCCGTAGAACAGCAGGCCCGCCGTCGCAATCGGGATCAACGCTTCCCAGACCATTTCGATGACGCGCATCCAGCACCACGCATACAGTTCCTGCCGGGCCATCAGGTTGTTTTCAGTGGTGAAGCGAGCGGCTTCGCGTTTCTGGCGGCTGAAGGCCCGCACGATTCGCATGCCAGCGAAGGCTTCCGTCGCTGATGCATCAATCAACTCACGCTGCTTGCGAATGGCTCGAAACTGCGGCCTGATCCCGTTGATCCACGCGCGGTGAGTAAAATACACGGTTGGCAGCAGCACGATGCCGCCGAGCAGGAGCTTCCAGTCGACCCAGGCCAGAATGGCGAGACTGCCGATCAGTTGGATGACCGCTCGCCACGGATTGAACAGCATGCCGAAGACCAGTTCGCCGACGCTGCCGCCGTCTTCTCGCAAGATGGAGGCGACGCCACCTGAGCGCAGTGCTTGCACTCGATGCAGGGGCAACCGGACGGCGTGCTCGAAGACGCGACGTCGCAGATCCAGTTGAATCTGCTTAGTGATCTTGGTGGCGTACCAGCGCCCCCACACGTGCACCGCGATCTTCAACAGCGACACCACCGAGACTGCCAGTACCGTGAAGAGCAGCAGTTGACGGGGATCAGCCAGCGACGGCAGAACTTCCAGCGCACTTGACGGCAGTTTCTCGCTGCCCAGTCCATAGTCCACGATGAACTTGGTGCCCGCCGGTGGCAAAAGCCCGATCAATGTCGACACGGTGACTGAGATAAGTACCCAGATGATCTGAGAGCGGAATGGATCCAGCAGCATCAGGAACTGCCTGACCAACTGCATCGACGACCGCACGCGATCTTTCGCGCTGCGCGTTTCACCGGTTGAATGAATGCTGCCTTTGGGAAGCTCGTTGCGTTTGAGCTTCAACCGATAGCGGTCGAACCGCAAACGGCTGGCCTGTGGTTCGGGGCCGTTTGGCGATGATGCGGGCGATGGCGTTCTGCTGGCGGGCGATTCCGATGAATGTGGGTGCATAACCGATTGTACGTCGGCAACTCATTCCCGCGAGTGCTGCAGAGCAGTTCACGTCGCTGCTTGCCGCACTTGATCCCGGCTATCTGGATTTGCTGCGCGACTTTTTGGCAGCCTGCTGCCGAGCCGCCTCTTTGACCCGCGACTTTACGATCTTCGTGATGAGCGCATACGGAATCGGTTCATCGAGCGGGAACTTGAGATTGCCTTTCTCGCCTTCGTACGCAACGACATCCGGCTTCAAGGCCGCGTCACTCACAGGCGGATAGAAGCCGATGTGACTTTTCCACGCCGCGAAGTAAACGAGGTTCCCGCCGTTCAGAGTGAAAGCTGGGATCTGATAATTGATCGTCTCCTCGGCAGCCGGTGCCGCTTTTCGAATGGTGGCCCGCACCTTCTCCAGAACTGGCCGTACCTCGACACGACAACCGGCAATGTAGTCGTCGATGGTCGCAGGCGCTGTGGGTTTGGACTTCATTCAGATCCTTCGCGATCGATCCACACTTATTGGCAACACGAGATTCGTGCTGGCGCCTCGTGCTCCCCCCGCTCACTGCGGAATGCGATGCAGGGTGTAATGACCGGTGCTGGGGAAGAATGGCTCGCGGCCGGCCAGGCCAGTGACGCTGACTTCGTAGACGAAGCCCGACTTCAGGCGATCCAGTTGCAGCCCCACCCTTCGTGGGTCGACGAGTTTCGCCGAGGTGACGCTTACAGAGTGCCGACCGGAATCCGCGGTGGCGTAGGTTCCCTGCCAGACTCGCTGGTAGCCTGAGATGGCATAGTTGGATGCTGTGACGGCTGCGGCTGCCTCGACGGGGTGGAAGAAGTGCAATTCGAAACCGTCGGCCGTCGCCTTGATGTCGCGGAGGCCGTTGGGCATCTGGCCTGTGGGACGCAGCTTGACGATGCTGCCGACGTTCAAGCCGCCGAGCCAGCCGCTGTCGTGAATGCTGCCGATGTAGATCTCACCGCGCGGGCTGATGGCGATACTCAGCGGGCCTTGAAAGTTGGCTTCGAGCTTCTCAAAGCCGGGGATCGAGAAGTCGAACTCAGCGCCTTGGAGTTGACCGTCCACCTCTTGCAACGTGCAGCGCACCAAATACTTCGAATCGTATTCACAGCCAATGAGATGCCCGGCCAGCGAGGGCACTGCAAAAGATTCCGGCAGGAACGCAATGCCGTTCACGCTGCGCGTCTTGGGGTGAGGAATCTGAATCGCAGGCGGCAGACCGACTGGAGCCTTACCGCGTTCGTGCAGACTCGGCACGCCGTAGTGTTCGCTCTCAATCAAGTGATTCAATTCATTGAAGCAGTTCTGTTCGCCCTGATTGTCGGTCGCGAAGACTCGGTCTCGAGAATCAATTGCCAGCCCGGTCGGATAGCGCAGCGAATGTGCGAACGGAGTGATCTGACCCGCTGGCGAAATCTTCAACACCTTGCCGCGCCAGCGACTGACTTCGGCCGGACGACCGGGTTGCGAGTAGTCGCTGCCCAACCCGACAAACAGGTTGCCGTTGGAATCGCGCGCGATGCCGTGCGTCCAGTCGTGATAGTTGTCGTTAAAGCCCCAGCCCGTCGCGAAGACTGATCGTTCATCAGTCCGGCCATCGCCATTGGTATCGCGCAGCCTTAGCACTTCAGGCTTATGAGAGACCAGCAAACTGTCGCCGTCCTGAATGATGCCGTACGGCGCAGCGAGCCCTTCTTCGACGAGTGTCAGAGCATCTTCAACTCCATCACCATTCGTGTCCTTTGCCAGATAGACGTGCCCCTTCAGTGACACGAACGCCAGCGTGCCGTCGCTGAGGAACGTCATCGCGGTCGGCATGATCGACGTGGGTAACGGCAACTGAATGCCTTCAAAGCCGGGAGTGGATTCAATTCTGGCAATGCCCGGAGGAGCAGGTGGCGGCGGCAAGGTCACGGGCAGATCGTGAGTGCTGAGCGTCGCCAGATAATTCAATTGAATGCTGGCGTGACTATCGCGAACGGTCATCCGCGTGACCTCGCGCGCGGCTTTGGATTCATCACCAGACAGTGGTTTCCAGACAGCAGCCGGATTGTCGGCCACAACAATCTGAGGCTTGCCGAGCGTCGGTTTGTCCGTCAGTTGGGGCCGGGCGATGAGCATCACATAGCCATCAGGGACGTTTGCCGCAGAAACCTTCCGCTCCCATCCCAACTGCTGTGAGCCAGCTTGCTCGACGGGGCGCGATTGTTCGGTGACTCGCACCGTCACCATCTTGCCCGCAACTTCGAAGTTGAGATCGAAGACGAATTCAACGCCCAGTCCATACGGTCGATACGACACCAGTTTGCCGACGGTTCCTTGATCCCGTTTAGGGCCGAAGGCTGCACCGGCTCCGGGTTCAGCGAGGTCCAGCAAGTAGTCCGACTGGCGACTGAAGCCAGACACGATGCTCGAACCGGCAAGGTCCCAGTACCAGCTCTTTCCGACAGTGCGTTGCCGGCCCATGTCTCCGTAAGTCCACGCTCGCAGCGTCAGGGTGTCGAGATCAAACAACGCGTTGTGTTGATTGCCAAGACCCACCACGAAGGCCCGCGCGACCGTACCGCCGCCGTTGGCTTCGGGGTTTGTAAACACATCGCGCACGATCCGGGCGGGACCGTTCGGACTGACCACAAAGTATTGCTCGACGGAACCGGGATCAGTGGGAGCCTGAAACCTCGCATCGTTGAACGACCGCCACAGCAGGTTTAGTTGAGCGTTGATGTCTCCATTCAAAATCCCCTTCGCCGCGCGAGTCGAATACGACGGCATCTCCATGCCGGGCACGATGCGCAACGGAGCATGCACCCAGCGGTAGAAGAACGACTCACGCATCCGCGACCGCAGCGCCAGCAGGTCTGATCCGCGTGTGCCCAGGGCAACATTCTTCGGGACGTAGGTGCCGACCTGATGGCAGGCAATGCAACTCAGCCCGCGCGGGCCAATCAACGTCTGGCCGAGCACCAGTTCCTGGTCGCTGACATTCCCGGTCGGCGTCGTTTCAGCCAACTTCGGCCCGGCCTGATCGGGGCCACCAACGGGGATACGGTCATGACTGACGAAGTAGCTGCGCAGCGCCGCTTTGTCCGCATCGCTGTGATTGAACTTCGGCATACGAACCTTCAACCACGGCTTGCGGATCTGCTGCTCGCCCGAAACCGATGCGATCAAGGCCGCGTCGAGCAGCTTGTCGCCGACGGCCGTCAGATTGGGAGGCACCAGAGTCGGCGCAATGAGTTTTACATCCTGAGCGGCCAGCTCCTTTGCCAGAGCCGCAATCCCGGAACTGGTCCCGCGTGGATGGCAGGACAGACAACCCTTGCTTGTAAGTAATCGGCGTCCGCGTTCGGCTTCGCTGACGTGATGCAGCGGTCCTCGTTGAGAATCGACATACGCGCGAACCGCTGCTGAGTCTGCTTCGACATAGACCGGCTGATGCTCACTCGAACGCTTGCTGTTGAGGCACGATTTATCCCAGTTGATATCGCCCTTCAACGAGGGAATGCCCTTCAGATCGACCACTGCCGCGCCGGGGATTTCGTGACATGCGGCACAACGTCCTGCTTTCAGGACCGCCTGAACATCGCTGCTCTTAGCGGGCTTCGGTGTCTCGACAGGCTCTTTTCTGGACGCGTCCTTCAGCGTCAGCACGCCCAGCACCAGTTGACGCCGTTCCTGATCCGTCAACCGGAAGATCGGCATCTGGTGCGACGGATTGAGCCGCGCAGGATCGCCCAGCCACGTGTAAATCCACTCGGGCGAATGTCGCTCAGAAACCCCCAGCAGTGAGGGCCCGCTGCCAGGCTTTGCTTCCCGGTTGCCTTGAATGTCGTGACAAGCCAGGCAGCCGGTGGTCTTTAGCAGCGTCAGGCCGTCCTGCTGGTCGAGTTCATCGGTGCGTTTTTTGTCGAGCTTCGGCAACGTGTCCAGCTTGGCCGCCGTTGCTGACTGCTGGACCAGCTTCAGAACCTCACTCGCTTCTGAGTTCGATGACATGATCTGCGGCATCGCGCTGCCCGACACTTGTCCCAGCAATCGGCGCGCAGCCCAATCTTCCTGCGCGGGCTTATCCAGTTTGAGATGCTTCAGCGACGGAGCTGGCGGTGCTGAGTCAGCGTCGTCACGCACGTGGCAACGTCCGCAGCGATACGCCGCAAACTGCAGTCGGCCGCGTTCGATCAAATCGAGATCCCGTCGCGACTGTTCGTGAAACAGGAACTGCGCGGGCAGCGGCTCCAACCGAAAGCTGCTTGCTGTCCAGAAAAGGTGCAGTTCGGCGCGGTCCGCGATCTTGCTGAACCGAATCTTCAAAGGCTTCAGACCCAGCCCGACATCCGCAAGCTTGCCTGAAATCCAGGCGGGAGTTGCTGACTCAGCCTTCAACACCGATTGGCCATCGATCTCGATTTCGACCTGTCCCTGGATGAACCCGTGCCACTGATGCAGACCTTCCATCTGCATCAGCAACTGGCCGGTCCAGATGACATCAAACGGGCCTTTCGGAAGTCGCTCATCCGGCGACGCGCTGTCCCAGGTTTTTGACACGTCGGGTTCGACGCGTTCGATCGACCTGCCGCCTGCCGAATACTTCGCCACGAGGCCGGGGATCAGTTCGTCATCGTCATCTTGAGCCGTGGCCAAGCCGGCACACAGAACCAACCAGAATGAAAGCCAAAGACGCAACATGGGCTTGTGTCCTCAGAGGTCTTTACGTTCTTCGCAGCATGCGCGAATGCGCTGCGGCACTATCAACCCGACGAGAGCAAATTCAAAGCGAAGAGGGTTTGTTGCCTCACGACCGCTGTTTGCCGACTTCTTGGCGTCCTTCACGAGCTTCTGTTGGTGATGTTCGTTCTGATTGCGGAGCAATCAGCGAGTCTCCAAGGCGGATTCAGTAATCAGCTGGCCGTCGCGCATGCGGATGATGCGGTCTGTCGGTGCGAAGTGGCTTTGATCGTGAGTCACCACCACCACCGTTGCCTGGTTTTGAGCGGACAAGTCACGCAGCAACTGGAACACTTCGGCGCCGGTCTTGGTGTCGAGTTCTCCAGTCGGCTCATCGGCGAGAACTAGCTTCGGTCGCTTGAGCAGCGCGCGGGCAATCGCGATGCGTTGTTGTTCGCCGCCGGAAAGATGTGCCGGTCGATGCTGCAGCCGATGTCCCAGGCCGACCTGCTTCAATAGATCGACAGCCCGCGAACGCAGTTCGGCAGAAACTCCGCGTGGTAGAAAGGGCACCAGCACGTTGTCGACGGCATCCAGGTTCGCCAGCAGATTGAAACTCTGAAAGATGAAACCGACTTCGCTACGGCGGTATTCATCGCGTTCCGTAGGTGACAAGCCCTTGAGACTGCGGCCATCAACAACGATGTCGCCGGAGGTCGGCTCGTCGAGTGCTCCGATCAGATACAGCAGGCTGCTCTTGCCGCTGCCGGATGGTCCCACAATGAAATTGAACGAACCACGCTCGATCTGGCCGGACACCTGCCGCAGCGCATGCACTTCCGTGTGACCACGCGTGTGCGTCTTCGTGACGCCTTGAAGTTCAATCACAACGGACCTCGTCTGGGAATCTCGGAGCGGAGCAGGAAGCAGAATCGTCGAGACTTGTCTGTTCCGAGGCAACCACAACGGCTAGGGACTTGCAGGACGGACAATCTTGTCCGTCTTCGCTGCGGCTCTCCATTCGGCGAACAGGATTGTCCGCCCTACAGCCACAACTAACCGAGGATTTCATGCACGACTCGGCCGTGCACGTCCGTCAGACGGAAATAGCGGCCCTGAAACTTGAAGGTCAGCTTCTCGTGATTGATGCCCATCTGATGCAGCAGCGTCGCCTGAAAATCGTGCACATGCACCGGGTCTTTGACGGCGTTCATGCCGAGATCATCCGATTCACCGTAGCTGATGCCCGGCTTGACTCCGCCGCCCGCCAGCCATGACGTGAAGGCGTACGGATGATGATCTCTTCCCCAGCGCGGGCGGTTGTTGATGTCGCCCTGAATGAAGGGCGTCCGTCCGAACTCACCGCCCCAGATGACCAGCGTGTCATCCAGTAGGCCGCGTTGCTTGAGGTCTCTCACGAGCGCAGCCGATGGTTGATCAGTGTCACGGCATTGATTGTAGAGTTCCGTCGTGACGCTGTTGTGCTGATCCCAGCCCGCGTGCATGACCTGGACGCAACGCACGCCACGTTCGATCAGGCGCCGAGCCATCAGGCAGTTGTAGGCGAACGTGCCCGGCTGCTTCGCGTCAGGACCGTACATCTCCAAAGTGGCAGCGGTCTCATTGGAAAAGTCGGTGAGCTCCGGCACGCTGGCCTGCATCTTGTAAGCCATCTCGTACTGAGCGATGCGCGTCGCGATCTCAGGGTCACCGAACTCCTGCAGTTTCAGTTCATTCAACCGCGCGATGTCATCCAGCAAGCCACGCCGCATCTCGCGACTCATGCCATCAGGATTGTTGAGATACAGCACTGGTTCGCTGCTGCCCCTCAACTTCACTCCCTGAAATTTGGATGGCAGGAACCCGGCTCCCCAATAGAAGTCGTAGAAGATCTGCCCGCAGGAAGTGCCCTTGCTGACGGACGTCATCACCGCGAACGACGGCAACTGATCGGTTTCACAACCCAGACCGTAGGACAACCAGGCTCCCAGCGTCGGACGGCCGGGGATCTGTGCTCCGGTCATAAAGAACGTAATCGCCGGCGCGTGATTGACGGCTTCCGTATGCAGGCTCTTCACAAAGCACAGGTCATCAGCGACCGAAGCGATGTGCGGCAGAAAGTTGCTGACCCAGGCGCCGCTCTGGCCGTGCTGCCGAAAAGGCTCGACCTCAGACAGCATCAGCTTGCCCTTGGGATTGCCGGTCATCGTGCTGAAGCGCTTGCTGCCGAAGTATTCTTCGGGTACCGGCTGGCCATGCATCTGCTTCAGACGCGGCTTGTAGTCGTAGAGGTCAACATGTGTCGGAGCCCCGTTTTGAAACAGGTAGATCAGATGCTTGGCGCGCGGCGCGAAGTGCGGTGCGTCGGGCAAACCTCCAAAGCGTCCGGGCCGTTCATCAGCTCCCAGTCCATCGCGCGCCAGCAACGACGCCAGCGCGACAGTCCCCAACCCGCAGGCTGAACGGCCGAAGAACTCACGGCGATTGGTCAGCAGATTCTGTTCGTGAAGTGGATTCATGGCAGATAAAGAATGTTCAACCGAGTTCGCAATTCATTCTGTCCAGAGACACCCATCAGCAACTCGGTGAGTTGTAGTTGCTGAGGCTGCAGCCGTCCCTTTACTTCGAGAAACTCGATCCGACGATCAAGCTCGTTATTCGGTTCTGCCGTTGGTTCAACGGGGACCAAATTGAGTGATGTCCTGGTAGCGGTAGCTACCCCCGTTCTCACGAGCCATCCGCTGCAGGAAATTCTCGACGCCAATGTTTCCACCTTTGCCGAATTCAATGCAATGAATCCGGCTCTTCCCGGCGTTGATACGCTTGATGTCTGCCAGGTCCTTGGCGCTCAAACGCGGTTCGTCGGCGTCCGTCAGGAAGAAGATGTTTTCAGGTTTGTAGAGAATCGCCTTCGTCAGCGCGGTCATGTGACTCGTGCCACCGTCGGGCTGAATCTCATGGATGAACTGCCGCGCCAGGGTCTTGTTGATGTCTGAAGCCCAGTTCAGGCCGGGTGTGCCGCGCAGATGCATCTCATGCACTGTGTCGTTGTAGAAGATGATCTGAAACTGGTGCGAACTTTCGAGCCCCTGCAAGCTGGCCTGCAGTTCGGCCTTCGCCGCGGCCAGTTGCCGATCGAAACCCATGCTGCCCGAGTGATCGACGACATACACAAATCGATGGCCCTGGGCCTCGATCTGAAAGAACCGCGTGCCGCCGTGACCTCGGCCAAAACCGATGCCGCTGCCCGGCATCCCCGGCCAAGTCCCGCCCGAACCTCCACATCCGCGTCCGTTGCCATGATCGCCGCGCCCGCCGCTTCCACCGCCGCCAATGCCTAACAGGCTCGTGCCGCCGATTGACGCTGGCAGTCCAACCGACGTTGCTCCCGCAGGTCGATTGCCGGTCAGAGCCGTCAGGTTCGAATCGTCGTTGGAAGCTTCCCCGAGCTGTGTGCGAGTCAGTTGATCGAGGCTATCGCCAATCGCCTGCGCAACGGCGGCTTCCTGGGCCGCCGTGTCCGCCGCAGCCTTGGCTGCGTTATCCGTTGCGAGTTCGCCCGGATCGCCGCGAGTACCCGCGTCTCCAGCGGGAGCAGGTTGATCTCCCAGCCCACCATCTCCGCCGCGGTCTCCACCATCGCCTTCGCCGTCGGAACCATCACTGAAGATGCCGACCTGAAAACCGTACTCGGAAGCTCCGATGCCTATGCTGCGATCACGCAGAAACAGCAGCAGCGCGGCATAGATCAGCAGGTGCAACCCCAGCGACAACAACCAGCCCGGCAACGTCTTCCGACGCCCGTGCTGCTTGCTCATCTGCTGCGGTGATTTCCACCAGCGTCTTCGCATGCCGCCCACTCTGCCTCAGGCCTGATCAACCACTCGTCTCTCAAAAACCTTCCGTCTATCAATCCATAGCGGATGAAGCGGGTTCTAGCGAGGTTTTCTCTCCCATTGCGGCATTTGCCGCCAGAGGAACCGGGGCACGGTTTTGTTGTCGGCCTCAACCGCTTAAACCTTCACTCCGATCATCCTGCGATTCCTTCACGGTGGTCGCACCTGCCGAAAAATTCGGACAGACCTATCGGAGCCGCCCACATGACGCATCGACCGATCTGCAAATGGTACTACTGGTTAACTGCCATTTTAGCTGCGGTTGGCTCCTTGTTTGAGCTGACTGCCGCGCGTGCCGAACTGGTCCGCTTCGAGATCATCAGCCGCGAGCCGTTTGCTGAGGGGGCTCAGTTTGGCAACGCCGGCTCCTATGAGCGGATCGTCGGGCGAATGCACTTTGAACTCGACCCGAGGCTCAAGCAGAACCAGCAGGTTATCGACTTGAAACTCGCGCCGCGCAACGCGGCGGGTAAGGTGGAATGCTCGGCGGACTTGTTCATCCTCGCCCCCAATGACCTTTCACGCGGCAACGGAGCTTTGCTGTACGACGTCAACAATCGCGGCAACAAGCTGGCCGTGCGGTTCTTCAACAATGGAGGCGGTGGGAACGACCCGCGCTCGGCATCCGATGCGGGTGACGGGTTTCTGTTTCGGCAGGGCTTCATTGTGGTGTGGAGCGGCTGGGACGGCGAACTACTGCCGGGTGGAGACCGCCTACAACTGCAGGCTCCGGTCGCGAAGGGCATAGACCAAGCACTGACGGGACTTGTTCGCTGCGAGATCGTTCCGTCTGGCAAGACAGAACGCACGGTCGTGAACTGGGCCAATCACGGTTCGTATCGTCCGACGGAAGCAGGATTGAAAAACGCGACGCTGACGCATCGGCTGCTGCCGGGCGATCCGCGTGTCGAAGTTCCGCGCGATCAATGGAAATTGCACGTCAGCAACATCGAAAGCAACGCGCCGCACCAGTTGCCGAAAGTCGAACTGGAGTTTCCGCAAGGGCTCGCCGCCGGAGAGATCTATGAGCTGATCTATGAAGCTCAAGACCCGCTGGTGCACGGCACGTGCTTCACGACGGTGCGCGACATGATCTCGGCATTCAAGCACGGCACCGGTGCCAATAACCCACTCCGTCTCAACGGGGAGCCGGTCGTACATCGAGCGCACGGTTTCGGCGTTTCGCAGAGCGGCCGGTTTCTGCGTGAGTTCGTCTACTCGGGCTTCAATGAAGACGAAACCGGAAGCAAGGCGTTTGATGGCGTCATTCCGCACGTGTCAGGTTCCGGCATGGGTTCCTTCAATCATCGCTTCGCCCAACCGACCCGGCATGCGACTCAGCACGATCACGCCGACTATCCGCCGGACCGTTTTCCGTTCTCGTACGGTGAGGCCGACGATCCGTTATCCGGACGTCGTGATGGCATCCTGAAACGGGCCTTCGCAACGAACACCGCGCCGTTCGTCATGCACACTCAATCGGCGGCGGAATACTGGACTCGAGCTGGTTCGCTCACGCACACCGACCCACTGGGACGTGCCGATCTAGAGATCCCTGCGAATGTTCGCATCTATTTGTTTGGGGGCACCCAGCACGGTCCTGCCGGTTATCCGCCCAGCCAGGGCGACGGCCAAAACCTCGCCAACCCCGGCGATTATCGACCGTTCCTAAGGTCTCTGTTGCTGGCCGTGGATCGCTGGTCTCGCGACGGAACTCCCGCGCCGGCCGGCGTCTTTCCGACAATCGCGGCCGGCACCCTGGTCGACTGGAAGCAATCAACTGTCGGCTTTCCGAACATCCCCAACGTGCGTTTTCCACTGGTAATTCGCCAGCCGTCACTGCTGGACTTCGGCCCGCGCTGGCTCAGCGAAGGCATCATCGACCAGCAGCCTCCGAAGGTGGTCGCTCCGTACGTCATGCGAGTCCCTCGCTGCAATCCTGATGGCAACGAGTTGGACTGCCTGTCACCGCCGGAAGTCGTTGTGCCGCTGGGAACCTTCACTGGCTGGAACCTGAGGTCCAAGAAGGCAGGCGGCGAGAACGAATTGCTCAGCCTGACCGGTTCGTACATTCCGTTCGCCAAAACCAAATCCGAACGAGAAGCCGCCGGAGATCCGCGTCGTTCACTGGCCGAGCGTTACGCGAGCGTTGATGATTACGCGACTCAACTGGAAGCCTGCTGTCGGGATCTGGCCAATCGCGGTTACCTGCTGGCTGAGGACGTACCTCAGTTGGTGAAACTGCATCGCGACCGAGCCAGTGCCGTGATGGTGACCTCCGGTAAAACAGAACCCAATACCGGCCGCTGAGGCGGCTGCCGCACAACAAAGGATGTTATGGCTGTTCCGCCAAAATCGCTCCGCTCCCTGCGTGAAGAAGGGGTCTTCGAGATCACGTGGCCCGATGGCAGCAGTTACAAGCTCCCGTTCCGGTACCTGCGCGGTCGCTGCCCTTGCGCCAATTGCGTCGATGAATTCTCCGGGCGCCGCGTGGTGGGAGTGGACGAAGTCCCGCTGGGAATTGAGATCGTCGGCGCCCAGATCCTGGGCAACTACGCCCTGAAGATCACCTGGAACGACCGTCACGACACAGGTCTTTACACTTGGGACAACCTTAAAGACCTGTGCGATCTCGGCGAATGGAAGTCGATGAGTTCACCGACGCCGCCAGCGTAAGCTGGATGTCGGGAGGGCGAAGCTCCTGCTGAGCCGAGCCGCTTGAAGCCGCAACATTCTGGCTCAGCGTCAAAACCCTTTCAGGGTGATTCCAATCGCCATCCTTCGCGCCGATCCCCGATGAATCAACCCTCCACCGACAATTCTTCCAACAGACCGCGAATGAGTTGTTCGGCCTCAACGCGCTCCTTCAGCCAGCCGTCGCGGACGACTCGCCATTTGACTTCGCGTTGATGCGACTCAGAGCTTCGCTCTTCGAGTTTCGCTTCCTGCTCCTGCAGTTCGCGTTCCCGCTCGGCCATGCGACGCACAAAGCTCTCACGGTCTTTCTTCATGCGAGAAGCCTCTTCCTCCAGTTGCTTCTGGGTGAACGCGACCAGCCGCGCGGTCTCATCGGCCTCAGACGAGCGAGCCGCGTTGTGCATTTCGTGAATGCGTCCGGCGATCACCGTGCGGACTTCCTCCACTCGCTGTTTCGCCGCCGTTTCGCCGATGCGCGGAGCCAGCTCGGCCAGAGCTTCTTCCACAGCCAGGCGGTCTTCCAGATTCTTCAGGCTCGTCTGCTCCAGTTCCTTACGCAAACCCTCGATGCGATGAGTTCGCTCCTTGAGCTTTTCGTACTCCATCGCCAGCGACTGCTCCTGCCGTTCCTTCTCCAGCACCAGATCCTGACGCTGACGTTCCAGCAACGCATGCTGTTCGGCGACGAGTTCGCGGTCGCGTTGCTTCTCGCTTTCAAACTCGACCTTGCCGCGTTCCCGCACGTCTTCTTCACGAGCGATCGACCGTTCGCGTTCGGTCAACAGTTCGCGGAAGCGGTCCAGTTGCGAACGTCGCCGACGTTGTGCTTCGGCCGTCTCACCCGTGCGACGCTGCCACTGTTGAGACAACACCGTGTGCGTATGCACGTCCGACTGATGACGCCGCTCACGCTCAGCCAGCGCTTCCAGTTTCTGTTGATGTTCCGCCGCCAGCCCCGCCTGAGACTCCTCCAGTTGCCGACGTTCGGCAGCCAGCAGAGCAGACGACTCGGCCATGATGTTCTGATGTGCAAGCTTCTGCTGATTGAGTGAATCCAGTTCCTGAGCAATCCGCTGTTCGGTGCCCTCAAAGCGATCCTTGAGTTCCGCTTCGAGTTGTCCGCGAGCGGCGGCGAAGTGCGCATCGTGCAGCGCACGTTCTTTCCGCATCTCGTCATTGGCCTGCTGCCGCTCGGCGATGATGTCTGTGCGAGCCTGTTTCAACGCGGCTTCATGAGACTCCTTCGCCCGCTTCAACGCCGACTGCTCACGTTCCTGCTGATCGGTGAAGGCCTTCACTTCCGCAGCCAGTTGAGCCCGCTCCGTCTCGATATCCGAAGCCAGCTTGCTACGCAGTTCCTGACGTTCGATATCCCAGTTGTTACGCAGTTCGGCGAGTCCGTCTTCGCGGGCCTTGCGAGCTTCGTCTTCCAACTGCCGGCGACGTTCAGCGAGTTCCGCTTCCGCTTCGATCGCGGCACGTTCCAGTTCCTGTCGCTCACGCGCCAACTCGGAGAGTTCGATCTCGCGACGCTTCGTCCATTCAGTTGATCGCTCTTCGAACTGCGTCAACAGCGCGGTGCGTTCGGTCATGAACCGGTCGCGATCGAGTTGCAGCGATTCATCAAATCGCTGCCGCTCGGATGCCATCTGATCACGCTGACGAGCCGACTCATCCTGAAAGCGACTGCGCAGCTTCTCCAGTTCCTGAGTGAACTCATTCCGCCGCTTCTGCAGCTCCTGTTCGAAGGCGTTCCGCTCAGCCTGCAGTCCTTGTGAGTGCTCGTCTTTAGCCCGTTGCAGAGCCGTCGCCAGTTGCTGCTCGCGGCTGAGTTTCTCGTCTTCGATCTTCCGCAGCGTCTCGACATTCAGAAACCGCTGCCGATCGAGTTGCTCATGCTCAGCAGTCCGCTTGACGTTCCAGGCGTCGCGCTCGGCGTCCATCTTCTCACGCGATTCGCGGAACTGCTTTTCCAGTTCGATGCGCCGCTGCTCGAAGGTTTCCAGTTGCTTGCGCTGCTGGTCGGCCAGAACCTGCTCAGCCCGCCGCATCGCCGCGGTGTGAGCTTCTTTCTGACGCAGCAAGATCCCTTCCTGTTCGGATCGCGTGCGGAGCCATTCCTCGCGTTCTTTCTTCAGAGCTTCACGTTCGGCATCGACGTCCGCCGCTGTCTGACCGCGCAGGCGACGTCGCTCCACTTCAAGGTCGCGGCGCATCTGTCGCAGATTGGTTTCATGCTCCTCACGCACTTGCTCAACGCGAGCCTGCAGATCTTTGCGTTCGGTTTCCAATAGCCCGCGCTCATGCTTCAGTGAAGCACGTTCCACATCCAGTTCGCGTTGCAGATCCGCGCGCAGCCGCAGCCGATCCCCGTCGATCTGCTGCCTGGCTTCTTCAACTTCCTGTTCGCGTTGCTGCAGTTCATCCAGCAGCTTCTGCCCTTGCGACAGCCGTTGCTTCAACAGGTTCTCCTGCTCGATGAGTTTCGATTCGCGACCGGTCGTTTCGTCGCGAGTTTCCTGCTGATTCAGCCGGAACCGCCGCTGTTCCTGATCCAGGGCCGTCATCATTTCAGACAGCGTCTGTTCGCGGCGATCGAGTTCCTGCAGACGCCCCTGCATGTTGTCCGCCAACTGACCGGCCTTCATCAGCAGGTTGCCGTCTTCCGGAACCGGTGCCGGTGCTTCCAAATTGCGACCCGCGTTAGCCGCGCGTTGAGCCGCCAGTCCGAAGCCTGTTGTCGGCGATGGCACAACTGGACCGCGTCCGAACTGTGGAGTTGTGGGCGCGACAGACTTGCCGTTCGTCGCTGCAGACTCCGGTCGCGCGAGGTTCACGGATCGAGCCAACTGAGCCAGCACATCATCAACGTGCGCAGACACGGACGTCGGTTGCGTCGCCGGAGCACCGTCCCGAGATGCGGCTGCTCCGGAAACTCCCGGCATCACGTTCCCGCCGCGCGCCGCGAGCATCTCGGCCAGCGCATCAATTCCACGCTCGCTCTCCGCGCGCTCACCGGCAGATCCATTGCTGGCCATTCACGAACTCCTTCCCTGGAGATTCCGCAACTTTGCAGTCTTGCAATTCTGACAAGACAATCCGAAGCATATCAACACGCCCCGCTATGGGGTCAACACGGGCTGTTGACGCCTGTCAGCGAGTGGGCAGTGGCGAGTCAATCCAGACGGTTCGCCGCCGCCGTTTCTGTCTCAGCCGGCGGCGGCATTCCTCTGGTCGCCGTGAGTACTGCCATTCACAAGAATGCCTTGATTTCAAGGCTGCGAACGCCTGATCCCAGCTTCTTGCGGTCAGTGGCAGACCGCCGCGCGACGCGGCATTATTCCGCCCGAGTCCGTCCAATTCGTGGTCGGTGAAGGCTTCAGCGGAGTTGTCATGCCTGTCGTCGAATCGGAGATCCTGCGCGATCTGTGGTATCTCGCCGTTCCGGGTCGGACGCTGCGCCCCGGTCAGATGCTGGGCAAGCAATTGCTCGGTCAGTCGATCGTGCTGGGCCGCAGTGCCAGCGGCGAACCCTTCGCCCTGCGTGACCTCTGCCCGCATCGTGGCATCCCGCTGAGTCACGGCGCGTTCGACGGTCGAGAGCTCGAATGCTGCTATCACGGCTGGAGATTCACCTGCGATGGAGGCTGCTCGCACATCCCGTCGCTGCTGCCAACTCAGAAGTTTGACCTCAGCCGCGTGGGTGTCTTCCAGTTTCCGTGCCGTGAAGTCCAAGGCAACATCTGGGTGTTAATGCCCGCCGACGAACGCCACCTGCCAGACCCGCTGCCCGAAATCCCCGTGATCCCGGCGGTCGATGCCAGCCACTGCCAGTTGGTCGAAAGCAGCATCTTCCCCTGCTCGATCGACCATGCCGTGGTGGGCCTGATGGACCCCGCTCACGGCCCGTTCGTGCATCGTTCGTGGTGGTGGCGAACCAAGCATTCCATCCATGAGAAAGCCAAAGCCTTCGCGCCATCGCACCTCGGCTTCACGATGGTGAAGCATCGCCCGTCGTCGAACTCGAAGGCGTACAAACTTCTGGGCGGCGAGGTCTCCACCGAGATCCGCTTCGAATTGCCCAGCACCCGCATCGAACATATCACCGCCGGCCGCCATCACATCTGCGGAGTCACCACGCTCACCCCGCTGACCCCGAATCAGGTGGAACTGCATCAATTCTTCTACTGGACAATTCCGTGGCTGACCGTGATCCGCCCGATCATGCGTCCGTTCGTGAAAACCTTCATCGAACAGGACCGCGACGTCGTCGATAAACAGCAACAGGGCCTCAACGAAGACCCGCAACTCATGCTGATCAACGACGCCGACAAACCCGCGCGCTGGTATTACCAACTCAAGAAAGAACTCCTCGAGTCCCGCCAACAACACCGCCCCTTCAACAACACCGCCCCTTCAACAACACCGCCCCTTCAACAACCCGGTCCCGGAAACCACCCTGCACTGGCGCAGCTGAGGTTCAGACGGCGTCGCGCCATGCTCTCCACTTGTCAAGAGTCGCTATCTCTGCTGATCCGTTGCATACCGCAGCTAACTTAGCCACCCAGTTCCGCGCCGGATGCTTGTCGACTTTCGTGGCACGTTCTACGTTTCTTGAGAAGTCCCACTTTTCAGATCGCGCCCCTTGCACGAGGAGCTTCTTGAGTCGCACAAGGTATGCACTTCGATCGGCAACAGGACCATGTACGTAACCATAGAACAGCAGTTCCACGCTAAGTGCTGGCTTATCAGTAGGACGAATCACATTCAGCGCCTGCAACAAGCACTTCATCCCTTCCTCGTGACGCCCATCTTCAAATAACAATTGTGCAAGATTGCCGAGCGAATTAGTGTTCTTAGGGTTGAGCTCGACAGACAGTCGGTAATATCGCTCCGCGTCACGACGCTTTTTCTGAACGTTGCCAAGAAAGAATGCGTAGGCTCCAAGATTACCGGAATGCTTTGGGTCAGCGGCCAGTGCTCTTTTAAAGTATTTCTCTGCCTCATCGTGCTTCTGACGCACACTGGTAAGGAAGTATGCGTAGCTGCCAAGTATCGAGGCATGGTCGGGAGAGATCCTGATCGCTTCTTGGTACATCGACTCCGCAAGGTTGGAATCAACCTGTGCGACGCTCTCAGCGTTCGCTGCGAGCATCCAAGATCTTGCCTGATTGATCGCGGATTCGTCTGGCCCCTTCTCGGACGGCGTTCCTAGCAAGCGTTCTTGTGTTTCTCGATACTGAGCAATTGCCATTTTGAATTGTTCATCGGTCGGATCCTTGAGATCGAACTCCTGCTTCATTAGCAGCATCAACTCATCGAAATCTTGATGCTCAACCCAGACTGCGTCTCGCTGCTCCAGCCATCGTCTGAAAATTCCGCGAGGTTCATTGATGCTCACCCAGTAAACGCCAAATGGAAGCGTTTCCTCAGGCAATGCTTCCAGCATCCGCAGAATAGACTCGTCGTTACCTCCGTAACCAACAAACACCAACCCTCGATCATGCAGCACAGTTGTGACGCGTTCTGCGACGAAGTTATCTAGCTTTTCAGTTTCCCTTCCCGTGTTCCGCGGAGCCAATCGATGATCGCCGTGCAATTTCACTAGCAGAGGTCGCGTCTGCGTCGAACGAATGAATGGGGCAAGCGAATCGTGATTGATTACCATTAGCCGCTCCGATTGAAATCGGAAGAAAGCCTCCGCCAGCAGGTCATCAAAGTTTGTCGTCAAGACTACGCTAAAGTGTCCCCCGACCCGGCACATTAGACCGCTGAGAACCGTGTAGCCGAAATTGGGAACTCTTCCATTACAAAGGCGTTCGATTTCACGCTGCCGTTCACCTGGTGTCAGAAAGAGGAGTTCAATTAGCTCACCGTACGAGGATGCGGGAGAATCACCGTTCCATGTTCTCAGTGTTCGCTTAGCCCACTTTTCGAGAGTGTCATCTTCTTCATGAGGAGCAGTGAGATCGTAGTACCTTCGTAACCAATCAGTTTCAGCGTCCGAATTGCGAACTAGCCCACCCGCCATCGGAATGCCGGACGTTCGAGAGCAACCCGCGCCGAGAAAAAATGCGTATCGTTTGCCTTCCTGAGGCCTTTCCCCGGAAGACTGCGGTTCTGCGAGCCTCAATCGTTTCACAAATTCGCTGGCAGAGATGCGGCGGAGCGAGTACTTGGCCATGCGTACGCTTTAACTTCAGCGGGAAATCACAGATGTATCCAAAAGAGCAAACATCGTGATCCACGCTTTAGCAGCAGGCAAGCCGCGAGGCTGGAGAATCCTTAGGACTCGGCGATGATAAGACCTGACAATTCGATACGGCATGGCATCACTACGCACTCAGTCGATGTTGATATGGCCTTGAGTTCGATCAATTGGAAAGCCCATTGACCTATGAAGCGACCGGTTCAGAAACATCAACGCTTGGCATTCTTGGTATGGCTACTTGCAACTTCGCTGATTGCCACCCCCACGATGGCCGACGAGTCGCCAATCTCCAGCGACGAAGAAGTTGTGGCGTTTCCGACGTATGGGTATCAGGAAGCTGAGAACTGGATCGTGCCGATTCATGGGGTGATCCGGGAACGGGAGACTGATTCGATCAGGCGGCGGGCGATGTTGTCGCTCATTGAACGTACGATTGAAGTCGAAAAGGGCAGCGAGGCGGAACGGCTCATGCGGGCTCGGCTGCAGCCGTTCATCGCGGACAACGAGCGTGGCAAGGAACTGTCGATCGTCCTCGGCGTTAAGACTCACAAGCTGACGGCATCCAGTGCTGATGGTGTCTTCAAAACGTCTTTGAGATTGACGCGTGAGGAAGCTCAGCCATTGCGTGAACAGGCAGAGAAAGCAGTAGGCTGGCTAGAGTATCGGTTTGTGATGCCCAGCAAGGACACACGGCAATTCACTGGGCGAGTATTATTACTGAATGACAGCGGGTTGTCGGTCATTTCAGACATCGATGATACCGTCAAAGACAGCAACGTGCTGGATAAAACACAGCTCATCGCGAATACATTTCTGCGAGAGTATCGCACGGTGACTGGCATGCCCGAGCTGTATCAATCGTTCGAGCAGGCTAGCGTTCCCATTCACTATGTCTCGGCCAGTCCCTGGCAACTGTATGAACCGCTGCGGGATCACTTTTCCACTTCCAAGCTACCGCTGGGCACGTTTCACATGCGCGACTTCGACCTGAAACGCTCTTCGGTGACCGTCATGTTTGAATCCACCAAGAGCCTGAAGCGCCTCTCGATCGACCCGCTGCTGAAACGCTGCCCGAACCGCAAGTTTCTGCTGATTGGCGATTCCGGCGAGTTCGATCCCGAGATCTACGGCGCTGTCGCCAGCGAGTATCCTTCAAAAATTGTCGGCATCTGGATCCGCAATCTGCCGGGCCGTCCCTGCGACGAGGCCCGCTGCCAGGCCGCGTTTCGCAGCAACCTATGGCGAGTCTTCAGTCGCCCTGATGAGCTGACTGATGAAGCACAGCGCGTCATCAGACAGCATTCTCGGAACTAGTCCACAACTTACTTGAGGCCGTGAGCGGCGCTTGAAGTCACACAACTGTTACGCGATCGGGGCACTCGTACTTGAAGGCTTGAGGCATTCCTGAGAATCGAACATCGTTGGCCGGAGTTTACGATCGATCTGAGATTCATCGTGGGAAAGTCGTTGATCGAACGGCTGACCCGTTAGTCGCGACCCCGCGAGCGTTTCAACTGGGAGGAGCAGCAGATGTTTCGGCTTATTGTCCGGCTTCGGTTGTGGAGCTATCTAGCGGGCTACTGGCTGCTATGCGGGACCGCGAGCGCCGACGAATCTTATTTGTCTCTGGTCCGGCCCTGGGTGGCCGACGAAGTCAAACTGACCGACGAGCAACGCGCGCGGGTGACGCTGCGGGTGCGCGGATTTCAATCCGCGATGAGAAGTGCAGCCAGCGGATACCCGCTCGGCGGTCAGGACGCTGAAGGGACTCGCGAACGGGAACGCATCGAGAAATCGATCAACGAGACCCGCGTGCGTATCGAAACGGAACTCAAGTCACTGCTGACGGCTGAGCAACTTGACCGTCTGGGAGCCTTGAAGCCCGTTGCCGTTGCTGGACGATTGAAGTTCGAAACACGGCGTTCATTTGCGGCGTTGCTCTGGCCGGGAGACCTTAGCCCATTGAAATTGTCTGCCGATCAGCGTGCTCAATTGAGTGCGTTGCTACTGCAGGCGACGGAAGACTGGCTGACTGGCGAGGGAGATCCCGACGAGCGACTTCAGAAGCAGCGCGAGCGAGTATTCAACGCGAGCCTCGAACTGCTGAATGCGGAGCAGCTCAAGTTTCTACCCAAAAAGGATGCACCGCGCGAGACAAGCATGGTATTACTGGGACGATCGCAGTACGACATTTTTGGTAGTACGAAGTCCGGGCAGGCGGCGATGGCGAAGAATAACGAACTGCGTGCTCCGACAGCTCATCTCAAGCTGACTCCGATCAATGGCTTGAATTCGATGGTTCGAGTGGGACCAGAATTCGGCGAGCCACTGGCTCACGTCATTTGGCATCACGAGACCGATCGCATCCTGGCCGCCGCCCGCAGCCCCAATCGGCGCTTCATCATAACAGTCGGCAGCTCGGTGCCCGGCATCAAGAGCGATCACGAGATACGACTCTGGGACGCTAAGTCGGGTGAGTTGCTCACAATCGCAGGAACAGATCGAGCTGGATCTTCCGCCGCACGGTCAGCCAGTATCCGGTTCATATCTTCGGAGTGCGTACTCTACAGTGCCGAACCCTACGGGCGATGATTGAACGCAGGCGGCGATTGACCTTCCCATTTTCGATCCGCGACGAATGTCCGGCAACTTCCTGTGGCTGTGCCACCCTGCGTGAGTCGGGCCATGACCAGCGAAAACCGACCAGTTGATGAAACGGCCAATTTGCTGACGCATGGATTCGGCCTGCTGCTGAGTCTAGTGGCCACGGTTTATCTGATGCGGCTGGTTATTCCAGGACATCACACCAGGACCATCATCGCCTGCGGGGTGTATTGCGCAACATTGATTCTGCTGTATACCGCTTCGACGTTGTCTCACACTTTTCATGATCTGCGTCTGCGGCGCATGTTCCGCACGCTGGATCAAGCCTGCATCTTCTTGCTGATTGCTGGTTCGTTCACCCCGTTTGCGGTGATCTTTCTGAATCACGGCTGGTGGTGGGTGCTGTTGTGGGCCATGTGGCTGCTCGCTTTCGCCGGAATCGTGTTCGTCATCCTTCAGCGTAATTTGTCCGGAATCGCGAAGATCCCTTACGGCATTATGGGTTGGCTGCCCATCATCGCACTGCCGGAACTGCATCGTCGCGCGCCGCTTGACATGCTGTTCTGGATTATCACTGGGGGTGCGCTCTATTCGACCGGCGCGATCTTTCTCGCTCTGGACCGGCGGGTCCGCTACTTCCATGCACTCTGGCACGCACTCGTCGTGGCAGGAAGCATGGCCCATTTTGTGGGCGTGATTGTTTACGCAACTAGGAATTAACGAATATGCAGAAACACACCTGTGCCCGTTCTTCTCGTTACCAAGCTCCGACTTGGCAACACGCATTCGGAAGCTCTGCTTCCTGTTCGTCGGATCGGCATGATTGCGTTAAGTGGAGCTTCCAGCGGAGTGCGCTAAAGCGGAATTCGGGACCATTCAGGCGCGATCTCTTATGGCTGCGTTTCTAACGAATGCCGCGCCAAGAGTTGATAAGATCGAGCACCAGCTGAGAGAACGATTTTCCAAGGGGCTGAGAAATTGGTTCGTCATAGCCGATTCTGCTGACGGGAGGATTGGGATCGTCTCCTTGAGGGATCGTCAAGAATTGCTCGCCGATGTAGGCCAGCACTGGGATTTCGGTTGGTCCGGTCTCACGATTGATCGACTTGCAGAAAAAGTCATACGATTCACGTACTCTGGGCAGATCCAGAAGCGTCCAGTTGTAGTCCTTCCATAAGCGACCGGCACCCATCCCTGCTGTGAGTAACCACGCGCGATAGGCGGCGGGAAATCGTTGGTTGAATTGCGATTCCAACGCCGCGATATCGGCTTCCGCGGTGCCTTTGATCTCGGACGGCTCAATTCCCACATCCAGAATTGCAGCTCTAAACTGGCGTTTAAATTCGTCAATTGGGTCCGAGATTGTATCCACCGTATCTGCTACCTCGCTCGAGTTTCTCGTTGCCAAAGTCATGCTTGGTAACGAGTGGGGTGAATGCGGTTTCTCGCGGCTGGATAGCTCCAATTGCCCGCATTCGGGCTGCCGGAGTAGCGCAGCCAGAGGAAGTTCATTCGGTCGCCTTTCTCGTTATCAAGTAGAATCAGGTAACGAGAAGGGCACCGTTGTGACCTCCTGACCGAGCCTCAATTCGTGAACCGGCGGTCTCGGGTTTCGTTTGGGAGACCTGCGGTCATTGTGTGGCTCGGTCGGAGACCGGCCACAACCTTCACTCTTACTTTTTCAAGTGCTTATCGAAGAATTCGTAGGCCACGTTCCGGACGGGTTCTGGAAAATCGTGGGCGCAGTCGGGGTAGTTGGCTTGCAAGTGGTCTTCGGCTCCGTAGAGGCGGTAGACGGGTTTGGCGGCGGCGATGGTGTCTTTGACTCCGGAGACTTCAAAATTGCTGTCGTGGATGGGGGAACTCGCCAGGAAGGGGCGTGGGGCGAAGGCGGCGACGATTTCGGGGAAGTCGAACGGGACTTTGTCCGGGTTGTTTTCGTAGCGGTCGTTGATCAGGGGCATGTAGCGCGGGCTCGTCCAGCCTTTGAGTTTGCCTTCGTAGTATTTGTGGAAGCGTGTGAAGCCGCAGTTGGAGACCAGCACCTTGATGCGCGGCTCGAAAGCGGCCGTGAACATCGTGTTGTGGCCGCCAAGTGAATGGCCGATGCAGCCGATGCGGTCGCCGTCCACGAAGGGCAGAGATTGCAGCAAGTCGACAGCTCGAATGTTGTCGTAGATGGCTTTCATCGAGCCGCTGATGTAGCCCGAGTTGGCCGGGAAGTCGTAGCGGTACTCGCCGAATGACGGGTAATCCGGGGCGAGTGTGATGTAGCCGCGTTGAGCCAGGTGCAGGGCGTAGTGCAGGTTGGTGTTGCCGCCCAGTCCGGCGGGTTCCGCCTTGCCGGGGCTGGTGGTCTGATGCAGGCAAAGGATGGCGGGCAGTCGCTCGTCGGGCTTGTGTTCGGGTTCGAAGAGGTAAGCTCGCACTTCGCGTTCGGCATCGTCGGTGTGGTAGATGACGTGCTTGCGCGTCAGACCGTTCTCCAGTTTGACGACGCTCGACGCGCGGGCATTCAGCGACACGGGCTTTTCCGGACGCGGCAGCGGCCCCATTACGGTCTGCATGTGAGCCAGAATGTGCTGGCGACGTTGCTCCCAGTCGGCAGTGGTCTTGATGGGTTGCTTCTGTCCGTCAGCCTTGAGGACGTAACTCAAATCCTGATGTTCGGGGTACGCAGGCACGGGGTCGGCAGCCTGCACGAGGGAACTCAGGCCCAACACCATCAACCACGCGGGCAGCAGTCGCATAACGCCTCCGTTTCGCCGATTGGGAAGTGGAATTTCAGCACCGCAGCGCTCGGTAACCGCGAGCCTACGTTTCGCGGTCGAACTTGGCTATTCTCCGCCCCCTTTTCGCGGATTTGCTGAGTGGAGTGTTGAGTCATGTTTGTGGATGAGATCACGCTGATCTGCCGTGGTGGCGATGGCGGTAACGGTTGCATGAGCTTTCGTAAGGAGGCTCACGTACCGCGCGGCGGGCCGGATGGCGGTGATGGCGGTAACGGCGGCAAGGTCATTCTGGAGGCGACGGAAAACCTCACGAATCTGGCTCACTTGATCGGTTGCAACCACCAGGAAGCCGGCCGCGGTGAGCACGGCATGGGCAAGCGGATGACCGGGGCTCGCGGCAAGGATGTGATCGTGATGGTCCCGCGCGGCACACTGGTCTACGACGCCGACCGAGGCAACCTGCTGCGCGATCTCAGTGAGCACGGCGAACGTCTGCAGGTGGTCCGTGGCGGCAAGGGCGGTCGCGGCAATTTTCGATTCTTGTCGTCCGTGAACCGGGCTCCGCGCGAGCATGAACGCGGTGGTCCGGGGACTGAACGCAAGGTGCGGCTCGAACTGAAGGTGATCGCCGACGTTGGTCTCATCGGCAAGCCGAATGCCGGCAAGTCTACTCTGCTCAGCCGCCTGACCAGAGCGACACCGGAAATTGCGTCGTACCCGTTCACGACGAAGTACCCAAACCTCGGCATGTTCCGCCTGGGCTTCGATCAGGCGTTTGTGATCGCGGACATTCCAGGGCTGATCGAGGGAGCTCACGCGGGAGTTGGGCTGGGGCACGACTTCTTGAAGCACGTGGAACGCACGAAAGTGTTTCTGCACCTCGTGGAGCCAGAACCGCAGGACGAGACCGACCCGGTTCACAACTATCATTCGATCCGCGAAGAGCTGCGGCTCTACAACGAGACGCTGGCAACTCGGCCTGAACTGATCGTTGTCACCAAGTGCGAACTGCCCAACGCGGATGAAGTCGCTGACAAGCTGGCTGCTGAAACTGGGCTTCCAGTGCTGAAGCTCTCAGCAGTGACCGGCAAGGGGCTTCCGGAACTGACTCGCGAGATTGTGAACCTGATGAATCGAGTGAACTCGCCCGATCCCGACTGGCAGCCGCCTGAGCTGCGGCGTGAGTAGCGATCGCTGGAGAAATGTCCGGCGGCAGTAGTAACTGAGGCAGGCAAGAGTGTCGGGCTTGAGGAACCTTCGCATCCGGATTGATCAACTCTTACGCGTGGGCGGCCAGCGATAGCGAGGCATGCCGCACGCAGGTCTGAATGAGTTCCGCGCGGTTGATCGGCTTCGAGATACTGTCGTCCCAGATGGCCGCTTCGTGGTGCTTAAGTTCATCCGTCAGCGACGATGCGGACAGCGCGATAACGGGAATCGCCAGGCCCTTCGTCTTCAACAGCCGCGTCGCGGTGTAGCCGTCCATCCGGGGCATCTGCAGGTCCGTAAGCACCAGATCAAACGGTGGGGAGCTAAGCAGTTCGCGGTTGGCGTCGGAGTCAACACACAGCCGTTCCACTGCCTGCAGTCCATCGTTGACAACGGTGACTGTCGCACCCGCCTTCGTAAGCAGATGGACGATCAGCTTCTGATTGATGACACAGTCTTCAACGAGCAGCACACGAATCTGATCGAGGGCTCGCGGAGCAGGCGTGTTCAATCGGGTAACTTCGTCTGTGAGAGTCGCGGGAACGGGCGGCGCGGTGGAAACGTCAACTGGCCGGGGCGCGGCGGATTGTTGCTGCGGCAGCGGCGCGGGAATACGAACGGTGAAGGTACTGCCAACACCGAACTGAGACTCCACTAAGATTTCTCCGTTGAGTAGATGCGTCAGCTCGCGTGAGATGGTTAGTCCGAGCCCCGTGCCTCCGAAGCGTCGCGTCATTGACGAATCGGCTTGAGCAAAGGGCGCGAACAACTGCGGCAACTGCTCTTGGCGGATGCCGATGCCGGTATCCACCACTTCGATCTGCAGCTGGGGGTTGTTGGTCTGGGATGTATTGAGGGAGATACGAACGACCACCGATCCACGTTCTGTGAACTTGATCGCGTTGCCCACCAGGTTCATCAGAATCTGGCGCAGGCGGTTGGGATCGCTGACGATCGACTGCGGCACGTTCGATTGAATCGAGACCGACAGGCTGATGTGGCCCGCCAGGGCACGGTCACTCAGTGACGCAACCACTTCGTTCACGACCTGAGTCGGATTGATCGCCGTTGGTTCAACGGTGAGGTTCCCAGACTCAAGCTTGGACAGGTCGAGAATATCGTTGATGACGCCGAGCAGGTGCTCGCCGTTGCGATGAATGGAATCGATAGCCTCACGCAAGATCTCACGCGGCAGGTCGTGAATGCCGTCTTCATAAAGGATGCTGGAATAGCCGAGAATGGCGGTCATCGGAGTCCGGATCTCGTGACTCATGTTCGCCAGGAAGTCGGACTTGGCCCGATTCGCCGCTTGGGCCTGCTCGCAAGCCGCGCTGAGTTTGCTGCGCGATTCGCCCAGTCGTTGCACCATCGCCCGCAGTTCATTGGCGAGTTTTCCAATCTCATCGCTCTGAACAACATCCAGCACGGCGGGAGTCGCATCGCCAACACCGACGTACTCGGCATAACGAGTGACCTTCACCAGCGGTCGAATCACGAGTTGCTGAAGAATCAGACCGGTCATCAGCAGAATGAAGAAGCCACCCGCCAGATTGGAGAACATGCCCAGCGATGCGATCCGGCTGCCCGCCTGCATCAGCGAACGATTGCATTGCAAACGCACCAGCAAGCCGGAGTCGCCGTTGATATCATCCAGCAGCGTGTAGGCGTGCAACACCTGGCTGTCGTATGGCTCGATGATACTCTGCTCGCCGGAGATCAGCCGCTGCAGGGCTCGTTGCTCGTGCGGCCCGAGATCAGCACTGTTCGCCGGCCAGCTTTGAATCTGGATGGCGGTGCGTTTTGAGAACTCAGCCAGCAGGTCTTTGTCCAGCAAACGCCCCATTACGATCGCGCCGCGCAGAGGCAGTTCCCGTTTGGACGTCATGATCGGGCGGGATGAGAGCAGCATCGGTCCGACGCTGGTCATCACGAGGCCCGAGCTGGCGCCGTCGATAGAATTGAAGTTTGCAATTGAGCGCCAGTTCCTACGGACAAAGCGAAAGATGTCTGGAGCGTCGATCTCGGTTAATTCGGCTTCGTCACGCAGGGCTTCGAAGGCGATTTCGCCTTTCTGAGTAACGAAGCAGATGAAGTTGATCCGCAGGTTGCCAAAAACTTCCGGAGTGAAGTTCGCATCGACGAACTTCTGATTGCGATCGATGACGTACTCATAGGCTTCGTCCCAGGCGCCCCAGTCGGACGCCTGATTGCCGATGAACTCAAGTTCGCTCTGAATAGCTCCCGTGCAGCGCACGAGGTCGCGTTGACCTTCCTCTTGCTCAAGTTCGGCGAAGCTGGGGAGCACGACGAACTCGGCAACGAGGCAGGTCACACCTGCGAACAGGGCGCACATCGCGGCAAGCGAGAGCGTAATCTTTTGACGAAGCGACAATTCAGACCCCGAGTACAGAACGCAGAATCACCTGCTCAAAGATGGCTTGAAAAGCGCGTTAGGCTAGCCGCTGTTCACCGGTTGGCGGCAAACCATCAAGATGCCCGTCGTCGGGAGGGATTTGTTCGGTCTCGTTTACGCTGGTTGATGTTGGATGCTGTTCGCGAATCGTCAGACAAATTCGCCCGGTGAGTGGATCTCTGGAGGCAAGACCTGCGGCAAACGAGGGTGTTTCCGCTTGGGGGGTGGTTCGGTCGCAGCGAAGATGCTGAATTGAGAAGTTGGTATGCCTCTAGATCTCACCGGCCAGTTTCGCGCGGATTTGCAGCGGCGTCGCGCGGCGGCAGTGGCCACTGCGGTCGAACTGGTGGACGCGATTCTGGCCAGCGCTCGCGAAGCCGGCTCCAGTGACGTTCATCTGGTCCCGGACGAGTCCGGCATGGAGATGCTGTGGCGCGTGGACGGCGTGCTGCATGCGATTGACCGCCTGCCGAAGGACATCGCCCCGAACGTCATCGCGCGGCTGAAGGTACTGGCTGAACTGCTCACGTATCGCACAGACTCGCCGCAGGAAGGTCGCATTCGAGGTGTCAGCGTCGGCGGCGTGGAGATGCGGCTGAGTACCTATCCCACTCTGTTTGGTGAGAAGGCTGTCATTCGCCTGTTTGTTGGTTCGGGGAGCTACCGACATCTGCACGACCTGGGCCTGCCGAACGACATTCAATCAGGGCTACGCGACCTGCTGCTGGAAAGCGGCGGCGTCACAGTGATCAGCGGACCGGCGGGTAGCGGCAAGACGACAACGATTTATGCCTGTCTGCGAGAATTGGTAGACAAGTTTGGGGCGCAGCGGAGTCTAGTAAGCCTGGAAGACCCGATTGAAGCTGTTGTGCCGGGTGTTGCTCAATCGCAGATCAACCCTGTCGCGGGCTTCGATTACGCCACCGGGTTGAAGTCGCTGATGCGGCAAGATCCGGAGGTCATTCTGGTTGGTGAGATTCGTGATCGTCAGACGGCTGAAACGGTGTTTCAGGCAGCTCTGACGGGACATCTGGTGCTGACAACATTTCATGCGGGCAGTGCTGCGGGAGCGATCTGTCGACTCTCCGACATGGGCATTGAACCGTACTTGTTACGCACCGGATTGCTGGGCATTGTCAGTCAGCGGCTTGTGAGGCGGCTGTGCCGGTGCTCTTTAGAATCCCACGACATCGCTGCGAAGTTGGGGCTGAATGTCAATCACTGGCGAACACCCGAAGGCTGTGATGCCTGTCGTGGCACCGGCTATCTTGGGCGGGCGTTGCTGGCTGAGTTTTTGCGAACCGACAACAGCGATCTCGGCAAGGCAATTCTGTCGCGCGGTGCGGCGGATGAGCTGGAGTCGCTGGCGGTCGCGGCCGGAATGAAGACGCGCTGGCAAGGTGCTTGCGATGCCGTCAACGACGGGTTGACCAGTCCGGCGGAAGTGCGTCGCGTGTTGGGATTCGGGAAGTAAACGGAGTTTCGGCTCCGATTAATTCGGCAGCCGGGTGTCAACCGCGCTGCTCGTCGCGTGAGAACAGGATTATGGCCACTCAGAATCGCTCACCGCTGAAACTGGAAGCGCTGCTCGCGTTCAACGACGAACTGGCGGGAGTGGTGCGGGCTGGCCTGCCGCTTGACTTGGGGCTGAGGCAGATCGCAGACAGCACGTTGGGCGGCATCTCGCGGCTGTCGCAACGTCTGCAGGAACGAGTCGCCGCTGGAGTCTCGCTGGAGCAGGCTTTGCGTCAGGAGGGCGATCACCTGCCGAACGTGTACACCGCGATTGTGGAAGCGGGACTGCGAGTCGGCCGACTGCCTCAGGCTCTGGAGATGCTGTCCGTTCTGGGTCGGACCATGTTGGAACTGCATCGCCGCTCAGTGGTGGCGCTGATCTATCCCATGATCGTGCTGATTCTGGCTTATGGCTGCTTCCTGGCGTTCATGGCGTTCTGGATTCCCGAGATCATCGAGCGGTTTTATACCACTCTACGTGCGGAACCGGGGCCGATCTTTCTGCTGTTGCGCGAGCTGACAGATACAATAGCGATCTGGAGCTGGGCTGCTCCGCTTTCAATCTGGCTGGTGTTTATACTGTTCTCGTTTGTCTTTTCAGCGAACGACCGCCAAGTGGCTTCAGGATCGCTGCTACCTCGTTCGGTCAGGCGTTTCGCCTGGCTGCCCTGGATGCGATCTGCGATGGACAATCTGGATCGCGCCACGTTCTCCAAACTGCTGGGCGTGTTGGTTAATCACGAGACACCCCTGCACGAAGCTGTGGTACTGGCAAGTTGCGCAACCGGGAACTCGTCGCTGATGCGAGGCTCGAATCGTCTGTCGGAATTGCTTCGTGGCGGCCAGTCGCTCGCGGTTTGTGTACAGAATATCGAAGTAATGCCCCCGTTCATGCGCTCCATGATGGCGATGGGCGAGAGGCATCACGCGCTCGGCCCGACAATGTGGCAAACCAGTGAGGTTTATCAACGTCGTGCTGAACAGCAGGTTGAGTTTGCTCGTTCGGTACTGCCGATTCTGTTGAGTTGCGGGATTGGTGGCGTTGCTCTGCTGATCTATTCACTCACCGTCTTTGCTCCCGTGTGGGAATTATACCATCAGGTCGCTCAGCCGCTGCTGGTGATGTAGTGATTCTGGCTGTCATGACAAGCAGGCCGGACACTCCTGTCCGACCTAGATAACTTTTGATCTCCTGCTACTCGCGGCCTCTTACTATGCCCATTTTTAATTATAGCGCTGTCGCTCCTGACGTCGGCCCCATCAACGGGTCGATTGAGGCTTCGTCGCCGACGGAAGCCAGACAGTTGCTGGCGGAACGAGGTCTCGAAGAGATCGTGATTGAGCGACCGCAAGGGCAAGAAGAAGAAACGCAACCAGCGACGGCTACAGCTTCGAATGTTCGTTTCTCGCAGGCGGAACAGTCGGAAGTTCTCGGGCAGATCGGTGACATTATTCTTGCGGGGCTGCCTCTCTCCGTGAGCTTGCGGGCTCTGGCCGAGGAAGTGCCGAACCAACGAATCCGAACGGCATTTCTGGCGATGAGTCAGGATCTCGACGTGGGCCTGGATCTCGACGTGGCCTTTGCAAATCAGTCGTCGCTGCTGCCGAGTTATCTCACCGGGTTGGTGCGAGCAGGCCGCCAATCGGGAGACTTGGCTCGCAGTTTTGGCCAATATACTGAATTTGTTCGCATGCGCGATCGCATGAGCCGCAATCTGCAATCCTCGCTGCTTTATCCGCTGAGCGGTGGCATTGCAGGAGGTCTGCTCTTCCTGTTTCTACTGGGGTACATTGTGCCCCTGTTTCGCGAGATCTTTCGAGGTTTTGGCACGGAACTGCCCGGCTTGACCGATGTGCTTATTCGCACATCTTCAGTTGTAGAGCTGATCTTTCAGTGGTGGCCGGCGTCACTGGTTTTCGGTGTCCTGCTGGTGTTGATGACACCCCGCCTGTTCCGAGCTGCCATGATGTCGGAGTCTGGAGCGTTGTTTCTCTACGCGGTGCCAATTTTCGGCACGATGTGGAGAAATCGTTCGCATGCGGAGTTCGCACAACTGCTGGCGATGATGGTGGAAAACGACCTGCCACTGCCGACCGCGTTGCGGCTGGCTGGTGATGGTGTCAACGATGGTTACGTCCGCGCCTCTGCGTACCGCATGAGCGACTATGTGCAGCAGGGCATCTCGCTGGTCGAGGCTGCTCGTCTCCAGTACCGCCTGTCACCGAGTTTTGTGCAGGCACTCATCTGCGGTCGGCAGGACAATATGCTACCAGGCTCTTTAAGAGTCGCCAGCGAGCATTTCGCTGCTCAAACGCTGGTCGATTCCCGCATGGCTGGTTTGGGAATGGAACCGCTGATCGTCCTGGTGCTGGGTGGATCGGTGGCTTTGCTGGTAGTGGCGCTATTCATGCCACTGGTCAAATTGCTGAATGATCTTTCGTGAGTACTTCGACGTAGCGCGGCTGGCAATTGTTGCATAACACTGCCGATGCATCTGGAAATACGAGATGCCTGAAACTCTCTTCATCACACTCTGCCTGCTAACCTGCCTGATGGTGGCAACCCTGATCGGGTCGTTCACGCTGGCGATGCACTGGTCCCGTGCCGCGTATCATGACAATTATCGCCTGTGTGCGCGGCGCATTCGCAAACTGGTTGTGGCCAATGTGGCACTCGGCCTGTTGTCCGGAGTCCTGACCATAACGGCCATGCTTAGTTTTAACAGGGCCACAGAAGATGAGATCATCGTCGCTGTATTGTGCGGCGTGCTGAGCATTGTCAGCCTGGTGATGAGTGCGGCTCTGAACCGTATTGCGATCGCTACTGCAGATTTTGATGCGGGTCGAATCATGGAGAGCGCAGCTCGCGATGCCAGCGACCGACGAACGTTGCGTGTGCTGCTGGCGGTTGGCGGCCTGATCTTACTGGTGCCGATTGGGATCGTGGCGCCTTGGCTACTCATTCTGATTGGGCTGGCGACGGCCATGGTGTGGCCGTTCCTGATTGGAGTTGGCCGGCATCGGCGGCCTACGCAGCTGTTGTGGTTATTAAGCGTAGCTATGCGCAACAACCGGAGCTTAGCGAACGAATTGCGGGCACACGCTCACGCTTGCGGGCCGACTTATGCCACCCGCTTGTATCGAGTTGCCAAATTACTCGATGACGGTCTCTCGCTGGGCACTGCGCTCAGAGATGTGCGGTCGGTGCTGCCGCCGTGGATGGTGACAGAGATCCTGGTTGCGGAAGAGGCTGGCACATTGGCCGAGACACTGCCGGAACTCGCGAAGCAGCAGGCTGACAATCTGGTGTCCGATTCGGCTCAAAGCCCCATGGCGGGTAACGCAATCTATTTCGCAGCGGCGGGCTGGATCGCCGCCCTGATTTGCACATTCCTGATGGTGTTTATTATTCCGAAGTTCAAAGCCATCTTTGCAGGATTCGGCACTGAACTGCCCAAGATGACCCAAGGGCTCATTCAGGTCTCCGACGCAATTTCGAATTTCGGCTTCATCACGGCACCGGTCGTACTGGTACTCACCTGGGTAATGATGGAACTGGTCCGGGCCGACAGCCAGAGTTGGAAGAATCTACGAACGCGTTGGCTCAAATGGCTCTACCCGATGCTGGATGGGCCTGACGTGCTCAGACATCTGGCGAGGGCCACTGCGAGCGGCCAATCGCTTTTAAAAGGGCTGTCCGCATTGAGTCATCATCACTTTCGCCCGACAACGCGGAATGCGTTGGTAAAGGCTCAGTATCAACTGGAATCCGGGGCTGACTGCTGGGAAGTCCTGCAGAGCGAAGGTTTGCTCGGACTGAACGACTTGCAATTGGTGCGTTCCGCGAGCCAGGTGGGCAACTTGCCTTGGGCGCTCCGGGAACTTGCGGCATTGCGGGAGCGGCGCTTTCAGTATCGCGTCCGGGTGATTTTTGAATATCTGCAACCAGTTCCTACTCTGATGCTCGGCGTGATTGTTTTCTTTGTGGTCGTGCCGTTGTTCCTGCCTATGGTGAAACTTCTGAACGACCTTTCGTGAATCATCGGTCGAATTGATACACCAACCTGTGAAGCTGGCTCATATCGTGATGACTCGCAATTCTATAACTCGCTCATCGCCCAAGTCGCTGCTCAGACATCGACGAGCGGGTGCTTCGTTCGTCGAACTGTTCGTGGCACTACTGGTGTTGGGGTGCTTGCTGGGATTACTCGTGCCGACCCTTCGGCGAGTTGAAACCGCCCGCCGGAGCGCCGACTTACGACGCGTCGCCAGTCTCGAACTGAGCAACCTGATGGAAGATCTGGCAGCCCGTCCGGCTACGCAGGTCACCTCAGAAGAATTGCAGAAGTTGCAATTATCCGACGCAGCTAAGGCAAGATTGCCGGATGCAAGTTTGAAGTCCACTTCCACGCCGGTCGCCGACGCGCAGGGCCTGCTAAAAGTGCAACTGTCGATCTCATGGCCAAGCCTAAGCGGTCAGCCGACCGAACCGGTGCGACTGACAACCTGGCTGAGGGGGCCGCAATGAAAACACATCCTTGTTACTCCACAGCACCTCATGTCGTGCGATCAGTGAATCGGCGTGACACCCGCCGCGGCTCCATGCTCGTACAATGCGTCGTGATCATGATGATGTTCTCGATGCTGATGACCATCGCAGGCACGGCGTTGTTCCGAATGTTCAGGCAGCAGGTTAATCTCAGTGCCTCGATTACTCAGTCCGCAGTTTTAGCGCGGTTGGCTCGTGAATTTCGGAACGATGCGCATGTCGCAACCGAGGCCAAACTCGTCGGCAATGCCGGTCATGAGATCGTGCTCCGTAACGGTGACGAGATTGTTACGTGGGCGGCAGGGCCGCAGGGATTAACTCGCACCACTCGCAAAGGTCAGACAACTGACGCTGGCGTTCCCGAGACCACGCGATTGATTGACGTCGAGATTCATTTTGAGGTTATGTCGGCACCGGCCAGCGGCTTGTCTCGAGTACGGATGACCCTGAATCCGGTTGCTGACGCCCGATTTCATGTGCTGACTCCGACGACCGTCGACGCCGCTGTGGGCACAACTCGCCGGTTTGAGAAACCAGCCGACGCCTCGTGACGAAGTATTTCCTGACTCCGTTCAATTTGAGCAATTAATTATCAAAGTCTGTATTATGCGTACGATTCCCGCTAAACAACCTCGCTCTCGCCGTGCTGGATACGCATTGATTCTATCCATGCTCAGCCTGGCGTTGTTCGGCATGGCTGCCGCCATGCTCGTGAAGTCACTGGATTGGCAGCGAAGTATCGTTCGAGCAGACGCGATCCGACTGCAGGTGGACTGGCTGGCACAGTCGGCTCTGCAGCGAGCGGCTGCGAAGCTGAGTGGGCAACCCGACTATGCAGGAGAAACCTGGTCCCTGACCGCTGACGATCTCGGCGGCAATTCGACCGCCAAAATAGTGATCACAGCCACGAAAGCGACCGAACCGACGTCGCGGCGACAACTGCAGATTCATCTCGAGTATCAGGAAGCTGGCGAACTGGTCGCTCAGCTTTCAAGAACAGCAACGGTTGACACCAACTGAGTGCAAATTCAATTCGAACCGGTTGACGGGCACGGCGAAGCCTGTCGATTTCACAGTACACTGGCACCTTCTTTTGGGAGTGATGTTATGCAAAAGCTCAGATTGTCATCAGCCCCGCAGCGAAGCGGGTTTACGCTCATCGAACTTCTGGTGGTGATCGCCATTATCGCGGTGCTGATCGCCTTGTTACTTCCGGCGGTGCAGCAGGCGCGTGAGGCCGCACGTCGCACGAACTGCAAGAACAACCTCTGCCAGATCGCCTTGGCGATGCTGAATTATGAAATGGCATTTGAAAGTTTGCCGCCAGGCGTTGTGAATCCCACCGGACCGATTGATTCAGAGCCCAAAGGCTATCACGTTTCATGGACGGTACAGATTCTGCCGTTTATGGATCAACAGGCCCTGTTCAAGACTTTCGACTTTACTAAGGGAGTCTACGAGCAGGCTGAAGTCATCAAGAATGTGCATATCATGACTTATAGCTGCCCGACGGATCCAGTCGGCGGCGGATACGGCGAGAAGACGAACTTCAGCAGTTTCGCGGGATGTCATAACGGCGTTGAGACCGCGATCGATGCGAACAACAACGGCGTGCTGTTTCTCAACAGCCGTGTGACGATGCGCGACGTACAGGACGGTGCAACGAACACGGTCTTCATTGGCGAGAAGCGCAATCACTCGGAAGAGCAGCCGTGGTACGCAGGCACGCGTTCGACGCTGCGTAATACGGGAACGCAGCCAAACGGCTTGTACCGCGCCCAAAATCAACAGCCTCAAACTCTACCCGAGCCGTTCAAGAACCCGCGATTCGTCGGCGGCTTCAGCAGTCATCATGCTGGTGGCTGCCAGTTTGCTCTGGGAGACGGCTCAGTGAGGTTCATTTCGGAGAACGTCCTGATGGATATTTATCAGAATCTGGGCAGCCGCAATGACGGCAAGATTATCGGCAGTAATTATTAGGCAATGTGAGAATAGGCGACGGCGAGGGAAGCAGAACTCGCGAGTTCATTGTCAGCCTTTATGGCCTGGTACGAGCGAAGAGGACGGCTGTAGAAGCCGTCCTCTTTTTTATTGACCTTATTTGCGTGAGCTCACCGGTTGAGCAGGACGATTCATGCGTCCGGCGGCCTCTTCCTGATGAGTGTAGCGCTCATAGCGGCTTTCCAGATTGCGGGCAGACCGCTTGCTGGATCGCTTGAGTGATCGGCTGCGTTGCCAGCGGATGAATGTGCGAACCATTTCGATGATGGCCACAGCACCCACCACAATCGCGATCCATCCATAAGTCTGCCAGGAGATCTGTTCGCTGATCTCACGGTTGAGATAAGCGCCACCCATGCCCAGCGCGATGCAGCCCAGCGTACCATCGATCCACATCTTGCTGCGCAGCTTGCGTTGAGTGTGCTCAGCGAGGGCATTTCTGGCCGACTGATTCGCAACTTCACGCAACGATGTCATCGCCATGCGCTGCGCCAGTTCGTGGCTCTTTTCGCGTCGCGCGTCACGTTCCTCAGGTGTCGGTTGAGTTTCCATCCGCAAGCTGGCTCGGTCCACCTCCGGGCCTTGAGGAGCAATGTCCTTCGCCCAGGCCGGTTGCTGGTCTTCGACCGGTTCTTCGATCGAATGCGGTTCAAGAGCTGCTTGCTCCAAAGCTTCCGCTTCCGCCGTCAGCTTCGCCTGCTCCTCGGCTGTAATGTGTTCGTCCAGCTTCTTGTTGATGCCGAAGACAGATGCCAGCAGCGATCTGAAAGCAGCCTGCTGTGAGGTCTCGTCTTCGCCAGCTTCCTTCGCGACGTCAGCGAGTTCGGCGACGGATACGGGGGATTGAGCGTTTTCCTGCTTCTTCTTTTTCTTCTTGCGACCGAAGAAGCCGCGCGGCTCATCGTCATCTGCGTTCGCGGAAACCGCTTCGGTTTCAATCACGACATCTGCAGCCGCAGCCTGATCATCGTCCAATCTTGCCTGCTCGCTGGCTTCGGCCTTCGCGAAATCGTCGGCGACGACCTTTACGGTTTCGCGTTCCAGTTCCTGCAACGTGTGCTCGGTTTCAGCACGTTGATGAGCGATCTCCTCGCGTTCGTGCCGCAGATTCTCAACTTCCGCTTCCAGTTCTTCGACGCGGTTCTCCAGGCCCTCGCGGCCTTCTTCTTCCAGGATCTGGTCGGGGTCGAGTTCGTCGGCGATGACGTCAGCCAGTTCGTCGGTCGACAGTCCTTGCAGCGTGGCCATCAACTTGGCCTGCTCGCGGTTGAGCTGCTCGCGTACCCGCCCGAACTGCTGCATGATCGCACCGAGTTGCTGACGTTCGACCTGCCGTGCCCGTTGTTCAAACGACAGCTCTTCGGTGGCCAGTTCCAGACGTGCCTTGAGTGATTCATCGTCGGTGCCGGTCACTCCGGACGACAGCATGGCGCGGCGAGTATCGAGTTCATTGCGCTCCATCAGCAGCCGCTCGATCTTGTTAGTCAACACGGAAAGCTGTGCATTGAGACCTTCGCGATTGACTTCCAGTGACTTCGTCGCCCCCTTGATCTCCAGTTCCTTGCGAGCCAGCTTGCGTTCGACATCGGCCAGACGGCGCTTCTCAGCAGCGACCTGGTGACGGACGTAGTCAGCTTCCGATGATCCATCTGCGAACCGCGACTCATACTCACGCAGTCGCTGACGATCACCGTCCCGTGCCTGCCGCTCAGACTGCAATTCGGTGATAGCACGTTCGAGTCGTGTGGCGAGATCACTCGCCTGCCGACTGACGTCCAGGTTCTGAGAGACTAGCTTGTCGCGCTCGCTGTCGAGCCGTTCCCAGTCCGTTCGCAATCGAGCGCGGCCGCTGCCGAGTTGATCGACTTCGGATTGCAGCGATTGATGTTCCAGGTCGAGCGTTTCACGGACGCGTTGGAGTTCCATCTCCTTCTGCGTCAGCTTCATTTCCATCGCAGCCAGTTGATCTTCACGCTCCGAAACGCCCAGACGGTATGAATGCAGTTGCTCCGCTTCGTGTGCCATCTGCACGCGCGATTGCTCCAATTCCGCCTGCTGCGCGGCAACGGTCTGCTCCATGCTGACCAGTCGATGACGGTCGTCGTCGCGCTGCACACGTTCTTGTTCCAACTCGGCGAGAGCCCGCTCCACTCGAGAGATCAGTTCGGCCTGCGCTTCGTTCGGGTCGCCTTCGCCAACCATGATCTGCTGCTCGAGTTCACTGGCTCGCAGCCGTTCTTTGTCTCGTGATTTGCGTTCGAAACGTAGCTCGGCGAGCGACTGTTCGAGACGATCAGCCAGTTCCTTTTCACGGACGGCAAAGTCGGCTTTCTGATCGGCGAGTTCCACCTTGCTTGATTCGACCTTGAACCGTTCGTCGCGCAGCTCGGCATGCTCCTTCTGAAGATCTTCCACACGGGCGTGCAACGCCTCGCGATCCGAATACAGAGTGGACTTCGCGTCGTCCAACTGCGTTTCGAGCAGTTGCAGTTTCTTCTTCAAGGCTTCGACATGCTGGCGGTCGGCGCTGACCTCTGCCTTTTCAGTGGTAACGCGAGCCAGGTCGGATTCAATGCGTGTCTTCTCAGCCTCGATTCTGGCGTGCTGTGATTCGACTTTGGCTTGCTCCAGTGCCAGGCGCGCCCGTTCGGTTGAGACATCCGCCCGCTCGCTTTCGAGCACTGACTGCTGCTCGGCTAGAGTCTGCCGCTGTTGCTTCGCCTCTTCGCGCTCCTGTTCGGCCGCGAGCAGTTCCGAGTTGATCAGCTCGCGCGTCTGCTCGATCTCGCGTTCCTTCTGCTCCAGATAGTCTCGTTGAGCTTCCAGCCTCTGCAGTTCCGCGGCGAACTGTGCTTCGCGCAGATCCAGTTCCTCGCGAGCGACTTTCAGCTCATGCTGATTCGCCTGCAGTTTGGCTTTCTCAAGCTTCAGCTCCGCTTCGCGAGCTGCAAGCTGCGCGGCTTCGACTTCAAGCTGCTTCTTCGTGGCTTCTACATGAGCGATCTGTGTTTCAAACGCCAACTGCTGCGCGCTGAGTTCCGCCTGATCTGTAGCCAGTTGTTCTTGCTGATTAGCCAGGTCGGCAGCTTGTTCATCGAAGGCTTTGCGATCTTCTTCGAGCTGTGTGCGATTGGTGGTTAACTGATCGCGTTCGGTGATGAGGAGTTCCTGGGCCTTCTCATGCTCGGACAGCGCCAGATCGAGTTCCGCGCGGTCGCGTTCCCAGTCACTCAGCTTCCAAGCCAGATCCTGCTGCGCTGAGGTTAGCTCCTCCTGCCCGAGCTGCAGCGACTGCTCGCGTGATTCCAATGCGGCGACGTTCGCCGAATGTTCGGTGTCGAGACGCTCGCGTTCGGCCTCAACGTCGGCCTTCGCTGCGTTGACTCGTGCCAACTCATCCGCGATCTGCTGGCGTTGTACGGCGAGTTCTTCCGCGACTCGCAGTTGATCGGCTTCAAAGACCGCCCGGCTGGCATTGAGTTCGGCCCAGCCCATATCGGTCTCGGCCTTCAACGCCACGAGCTGCTGATCGAGTTCATCCAGACGAGCCGTTTCGGCCGCACAATGCTGGCGGTCGGTTGCGAGTTGAGTTCGTTCGCCGGTCAGTTCTGCTTCGCGAACACTCAGTGCCTCGCGAGCCTCATCGATCTCCGACTGCAGGCTGTAGATCACCTGCTGATCGAGTTCCAGCCGCTGTTGCTGCTGCACGAACTCCGCTTGCCGCGTCGTCCATTCGGCTTCGTGCTGCTCCAGGTGCAGTTGGCGGCTGTGCAAATCTTCGAGCATTGTGTCGATATCTGCGCGGTCCGCTGTCACTGCGTCGCGATCGGTCTGCAGGCGAGCCTGAGCAGCACGCAGCTCGTTCAGTTCCTGCTGCAGGTTGACACGTTCAACCTCGAAGGCCTTGCGTGATGCGTCAATGCCGGACTGATCGGTCTCCAGCCGTCGACGTTCTTCTTCGATCTCCACTCGCTGTGTTTCAAACTCAGCTTCGCGACGGCGCGATTCGGCCTGCAGTTCGTTGAACTTCTTGCGGTCGCGTTCGAGCCGCTCGCGGTCAGCTTTCAAGGAGGCGTGATAGTCATCGAGTGCATGCTGCGCGGACGCATAGGCATGCGACTTCTCATCGAGCTTGCCGCGATCCGAATTAATCTCGCTCAGCCGTTGCTCAAAGATTTTTTGTTGGCGGTCCAGTTCTTCACGCTCATGCTCGATCTGCATTTCCTGCTGAGCCAGCGCGGTCTGGTCGAGTTCAATTTTCTGCCGGGCTTGTGCAAGTTCCTGACGCAGCGCGGCGAGTGCCTCTTGTTCCGATCGACTGGATTCCAGTCGCGCCGCGAGTTCGCGCTGCTGCTGACCGTAAAGTGTCTCGGACGTGCTGAGCCGCTGACGGAGTTCTTCGACCTGCGCGCGTTCCTGAGCGATCTCAATCTTCTCTGCTTCAAACGCATGCCGTTCGGCGGCGAAACGCGCGATGCGGTTCAGGATGTCGCTCTGTTCCTGATTGAACGCCGCGCGGTCGTCGGACAGACGCACCTCGTCACTCGCGAGCTTCTGCTGTGCTGCGGACAGCTCCGACGAGTTCATCTTTGTTGTACGCGAGAGTTCTTCGACGTACTCGCGCTGCCGGTTAAGTTCTTCAACTTCCGTGCGGAGTTTCTGCGCCAGCGTTTCGTTCTCTCGTCGCAGCTCGGCCAGCGTTTGGTCCTGTCCGGAGAGTTCGCGTTCTTTAGCTTCCAGCGCCAGTCGCTGTTGTTCCAGTTCCGCGGTGAGCGTTGCCGAGCGGCTGCTGAGTTGTTGCGCGTCAAGCTGTTGCTGCGTGTCCCAGGTTCTCTTGAGACGTTCAAACTCGGCGCGTTGCGCGGACAGCGAGCGTTCCAGTTCTTCAGCTTGAGCGATCTTCAGACGCGCGGTGTCGTATTGCTGATCCAGATCGCGCTGTCGTCCGGCGACATCCTCCTCCCGCGCCACGATCGTGCGCTCGAGTTGCTGCTGTTGAGCATCCAGAGTCTCGGCACGCGCGATGATCTCCGCTTCGCGCCGCGCGACATCCGTTTGAGTCGTCTCAAAGTGCTCACGGCTGGCGTCGATCTCGTCCTGCAACTTCTGCAGTTGAGCTTGCCGGTTGTTGAGTTCGTCACGCTGCTCCTGCAGCTTGGCAGTTTGCTCCAGCACCCAGCGTTCGTGCTCGCTGGTGTCGACCGTACGGCGTTCGACCTTGCTGAGTTCGGACATCAAGTGCCGCTCGCGTTCGGCGATCTCGCGGGTGCGTGTCGCGATGAACTCTTCCTTGCGAGCGGCTTCCGTCAGGCGTGCGTCGAGCAACGAACGCTGAGATTCCAGTTCCGTTTGCCACTGAGTGATGTCTTTGTTGTAACGATCGACTTGGTCACGCAGGGCTTGCTCACGCTCACGCAACGAGTCTGCCAGACGTCGCAGTTGTTCCTCGCGTTCGGCGTGATCCGGGCCGTCTGCGTCGACCGACACAGCCTGCTCAGACAGCTTGCGTCGACGTTCTTCAAGGTCTCGCTGCCGGGAAGCCAGTTCGGTTTCCTGATTCGCGATCTTGCGTTCGCGGGCCTCGAGATCCGCCGTCCGTGATGCCGCTGTTTGCTGTGTGCGGCGAATGAACTCCGCGCGACCTTCAAATTCCAGTTGCCGCTTTTCGAACTCGCCGCGCTGCCGCTCCAACTGATCGCGCAGCAGCTTCAATTCTGAGCGTTCAGCCTCCAGCAAGAGCTTGGCCGATGCCTGCTCGCGCGGTCCCCATGATCCGCCTCCCTGCGCTACCTGCGAACGCAGTTGCTCCAGCAATTGCCGTTGCTTTTCGATCTCCTGCTGACGCTGTTCCAGATCGCGACGTCGCGTCTCAATAGTAGCTTGTTGCTCGGTGAACTGCTGACGGAACTGATTGACTTCAGCCTCGCGCTGAGCGAACTCCTGGCGTTTCTGCTCCAGTTGCTGCTCACTGTTCGCGATCTGCGCCTGACGTTCCTCGACCTCTTGTTCGCGCTGCCGCACCGCTTGCTGGTGTTGCTCGAACTGCGCCTTGGCTCGTTCCAACTCCAGCCGTTGTTCATCAAAGTCTGACGAACCATCAATCAGGGCCTGCACTCGTGCGTCCAGTTCGCGGGCAGCGATTGTGGCCGGATCGACATCGGACGTCGTCAGTTGCTTCAGCTTGGAATCAAGTTCTTCAAAGCGGTCATTGAGTTCCGCTTCTCGAGCCTGCAATCCCTGCTCGCGATGCTGCAGCTTGGCTGCTTCCGCGGCGAGGAAGTTTTGAGTTTGCGTCAGCTCTTCTCGTTGACGCAGCAGATCATGAGGTGTTCCGTTGGCCGCATTCGACGTACCTAACTGGTCGATGGGCAGTGCCGATTCCAGTTCCTCGATCCGCGCGGGGCGAACGCGGAACTCGGCGGGGCCAATGGCAATGCGGTCGTTCTCCATCAGTTCGATGGCCGCCTTCAGCGGACGGTCGTTGAGCCACGTGTGCTCGCCGAACTCCTTCAGGACCGTGCGATTGGCTTCGGACACGATCAGCACATGCTGAGGCAGAACGCCCTGAGCACGCACGGTCAGCGTGCAGGCCTTGGACGAACCGATGGTGCATTGTGATCCCGGAGGCAACAGCACGGCATGCAGGCCCAGATGCTGCTGCACCGGTTCAACCACCAGAATCTGGCGAACCGGAGGGATGGACTTCGGGACCGGCAACTGAGGAACGGACGGCTGCGTCATAGTGAATCTCGGGCCTACCCGCGGGAGATGACTGAGCTGTCAAGTTGCACCTTAAACAGCTCAGGAATAGCGCCGAGCGTCCAAGCCTGCTCTGAAGGCGCTCCTGCACCCGTGGCATATACACCGCCGTTGCGACCCGAACGCAAAAACTCTCCGGTCGTGATCGGCAAAACCGGAACTTTGCTTTCGCTCAACACGATCGCTCGTCTCGTACCGAAATTGGCAACATGCTGCCGTTTGGCAACGTGCCAATTGGACAAGGTTACGAACGCGCACCCCGGCGTCTGGTTGGTCCGATAGGCCCAATAAGCAGTCTGACGCTCGATGATCCGAGATGCCGAATTGGTCAGTTCGTCGGGTGTCTTATCGTCGAGCGAGAAGCATCAACGGTACAGACTACCTCCACCACGGGCCCTCTCCCCGGACGGACCGAGGCGAGGGACGGCGATCGAGTCGCTCTGAATCAAGCTCGGATCGTTGCCGTGGCCCGTAATGTCACTGTGGCGATGGCTTGGGTTCGCCTTTGGTTTTCTCACTGTCCGGCTTGACCGGAGGGTCCGGCCAGCGTTCCCACGGTGGGATGGCGAAGTGCTGAGCAACGCGATCGGGCTGCAGGATGACGTCAGAGAACTTCTCGTCCCGAGTCTTCTCCCAGAAGGCACGCTCCAGATCGGCGTCGTGAAACTTCAGGTCACCGCGTTTCGCGTATTCCTTGAGGACCGCGTTGCGTCCTTCAAAAGCTGTGCAGGCACCAAAGGAGCTGATGCCGACTCGGCCGCCGTATTTGGCGTGCAGCGCCTTCGCGGTTCTCCAATCGCACGACGCTCCCCATAGCCAGACCCGCTGTATCGCCAGTCGCCTTTGCGCCTCTTTATCGGTGGCTTCGTAGTCCGGCGACCTCTCGGATGCTTTCTTAACAAGGGCGATGATCTCCTCGTCCGAGGGACTGAGCTTTTCGCGCACCGTGTAGTCCTTCATCACGCGGCCTGAGACGTTCATAAGAAGGAAGTTGGCGCGACATGCCCGCAACCAGCGTTCATAGTCTGGTTTGGAGAGTTCTTTCTCCTTGGTGGCGGCTTCGGAAGGCGTGATCTGGTCCAGGTAAATCGGTTTCTCCAGCAGGGTCACGGCCAGTTCCCGTTTGGCCGCAGGTTGGTCCTCGGCGTTCAAGACCCCGATCAGAGCCAGCAGCAAGGGCACGCTGCATAAGATGGTAAAAACGCGCATGGCACCTCCCGGAGAGTTTTCAGCCACAACAACTGTCGGAAAGGGTTACCCGGTCGATCTGCTGGGGGATTCGCTGATCGGCTGCCGAAACGGGAAATTAGCGGGAAGAGACGGAAAGGACCTGGGGGACGCAAGGTGCTGGTGACGGTTGCCCTGGTGGGAAACAAAACCGCTTTTGATTGGGTTGGTTACGGGTTTCTGCGGTTTTTCTCTAAGACTCGTTCCGGTTGAGCGTCATTCTGGCACTGACGCATCCTGAATACCCGGGGACGAGGATGATCAACGGTAATTCCACCCATGCCGAATGGGTTCGTGCGGCGTTGATTCGTTTTGAAGGACCGCTGCTGCGCTATGCGCAGCGGATGACCGGCGATCTCGAAACGGCACGTGACGTCGTGCAAGAAACCTTTCTGAAGCTCTGCAAGGAAGACCGCGGCGCCATCGACGGACATCTGTCGCAATGGCTGTTCACGGTTTGTCGAAATCGAGCACTAGACGTTCAAAGAAAGGAGCGGCGCATGAGCACCGCGACTGACCTCGACCAGCGGACAGCCCCGCGTATTGACAGCCCGCACGACGCGCTGGAAGCCCGCGAAGCCGCCGCCAAAGTCCTGCGACTGGTTGATCGCCTGCCGATCAATCAACAGGAAGTGATTCGTCTGAAGTTTCAGAACGAACTGACCTACCGCGAGATCTCCGACGTGACGGGGCTGACCGTCACCAACGTCGGGTTCCTGCTGCATGTCGGCATCAAGCGGCTGCGTGAGTTGCTGAGTGCCGACGGGCGCGTCGAACCCGCCGTTCATTGAGATGACTCTAAAGACTCGCGTTCTGCTGACGAATGACTTGTCGCTGCATTCTCTCCCATCCATCTCTCCTCAATGCAGGAGTTTTATCCATGATCGCCTTCGACCCGAATGACACGCGGCTGACGGCTTATGCCCTCGGCGAGCTGGACGCTGCTGAACGAGCTGAGATCGACCAACTGCTGGCTGATTCCGCCGAAGCTCGTGCCGAGCTGGCTGAGATCCAGGAGACGGTCGGCCTGCTGCAGACGCAATTGGCCGCCGAACCAATTCCGGAACTGACCGCCGAGCAGCGTCAGAAGCTGGAGCAACACATTGCCGCCCAGGCTGCGGGAGCTGCCGCAGCAGTAGTTCATCCCGACTTGCGAGCAGCCGGTATTGCCGCCGCGCCGAGTCCCCGAGCGTGGCTGGCCGTGGGTGGCTCGCTTGCGGCGAGTGCTCTGGCCGTGGCCATCATGTTGCCTGCGGTGCAGCAGGCTCGCGAGCCTTCTCGAACAAGACTGCATGGACTGGCTGTTCCGGAATCGGCATCAGCAGAAGTCGACAAACTGGTGGCGCTGAACGAATCGGCTGCCGGAGCTTCGGTGCTGTCGTCGCGTGCAGGGCGGGGTGATACGGAGGGATTGACGCGAGAGTCGATCGTTGATGAGTCAGGTCGACCAGCCGTAAATCGGCCCGTAGATGCGGCAAGTTCCTCGGTAAAGCAGCTTGCACAATCGCAGTCACAGGAAGGCAGATTGGGGGATGCCAGTCTGGTCACACGTCGGCGGATGGCCAGCACGGAATCGCAGAGTTCCGCGAGGACGAATTCAACACTTGGTGGAGTGCCGGTAACCTCAGCGACCACAGCGCCTGCGGCCCCCGTCGCAGAGCCAGCCGGCATGCGTCCCGCTCCAACCGCCGCGACACCTGGCGCTGGCGGTAAGGTCGCCTCTCGTGAGAAGCTGGACGAGGCACGCCAGAAAAAGGGCGACAGTTCGGCTCCCTCGACTGCGGATCGTCGAGACGGGGCTGTCGCACTCCGGGGAGCGGCCCCGGCAAAAGACAGTGGCCCTGCCGACAAGACCGTTGAGCAACTTCGGAAGCTGAATTCCAAAGCGGAAGATCAACCGGTTTCGGGACCACCGACCAGGCTCTCGGTCGTGATGGAAAGAAGCGAAGAGAAGCCGAAGGCTGGGCAACCCGGCGAGCCTCTGCCAGAAAGAGCTAAGTCTCAATTGGAGCCGAAGGCTAAAGAATCGAAGGAAGGGGAGGCTGAAACGCGTCTGCTGGCGGAACTGGATCGCAAGAAGCAGGAAGAATCTAAAGATCGCTACTTCCGGGCACTCGACTCCTTGCAGAAGGGTCGCGAGGCCAAGTTCGGAGCCGAGAAAGCTCCGCAGGCTGACAAGCTCTCGACCGCCGAAAGCTATGAAGTAGTAGCAGAGAACGAATTCTCCGTTCCCGTTGACGCACCGCTGTCGACGTTCTCAATCGATGTGGATTCGGCTTCGTATGCGAACGCTCGTCGCTTCCTGACTCAGGGTCAGTTGCCGCCACCGGCTTCAGTCCGCGTTGAAGAGTTCATCAACTACTTCCGGTATGACTACAAGCAACCGACGGGCGATGAAGCGTTCTCGGTAACGGCAGATGTTGCGCCGTGCCCGTGGCAGAAGGAGAACTACCTGGCTCGCGTTGGCCTGAAAGCCAAGGATATTGATAAATCCAAGCGTCCGCCGACCAATCTGGTGTTCCTGATCGACGTTTCCGGATCGATGCAGCCCGCCAACAAGCTGCCGCTGGTAAAGCGTGGTCTGACGTTGCTCGTCGAAGAGATGAGCGAGAAGGATCACATCGCCATCGTGACCTATGCCGGTGATGCGGGAGTGAAGCTGCCAGGCACCAAGGGCTCTGATCAGTTGCAGATCATGCAGGTGATCGACGGTCTGCATGCGGGTGGTTCCACCAATGGAGCGTCGGGGATCAGGTTGGCCTATGAGCAGGCACGGCAGCACTTCAACAAGGAAGGAGAGAACCGTGTCATTCTCTGCACCGACGGCGATTTCAATGTCGGTATCAGCAGTGATGATGAGTTGGTGAAGCTGATTCAGTCGGAATCCAACAGCGGCGTGTTCCTGAGCGTTTTCGGCTTCGGTATGGGTAACCTGAAGGACTCGAAACTCGAAAAGCTCGCGGACAAGGGTAATGGTCACTACGGCTACATCGACGACCTGAACGAAGCCCGTAAGGTCTTCAATGAAGAAATGGTTGGTACGCTGTATACCGTCGCCAAAGATGTGAAGCTGCAGGTGGAATTCAATCCGGTCACGGTCGGTGCTTATCGGCTGATTGGGTATGAGAACCGGGCACTGGCGGCTCAGGACTTCAACGATGACACCAAGGACGCGGGCGAAATCGGAGCTGGTCATACCGTAACCGCGCTTTATGAAATCGTCCCGGTCGGCCAATGGCCCAAGTCAGGGAAGGTGGACGACCTGAAATATGTGGCCGTGAAGAAGAAGCAGGCCGAAGACGCTCTGGCCGAGGCTAAGTCCAAGCTGCCAGCGGAGGTGGCCGACGACCTCTTCACCGTGAAATTGCGTTACAAGCAACCGAACGCTGAGGCCAGCGTACGCACGGAGGACTATGTGGTTGACGACATCGCAGGCAAGAAGGATGTGGCCCCGAATCGTGATCTTTTGTGGGCGGCGTCGGTCGCGAACTTCGCAATGCACCTGAAGCATTCGAAGCATGTCGGCACGTGGACGCTGGACGACATCGCCGAAACCGCCGCAGGGGCGAAAGGCGACGACCCCACCGGTCGCAAGTCCGAGTTCGTCGACATGGTGAAGGCCGCTCAACGCATGAAGCAGCAGGAGAGTCGCTGATCGCTCCGCGATCAGAACGATCATCGAGCAGTGGAGCATCCACCGAATGCACTGGACCGGACACGCGTTTCAGGATTTCTTAACCTTCTGCGGATAAGACTTGTAAGAATTCCGTTCGGTCGTTGTGCGTTCGTCGGGGTAACATGATGCAGCACTGGTTTGTGGCGGACGGTTACGGGCAAGCCTGGAGGGCTCAAGCCCGTGTCGCCTCTCGCGAGGTCCAAGCGGAGTACCGCGAGGCTGGCAACAAGCTGGGTTTTGGCAACGAATTCTGTTGCGATGGCAAATCCGGCGTGAAACGCTGCGTCGTATCGACTTGAAGGCTCCGCCGGACGGGCTCTACTGAAACGCTTCGCTGATCCCGGTGAGCATTTGGATGCTCGACGCCGCTCAGCTCTCAACGCTCGGAGATCGAATCATGAAACGTGCGTGGTTGTCATGGCTTTTACTCGTGGGTGCCCTGTGTTCACTCGCTTCTCCGGTCGCAGCGCAAACGTTTGGTTCGGGGCCATATTCCGGACCTGGGTCCGCGCCGGGAGTTTCCGCCCGACTGAGTGAACCCGCGACCGAATGGACTGGCCGTCGAGGAGCACCGCCGAGACCTGCCGAACCGCTGCCGCCCGACGCTCAGCAGATTGTTAATCAGCTTCAAGAGCGTGAGGCCGCGATCCAGGCTCGCGCTGCTGCCGAAGTCGAAGCCGCTCGCTCCGAAGTACTGCCGCAACTGAAGGCTCTGCAGGATCGCTATACCAGGGCCGGTGATCTCGATCATGCAGTCGCCATTCGCGATCGCATTCGAGCTTTGGAAGCTGCCACTGCGGCGCAGAGTTCTAGGGCTCCTGAGCTGTATCAGTTCCGTGGCCAGATCGGGAAGGCACTGACATTCCGCGTGAAGGGCTCCAACTCAGGCATCGTGTGGGGCAGCGACATTTATACGGACGACTCAGACGTCGGCACTGCCGCGGTGCATGCCGGTCTGCTCAAAGTCGGTGAGATTCGCTCGGTGACTGTCACGATCGTCGAAGGCCAGAACGCCTATTCTGGGTCGACCCGCAATGGCATCACAACATCCTCGTACCCCAATTGGGGAGGTAGCTTCCGCTTCGGGGCAAACGTCTATTCGCAACCGCTAACATCTTCCGCCCCGGCTCCGGAGACCCTGTATGGCGTAGGCCGAATTGGTGACACGCTGTCCTTCAACCTCACGGGTGGCACTAGCGGATACGTCTGGGGAACAGGTCCTTACACGGACGATTCGAACCTCGCCGCTGCTGCTGTGCATGCGGGAGTGATCGACCCCGGCCAAACCGGCATGGTCACCTTCAGGATCGTGGAAGGGCAGTCGGATTACGCCGGTTCGTCCCGCAATGGAGTCGAAGCGCGTCCATATTCGCGTTGGGAGCGCAGCGTTGCCGTTGTGTCTGGTCCGAAGCAGAACCTGAAGTATCAAGTCACCATTGAGCCCACGGGCAAACCTGATCCCGGTGACCTGATAGAATACCGCGAGCGGGTGGGACAGACGTTTGTGTTTCTGGTGACCGGCTCCAACAGCGGCACCGTTTTCGGCACTGATGTCTATACCGATGACTCATCGCTGGCGACGGCCGCAGTTCATGCGGGAGTGTTGAAAGTTGGCGAGACCGGATTGGTGAAAGTCACCATTGTGTCCGGTGAGCAGAAGCATCCGTCTTCCAGTCGAAACGGAATCACCAGCCATAACTGGGAAAGCTGGTACACAAGCTACCGGATTGAACGCGTGCAGCGGCCAGTGCCGATCTTTAACTCGCCAGCACCGGCCGCAACTCCTTCCTTCCGCCCCTATGGACGTGGTGGAGCGGCAGCAACCGAGGACCGCTGAGGTGGATAACGAATCGAGCGGTTCATCAGGGCTGAGATGACGGGTTTGCAGGTCGGGCAATCCAGTCCGACAGCGGGACAAGATTGTCCGGCCTACTTGGTATTCCAGTTCCGACGATACAAGTATCGACCCTTTCAGCAGGCCGTTGAGTTTCACGACTCACCGGCCTGTTTCGTTGAGCGGTGCGATCGCTGCCGCGCTCGAATCGAAGCGATAAAGCTGCCTGTGGAATGACGACCCATAAACAGTCTCCCCGTCGAGTTCTGTATTCAGGCTTCAATTCGCTAGATTGCTTCCGGGTCGTTGAGGTCCGCGGGTCGCGACGAGCAGACTGCGGCTGCGCTGCTGAATCATTCAATCAACTCGGAAGAACATCTGATGGGTAAGCTGGCTGGCAAAGTGGCCGTGGTGACGGGGGCGAATCAGGGGCTCGGCAAGGGCATTGCCCGCGTGCTGGCACAGGAAGGTTGCCGGTTGGCACTCTGTGCCCGCAACAACGACAAACTGCAGAAGGTGGCTGCTGAGCTGACGGAAGCGGGTTGTGAAGTGTTGTCGCAGCCGGTGGACGTCGCCGACGAATCGCAGGTTGTCGGCTTCTTCAAGGCCGTGAATGCGAAGTTCGGTCGCGTCGACATTCTGGTCAACAACGCGGGTGCGTTTGACGGTGGTCCGATTGATACGATCTCGAAACAGGGCTGGGACAACGTCATCGGTGCGTGCCTGACGGGCTCTTTCCTCTGCAGCCGCGAAGTCTTTCCGATCATGAAGACTCACGGCGGCGGACGCATTTTAAATATCGGCTCGATTTCGGCGCAGCGACCGCGTGAAGGAAACACGCCTTACGCCGCCGCGAAGTTCGGAGTGTGGGGGCTGACTCAAGCGACGGCGATCGATGGTCGGCCATACGGCATTATCTGCAGTTGCCTGCATCCCGGTAACATTTACGTGGAACGCCGAGCCGAGTCGGGTCTGAAGTCTGACGACGAACCAATGATGAGCGTTGAAACGGTCGCTCAGGCCGCCTTGGCGATGCTCACCGTCCCGCCGGAAGTGAACTTCCTCGAAGCAATTGTTCTGCCGAGCCAGCAGCTCTACCTGGGACGCGGTTGAAAGTTGGCGACTTCTTTTTCCGAAGAGGCGAGCGGGGGATGTGAGTCCCCCGAGTTTCCCGGGTTCACTCTGAAACTCAGATCGCAGATCAAAGGCCTCGGGGGATTGACATCCCCCGCTCGCCTGTCTCAGCAAGGAAACCATTCGTGAAGGCTGTCTGGTTATGGAGCATGGCCATCACGGTGGTCTTCGCGATCGGCTTGCTGTGGTTCACGGAGATCCCGCTCGGCATCCCCGGCGAATGGACTTGGAAGCGGCTGCCGAGCGAAGAAACCACGAACGAGGTCGTCCTCGGCTCGCTGCAGGCGGGCGTCCTGGGCTTGGTGTTCGCGGCGGTTGCCTGGTTCGGGCTGGGGCACATTTCAACAGGCTCGCTTCGACAGGTAGCGGGATGGCTGGCCGGATTGATGCTCGCCAGCATGGCCTGGCTGTTCGGCGTGCAGGAAAGTCCGCCAGATGGATTCCGGCTTTCGAAGGCGCCATGGGTACTCTACTACCCGAGCATGACGGGCTATTTCTACAAGGCTCGTTACGAGGTCACTGACACACGGGACTTCCTGTCGAAGTATGAAGCTCTGATGGCGGAAGGCGACGTGCTACATGTGGGCACTCATCCGCCGGGGATGTTTGTAATGTACCGCGGACTGATCGCGATGGTGGATCGGCACCCCGGTCTGGTGCCGGTCGTAAACGCCACAGTGCCCGTCTCAGCCGAAGCGGCGTTTGAGCAGATTGAATCGGGTCCGTTTCGTGACAAGGCCCCGTTCACTGCCTCAGACCGTGCGGTGATCTGGCTGGGTGCGCTGTTGGCTCACGGCTCAGTGGCGTTCACAATGCTGCCCCTGTTCGGTTTGCTGCGGTTGTGGATGTCGCGCGCCGGAGCCTGGAAGGCCATCTGCTTCTGGCCGTTGTTTCCGGCGGTGGTGGTCTTCCTGCCGAAGTGCGATGTACTCTTCACCGGACTGGTCGTGACGTTCGCCTGGGCGTGGCTCACTGCGGTGCAGCGCCGTTCGATCGTCCTGGGATGCGTGGCTGGTCTGCTGGGCTGGATAGGCTTGTGTCTCAGCTTGGTGTTCCTGCCGATCGGGCTGCTGGCTTTTCTGGCGACGGCGATTTACGCGTACGGTGATCGCAGTTCGGAGGTCGCTGAGCCGCCTGCGATGCCGGAGCCGCCGAGCCGCAATGCGGCGATCAAACGCACCATCGCGCGACTGGCCGGACCGGCGCTGGGCGGCGGTGTCGCTGTGATCGGTATGACGATCCTGCTGGGTGTCGTCGGCCAGATCAACCTGCTGGCCGTGTGGGTGGCGAACTATCGCAATCACGCGGGATTCTACGCTCAATACCCGCGCACCAGGTGGTTGTGGGTGCCAGTCAACGCGTTGGAATTGATACTGGCAATCGGAACGCCGGTTGCCGTACTGGCCGGTATCGGTCTCGTGCGCGGTTGGAAGAACAAGGATCGTCGCTGGAACCACGCATTGGCGTGCGCGGTGTCGATCGTATGGGGCCTGCTCTGGTTGTCCGGTAAGAATTCGGGAGAGGCGGCTCGCTTGTGGATTCCACTCATGCCGTTTGTGGTGTGCCTGCTGGCGGTGGAAGATTTTCATCAGGCGCCGGACGATTCAGCAACAGATGAAGGGGCCCCCCGCGACAGTCGGGTGTGGCTTGGCAGCTTGCTGTTGCAGGCGGTGGTGTGTGTGGCCACCGTCATGCGAATTTCCGGCTTCCACTATGGGCAGTGAGCCATGGCCATTGAATTTCGTGGTTATCGTCCCGACGACCTGCCGACGCTAAAGCACATCATGGTGGAAGCGTTTGAGGGCGTGTCGATTGATCAGGGCATCGAGCTTGAGTTTGGACCGATCAACAATCACGACTGGCGGTGGCGCAAAGCCCGGCATCTGGATGACGACGTGGCACGCGACCGGGACGGCATCATCGTCGCGGTGGACGGCGACCAAATTCTGGGCTTCGTCAGTACGTGGCTGGATCGGGAAGCCGGGCTGGGACACATCCCCAACATCAGCATTGTTCCGGAAGCACGCGGACACGGTCTCGGCCGGCAATTGCTGCATCTGGCCCTGCAGCGTTTCCGCGACGCAGGTCTCACGCATGCCAAGATCGAAACGCTTGCCCAGAACCAGATCGGCAATCACCTCTATCAAGCCGTTGGATTCCGTCCGGTCGCACAGCAAGTGCACTTCGTTGCGGAACTGTGATGTTCAACTCGCGATATGGAATTTCGATTCCTCGATAGTTTCGATTGTCCTCATTGAGCAGATCACCTCACAGCACATGTAGCCATCATGTTTCGCGGCGACCAAGATTCATATCGGCCTCGACGACGACGGGTCGGAATCGAAGATGAAGGGCAGCGATCGCCCCTCTCCCCGGAATCCGGGGCGAGGGGGGCCATGTCACCTACTGTGCATCGATGATTCACACCGCTCCGCGGGAGACTGTGGGGCCGCGTTCGGCGATCCATTGGTCGATGAGAGCGATCTGTTCGGGGCTTAGCGACCACTTCATCGCGGCGGCGTTCTCGCGGATCTGGTCCGGGCGTTTGGCGCCGCACAACGCGGCAGTGATACCGGGACGTTGAATCGTCCAGTTGATGACGATTTCCGAAACTGAGTGGCCAATCTCTGCCGCCAAGCCGCGCAGGCGGTCCAAAAAATCCTGATTCCGCTGCCATTCCTCGCCTTGAAACATCGGATACTTGCGACGTCCGTCTTTTTCGACGAACTCATGATCGCGCGGCAGCTTGCCGGCAAGTAGCCCTTTCATCAGCGGCCAATAGATGAGAGCCGAGACGCCGTTGGCGATGCACCAGGGCAACTGTGCGGTTTCGATCTCGCGTTGCAGCATATTGTAGTGCGGCTGATACGCGGACAGCGGGCACACCGCGTGGAACTCGGCGAGTTGTTCCACGCTGGCGTTCGATAGTCCGGCTGTTCGCACTTTGCCTGCGGCGATGAGATCTCGAATCGCTCCTGCTGATTCAGAGACGGGTACCTGCGGGTCGGGAGCGTGCAGGTAGTACAGCTCGACGTGATCCATGCCGAGTCGCCGCAGACTTTCGTCGCATTGCCGCTTCAGAGTTTCCGGTCGGCCATCACGTTGCTGCTGACGGTTCTCGTAGTGGATGCCGCCCTTTGTCGCGATGACGATCGAATCGCGATGTTGGCCCAATGCGCGGCCGATCATGCGTTCGCTTTCGCCCTCGTAACCGTAGGCATACGCGGTGTCGAAAAAGTTGATGCCGGAGTCGTGCGCTGCTCGTAGCGTGTCGAGGCTATTCTGCTCAGTGACGTCCACGCTGGTGATGCCAGAGATCGGCCAGCAGCCCATCGCTACGGGAGTAATCTGGATCGACGAACGTCCGAGCGGGCGAGTGTGCATCGCGGCTTTCCAAAGCAGACGGCGGGAGCATCAAGGATGGTCCCGATGTTCCTGCTCAAGCCGGTACGGTGTCCAGCAAGTCGCCGATCAGTTTGTTGAGCACTTCATGCGTGAGCTGTACATCGACGGCGTTGCGTCCCGACTGACCCGGTTCAAACGCAAACCGCTTCAGCGAGAACGTGCCGTTACCGCGAGCCGACAGCAGCACCTCGTAGAACTTGGCGGTCGTCTTGCTGCGTCCCGGAGGCGTTGACCGAATGAGGATCTGGTCCCCGAGCTTGTCGATTTCGACCGGGCCGATGTTTTCGAGGAGGTAAGTCACACGACGTGACAGATCATCTGCCCACTGCTTCAGGACCTTGAGTTCGCGGCCAACCAGCTTCGGAATGTGCAGCGTCAGCTCACGGAACGAGCAACTCAGAGTGTCTACAGCGGAGAATTCGATCGTGAGCTGCACGCCGTCGTCGTCGGTAATCTGCATGCGACGGGGCTGTGGGCCTACGAACCCCGCGAGCTGTTTCAGTTCGTCATTAAGTTTGGTGATGAGATCCATGGTATGTCTCCTCCAATACGACGGCGGGCTTTAAAACGCTCGTCGCGAATTCAGGACAACACCAAGGAAAAGCCTGGACCTGCGGAACTCTGTTGCTTTTGCTTCCGGAAATGTTCGGGAATCGCAATTGCATCAGTTCTACAGTCAGCTTGGAGCTGCATGAATCGGCTGTCAATAAATTCTCTCTTCAGCCAGCCGATGCTCAGACCCGCCAGCGTCCTGCAAGGATCGTGTCTCAACCGTGAGAACACCCGTTGAATGCAGCGAAAGGTGTACCAGTAGGCGCAGAGCCTCCGGTTTTGGTCAACAGATCATGCAGCTAACTGCCGCACGCGCCGGACTTTCGCAAAGGTTGACCGCTTTAGCTAGAGTCTCTGTCGTGTTTGCCATTTCATCATTCCGGGCCAGTCGATTGGAGCCACAGGGAGCCAACCATGAGTGACACGCAGATCCAGAAACCCCTCAACCGCCGCGACATGCTGAAAACCACCAGCACCGTTGCCGCAGTGTCCGCTTTGGCCGGCGTAGCGATTCCTCAACAGGTTTACGCCGCCGACAACAACACCATCCAGATCGCACTCGTGGGATGCGGTGGCCGTGGCACTGGTGCAGCCGCCGACGCGATGAGTTCCAAGAACGGTCCCGTGAAGCTGGTCGCGATGGCTGACGTTTTCTCAGACCGCCTGGAGAACAGCTACAACTCTTTGCAGACCCGCTTTAAAGATAAGATGGACGTGCCGACAGAGCGCAAGTTCGTTGGCTTTGAAGCTTACAAGCAGGCCATGGACGCTCTGAAGCCGGGTGACATTGTCATCTTCACAACGCCGGTCGCGTTCCGCTGGGTGCATTTCACCTATGCCATCGAGAAAGGCCTGAACGTCTTCATGGAGAAGCCGATCACCGTCGATGGTCCGAGCAGTCGACGCATGCTGGCGCTGGGTGACCAGTCGGTGCAGAAGGGCCTGAAGGTCGGTGTTGGTCTGATGTGTCGTCACTGCGACGCACGCAACGAACTGCACGATCGCATCAAGGACGGCCAGATGGGTGATATCACCCTGTTGCGTGCTTACCGCGCGGCTGGCCACACAGGCTCCGCATTTGCCCGCAAGAAGCCGGACAATATGAAGGAACTCGAATACCAGATCCGCAACTTCCACGCGTTTCTGTGGCTCAGCGGTGGTGGCTTCAGCGACTTCCTCATTCATAACATTGATGAATGCTGCTGGATGAAGGATGACTGGCCCGTGGAAGCCAAGGGCTTCGGCGGTCGTCACTACCGCGAAGACTACGTCGATCAGAACTTCGACACCTACACGACGGAATACACCTTCGCTGATGGTGCCAAGCTGATTCTCGAAGGCCGCTGCGTTCCAGGCTGCCATCATGAATTCGCCAGCTACGCCCACGGCACGAAGGGTTCCGCCGTCATCTCCCAATCGGGACATGCTCCGTCGAAGGCCCGCATGTTCAAGAGTCAGGTGATGACCAAGGACAATCTCGCGTGGGCGTTCGATCGTCCGGAACCGAGCCCCTATCAGCTCGAATGGGATCACCTGCTGGATTCGATTCGCAACGACAAGCCGCACAACGAAGTCAAACGCGGTGCTCAGGCGAGCCTCGTCACTGCGATGGGACGTCTGGCCTGTCATACCGGTCAAGTTGTGACCTACGAGCAGGCTCTGAATCACGAGCACGATCTCGGTGCCACCGTCGATCGCCTCACGATGGACGGTCCCTCTCCGCTCGTCGCCAATGCGGACGGCAAGTACCCAATCCCGATGCCGGGTCTGATCAAAGGCCGCGAGTTTTAAGCCGACTCGGTCTTGGAAGCTGACAGTTTGAATCAACAGCCCGCTGAGCCTTAACGACTCAGCGGGCTGCTTTGTTTCCCGACCTTGATCAACAGCAGCCTGACAATTCGCGCGCTCGTGACGTTCGAGGACCACGACCGGTCAACTCGGCGCATCGAGTCGTTCGGTCAGCGCGAGCCATTTATCGCAATTCCCAAAATAGCCGTTGCGAATTCCAAAACAGTGCAGTGGGGAAAACCCTTTTCGGCGAGGTGTTTCACTGCATGACCTAGACCCAATAAGTGAGTGAATTCATCCGACGGCTGCGGGCCGAACATCCGTCGGTTCAGATCTCCGATTGTTTCGGGAGACAAAGGCATGATCCGGTCCAGGTTAGTCCGCAACATCGCTGCTCGTTTTGAGCTGCGCCGTGGCAACATCTTGGCGCTGACGGCACTCTTCATGAGTGTTGTGCTGGCGTTCACGGCGTTTACGGTCGACATCGGTTTCATCACGCTGACGAAAACGCAAATGCAGGCGGCTGCGGATGCGGCGGCCCTGGCAGCGTCCATGGAACTGACCAGTTCCGATGACGCTGCGACGGTCCGTGCGAACTGTCGCGCGGCGGCGGCGAGCGTCGCTGCCAACTTTGAAAACGGTGACCGCAGTTCGGTCGCATTGAACACTGCCAACGACGTGCTGTTCGGCAAGCAGGTTTCGATTGGCAACGGACAGTTCAGCACTCAGTGGGGTGACCAATACACGCCGCACAACATCGTGAAGGTCTTGATTCGCCGCCGCACCGAAACAAACTCGCAGGGACAACTGGTCGATAACCGTCTTCCGTTGTTCTTCGGCCCAGCAATTGGAAATCAGAATGTCACGTTGCAGGCAGAAGCCGTCGCGGCATTCCAACCACGCGACATTGTGATTGTTCTCGACTTCTCGGCGTCGATGAATGATGACAGTAGTCTAGGAGCGATCGATGTTCTCGGCCGTACCTACGTCGAGAGCAATCTGCAGACAATGTGGCAGGAACTCGGCAGCCCCGTTTACGGCAACCTGACGTTCACACCGCAGTATGCGACGCTCGCAGGGGGACCGCTGACGGGTTCCTATCCACATATTGACGTCACTTATAAGCGTACTTCCGTGTCGATTGTCTCGACGAGCAGCCTGAAGAAGGTCACGTTGCGGATGTCCGGAAACCGCACGCAGACGTTCTCCAATCTGTCCGGCACCACGGGAACCTTCCAAGGCACCGGCAGTAATTCAGGACGGGAAATTCAAAGCGTCTCGGTCGAATCCGGCGGCAATGCGAACCGTTCCGGTGATGGCTTGGGCGAGCGTTTCAATATCAACAGTACCACCATCAAGTCCGCTCTGGGCCTGACCGGTACTTATCCGTATGCAGCAGGCAGTTGGGATGAGTATATCTCGACCGTCCAATCCTCATCCGGCGAAATCAAGGACGCAGGCTATCGTGATCAGTATGGTTATCTGACGTGGCTGCACTATTTGCAGTATGAGCGTCCCGCCGCTGACGAAACTGCGGATCTGTGGAAAACCAGCGAACAGCCCTTGGAATGCTTGAAGGACGGGGTCGATCTCTTCATCCAACATCTGATTGATTTGCCTTCTGAGGATCAGGTCGGATTGTCGATCTACACGCACACCAGTTCCGCAGGTGCAATTCTGGAGCACGGACTGATTCGCGACTACGAACAGATCAAGAACACAACGCGTCACCGGCAGGCCGGACACTACACTGGCGGCACGAACATCTCCGCAGGTATGGCTGTCGCGCGAGCGGAACTCCAGGCGCATGCCCGACCCCGCGCTCACAAGCTCATGCTGGTGATGACCGACGGTCAGGCAAACGCCCCGGGAAGCGCCTCTCAGGCTTATCAGGCCGTGATCACCGAGGCTTACGCCGCGAAGAATGCGGGGATCAAAGTTGTGACAATTTCGGTGGGGTTGGGCGCGGATACCGAACTGTTGGATGAAGTGGCGGCGATCGGCAACGGAGAACACTTCAATGTGCCCGGCGGTCAGTCAATCGCTGATGTGCAGGCGCAACTGCTGCAAGTCTTCCGCCGAGTGGCGACGAGTCGTCCGCTGAAGTTGATCGACTAGTTCTCTGTCACATCAAGGAATTGTGGTACCACTGGCTCTGACAGTGCCCAATTCCTGCACTGGCGAAGCCAGTAGCACCCACGCACCAAGCTGTAACAAAGCACGAGCAGGCCGGACAATCCTGCCCAACAGTCGGACAGGATTATTCGACCTGGTCGTATTAGGAGCGGGGGCTGCGGACTCGCGGCCGCAGTCCCTTTCTACAACAACGTGCGCTTCTTTCTGGCGTGCCGTTGCGCTCCCGGTGACCAGCGGTTACTTCGCGGGCTCCGGCAGACCGGTCATTTCAAAGACCGGACGGATCTCGATGGTCCCTTTGGTTGCTGCTGGAATTCGACCTGCGATGGCGATGGCCTCGTCGAGATTGGGAACATCAATCAGAAAATAGCCGCCGAGTTGTTCCGTCGTTTCCGCGAAGGGGCCGTCCGTAATCAAGCGGCTGCTGTTACGCACTCGGACGCAGGTCGCCGTCGAGACAGGATGCAATGGTGACGCACCGAGGAACCGGCCTTGCGAAGCCAGTTCGTGACATATCGCCGAAGACTTGTCACGGCACTCCTCGCGTTCGTCTTCCGTCCAGGCGTTCTCAACACCATAAGCCAGCAACAGATACTTCATGGGATCCTCGCTTCAAGGTTCTGATTCAACTGATTATTTGACGCGGTGATAATGCGCCGTCATGAACTTGGTCCAGTTGCCGTCGTCGCCCTGCAACTGCGACGAGAGCGTCCAGTGGTCCTGATCGATCATCTCAAAAATATCCTGGTAATTGGCGGTGCCCGGTCCATCGAACTTGGGCCCCACCGTATCCAGCACGAGCACGCGCTTGGCGGCATCGCGAGTACCCGAATAGATCCACAACTGCCCCATCACCGAGGCAATGAACGAGCCGACGAACTTCTGTGCGGTCGCGTCATAACCCAGCGTGATGATGGACTGACACATCTGTCCGTCAGGCGTGTCGCCTTCGCCTTCGAGCAGCACCCACATGCCGCCGAGCGTTCGTGCGACGACTTTGCCGGTCGACTTCATGGGAGGCTGAGCAGGATCAGGCCCCGCGGCGCATTCCGACTCGAAAGTCCAGTTACCCGCCAGTTGAGCCAGCCACTGATGTTCTTCTTGTGCTTGAGCAAACATGATTTCTCTTTCTGAAAAGACAGGTTTCACGAAGTAGTCGAGCGACCAACCGGCCGTTCGACATCGATCAGAAAAAACTCAAAACAATTCCGCGAGCCGCTTCTTCAGAAAGCGGCGTTCCGGTTCCTGCTGAACTCGCAACAACGCCTGCTCATAGGATTTACGGGCTTCGCTGGCCTGCCCCAGACGACGGCACAAGTCCGCGCGGGCGGCGTGAGCCAAGTGGTAATCCAGCAAGTCGCCCCGCTGAAGGATCGCATCAATCAATCGCACTCCAACCGCTGGCCCGTCGCGCATGGCCACTGCTACCGCTCGGTTAAGTTCCACTACCGGCGTCGGTTCGGAACGCATCAGCAGGTCGTACAACCCGACGATCTGCCCCCAGTCAGTCGCCGCTGCACTCGGAGCATCGGCGTGAATCGCGGAAATTGCGGCCTGAACGGTGTAGGCACCAAACTGCTGGGAAGTCAGCGACCGCTCGATGAGTTGCTTGCCTTCAGCGATCAACTCGCGGTTCCACAACGATCGATCCTGATTCTCCAGCAGCACCAGATCCCCGGCCTCCGTCGAGCGAGCAACGCGACGGGACTCATGCAGCAGCATCAACGCCAGCAGCCCCATCACTTCGGGATCCGGTAACAGTTCGAGCACCAGCCGCCCCAGACGGATGGCTTCCGCCGACAGATTAGGCTGAGTCAATGAATCACCAGACGATGCCGAATAGCCCTCATTGAACACCAGATAGATAACTGAGAGCACGGAACTCAGTCGTTCCGGAAACTTCTCCAGCGACGGTATCTCATAGGGGATGCCCGCCTCGCGAATCTTCGTTTTCGCCCGGACAATCCGCTGGGCAATCGTTGTCGGGACCGTCAGAAAAGCGTCCGCAATCTGCTCAGTAGTCAAGCCACACACTTCCCGCAAAGTCATCGCGACTTGCGACTGTGGTGACAGCGCCGGGTGGCAGCACGTGAATACGAGCCGCAGGCGGTCGTCTTCGATCTCGTGGCTGGCGCGCTCGGCGTTCACGCTGGAGAGTTCTTCAATCCGCCGGGCAACGACCTCGCGTGCCTGATCGGAATTCGTGCGTCGACGCAGCACATCGATCGCCTTGAAACGCCCCGTCGTCACCAGCCAGGCCCGCGGATTCTCCGGCACGCCGTTGTGCTGCCACTGCTCAATGGCCGCCGCAAACGCTTCGTGCATGGCCTCTTCCGCGAGGTCAAAATCTCTCAGCAGCCGCACCAGCGTCGAAAACACACGCCGGGACTCTCGCACATACAAGTCGCTGACGAACTCTCGCATAGTCGGCCAGAGCTGAGTAATTGTCGAACCCGCAATCCCAACAAGCCGGATCAGGAACGAACGCAATCGAACCTGCGGCACACCGCCAACAAGCGTACCGCGCCCCCACCCCCACCGCGACTCACGACAACCCGCAACCCAGAAGCCCGACACCAAGTGAGGGTCGCCCCGATTGACCGCCTGCGGTCTATCGGGGTCGCGCAGCGACAAGAGGCATGAACTTCCGCGAGCCCTGATCTATGCGGCTTCCGCGGCCCTCGTAGCCCAAATGAACAAGTGGGGCCACCCAGCAAGTCGCACCGCGACAAGGGGCGAATCGAGGTCTCACACCGAGCCACTGATTTTGCCGATGCTGAAACACAAAGAGCACCGAATCTGAGATTCGGTGCTCTTTGTTCGTTCGCTTGCCCTAAAGGGCAAAAGCGAGCTCGACGGGGCTCGAACCCGCAACCTCCGGATCGACAGTACGGCGCATTAACCGATTGACGTTCGGACTTGTCCGGTGGTGCATAGGGGGGGCTCTAATCCTCCCGACCGGGTGGACCTAGAC
>JAKFWA010000070.1 GCA_021732995.1 Planctomycetaceae bacterium | reverse complement strand
TCTCCCCGAAGGGGCGAGGGGGACGTTGGTGGAGGCAGTCTCTCGCTTCGCATTCGCGACCTTCCCGCCGATCACCAGAGCCTTCGCATGCAGCGGCATCGCGACGGATTCATGCTCCTTGACTCGCGCTCCGTAGCCCGCCATGCGAGTCGGATAACCCGGCGTGATATCCACCGTCGCCACGCCAACCGGGACCAGCGGGCCGTTCTTCGCGCGTTCGCGGCGAGCCGTCTCTTTGCGGTGCTGGGCAAGCAAACTGTCGAAGGAACGAGTCTCAATGAGCTGCGGGTTCTTGGCGGTGTCTTCATTCATCCACACCAACTGCCCCGAATGCACCCAGAAGCCGTTGTTCGACCCATCCGTCCGCACGATTGGCGGCAACTCTTTATCCGCAGACTTCTTGCCTCGGATTCCCGAAAGAACCTCGTGCGACCAGCCGTCTGGTTTCCAGAGCCAAAGGCCGTAGCGCGCATGATCGGAGTAAAGCAAGTCATCAAACCCATCGTCGTTGATGTCGATGAATCGGATTGCATGGTCACTCAAGACAAACGCCGAGCTCGGCCATGGAACGGGGCCTTCCGCCACAGTGACAACCATAGCAATATCGGAAAGAGGCTCTTTTTTGAGAGCCTGCGGCCAAACTAGCGGTCCATACTGCACGCGGCGGTCTTTCATTGAAACACTGGCGCGTTCGGCGAACGCCGCCATCGAATCTTTCGTGAATTTCCGACCAGACCAAACGACTTCGCACACTCCGTCACCATCGAGATCACGCCACCTCACTCCACACGCACTTTTTTCGGGATCAGGTTCAAAAGATTCGACGGCCCAGTTTTCAAGATCCAGCTTTTGCCAACTGCCTTCTCGCCAGACTGCGGATTCCGTGTGCAGTGCGACGCGGGCTTGAGTCTTCTGAGTCAGCCAAGTAGCACAGACAAGTCCGGCATCGAGGACACCGAAGCGAACGGTCGGAATTCGAATATCCCATTCTGGCGGAAGTGCATCAAAGCGAGCGGGAAACGCCGTTTCGTTCCACGCCAGCTTGTCTGTTTCCCAAATGCGAGTTTGTTGCTTGGCCTTGTTGGCGATAACGACATCTATCAGTCCGTCGCTCGAAACATCGAGCAGTCTCACTCCGTTGTCGTTGCCCTTCGTGTCTCGCAAGGGCTGTCCACCGAGTACATGCTTGTTGAGCCGCTCCAGCGACTCTTGGAAAGTCAGGAACTTCACCTTCTTGCCGTGCCTGGTGACCGCATGATCGATCAGTTGGACGACTTGCTCGGGCTTGATCCAGTTGTGGGGATGGAAGACCAGACAGAATACGCCTTGCTTCAAGACGGTGATGTCGAGCGCGGCTTTCCAGTCTTCCACGGTCTTGGGGTTGTTCGGCTTCTGACGGAACTGAGCCGACCAATCGCTCGGAGTGACGCAAGGGAACTCCCAGCACATGCGGTCGATGACATACGGGTACGGATAGTTCTCGATCGTGTTGACGAAGTTGGTATGTCGCTCAGGACGGCCAGGGACGTTCGACGGGATGTATTGCACGAAGCGTTCTTTGCCGTCGGCATCGAGGACCAACTCACGCGGGATGGTCTTGTCGTCAGACGTGAAGACGTTGAAGACCGATGAGTCGATCTGGAGGAAACGGCCAGCGAACTTAGCATCGCCCCTCACCACCGACCCCTCTCCCCCTGCGGGGGCGAGGGGAGTTGTCTGGTTAAAGATCTCAGTGAAAAATCGAGGGCTGACCGTGTTCAGCGAGTCGCAGCAGGGCATGCGGAAAGCCACGGGCTTGTTGCCGGGAATGCTGGCCATCAAGTCGACGCAACGGTCGTAGGTGCTCTTCGCTTTGGGGAAGTCGCCATCCTTCAACAGCGGGCACGGGTGGTCGATGGTATGCACGTCGAAGCTGAGTCCCTCGGCCAGCCAGCTTTGCAACTGCGGGTCATCGGGCTTCACGTTGTTGGTCATGATGTTGACCGGAGCCCGCCCGTCGATCTGCTTCAGGCGGTTCAAGATGGGCCGCAAGTAGGCTTCGTACTTGGCCGGATCGCGCATGTCGTCGATGGCCAGCACCACGACAGCTTCCACACCTTCCTCGCCGACCCACATCGGAGTGGTCAGCTTCGGAAAGTCTTTGTGGACGTAGTACGGATTGCACGGCTCATCGAGATACGTGAGCCGATTGCCGTTCGGCTTCTTCGGACCCGCAGCAGGTTGAAGCTTCTCATCAGCGAACGCCCAGGCACCCAGTACCAGCCAGCAGATCAGCCAGAAGAACGATCGAGCCATGCTCGCAGCTCCTTGTGTATCGAGCGAACTCTGCACTTAGTCGGAGCTGATGTTCTGCTGGAAACGAGCCGCAAAAACCAGCGGAGCAGCCATGCTCTGCGGGAAAGCCAGACGAGCACCAAGGCCGCGACCATCAAGGGCAGTCGGCAGCCATGCGAACGAGACGTCTGCGGCTTGCTTCAATAGTACGAAATCGAAATGACTTTGGGTTCGCCAGTTGGCGGCGAGATGACTTTCGCTTGGCTCAGGTCGATGGGTAGCTTTTGGCTGCGGGAGCGCAGTAAGTACTCAGTCCCACCATCAATCCAGAATGTCCAAGCACTCACGTCGATGTGCTTGGTGTCGGCCTTGACCGACATGGTGTCTTCAAACCAGATCGCGCGGCCTGGCTTGAGCATCGCGGGCGGTGCCCCAAATCCACAAGACTCACTGCCCAATTCCCCCTTCGCCGTCAGCCATTCCCAGGTGGATCGTGGTCGCCTGACGTACAACCACACTGGATGATTCGTGGTATTAGCCAGCACCGCTCGAACTCTGACCGCGCCATCGTGCGGATAGTCGGCCAGCCGGAACAATTCGTGAGATACGATCGTGACGCGCGGCGCTTTTTCCACGGAGACCAAGACGTCGCGCCAGTTCGTCGACGTCAACAAGAACGCTGGCCAGGTGCCGTCGTAACGCGTGATCGCCAGCAACAAGACCATCACGGCCAAATACTTCGCGGCACGAAGGAAGCGCCAGAAGCTGGGCAGCTGTTTGAGAAACTGCCGTTCGCGACGATAGCGATTCGAAATTGCAGTCCACCACCCGGTCATGATCGCGGCCCCACACATGCGGAGATTCAGAACAGATGCATCGTGACTTCATGTCTTCCGTTTGCAAAGACTCAATTGGAAAGACGGAGATTCCTCAACCGCGGAGGACAGTTTGAGTCAAATGCACCGACCCACCGCGCAGTTGGGTAGCGCCGGAATACGATTCATGGAATGACTCGCCTGCGTAGCTCAGTCATTCCTTGACTGAGATTCTCGGCATAATGTCGCTGATTGTTCCGCAATCAGAACGGTCTGGTCACGGAGTGATCAGCGACACTCTCCACGCGGTTGTTCTGCTGGCGACTTCTTGGGAAGCTGCTGCAACGGACGGCGTCGTCAGAGATCCCAGAACCACGCACGGGAGTTCGCAATGGCTGCCTGGAAGAGCTTGTGTGATCTGCATCGCTCGCGGAGTCAGCAGTTGGGTGAGCGGGTTGCGCTGCGGTTTCCTCGACACGGGCTCTATCACGATATCTCCTGGACCGCGTATCGCCGCCAGGCCGATCGCGCCGCTGCGGGGATGATGGCGCTGGGTATTCAGGCCGGCGATCGTATCGCGATTCTCTCTGAGAACCGTTTCGAATGGCTCATTGCCGATCACGCCATCCTCAGTTCCGGAGCGGCCGATGTGCCGCTGCATGCGCCGCTCGCTCCGGCCCAGGTGGCCTATCAGGTGGGACACAGCGAAGCACGCGGCATTTTGGTCAGCAGTCAGGCTCAAGCGGACAAAGTCTTTCGGGTGCTCGACCAACTGCCACAGTTGGAGTTCATGATCTCGTTCGATGCGATCATGCCGCCGCCGAATTGCCGCTTGCGCATGCTGACGTGGGATGGCTTGAGACATCTCTCCACCGACGCAGACATCCCGAAAGTGGTAGCCCGCGAGCAAGAACTCAACGGGCAGTCGTTGGCGACAATTATCTATACGAGCGGCACGACAGGGCATCCCAAGGGCGTGATGCTCACTCATGAGAACCTGCTCTGTAACGCCGATTCGACGGGTGCGATTTGCTACCTCGGCAGCGATGTCGTGCTGATGAGCTGGCTGCCCTATAGCCACATCTATGCTCGCACCGTCGATCACTATCTCACGACAATCACGCAAATGACGGTAGCCTTGGCGGAGTCCGCTGACACCCTGCTTGGAAACATCCGGCAGGTCCAACCGAACTGGCTCACAGCGGTGCCGCGAGTCTACGAGAAGGTCTGGAACAACATCTCCACGCTGCCATTGGAGGCTCGCACCAAGGCCCTGCAATCGATCTTCGGTGCCGGCATGCAACAACTGACGTCAGGGGGCGCTCCGCTGCCGCGCTACATCGCGGACGGCTTTCTAGAATCGGGAGTGCTTCTGCTAGAAGGCTACGGCCTGACAGAATCATCTCCCGTCATCGCGTTCAACAGCAGCAAGCACTATCGGCTCGGTTCAGTCGGCCTGCCGCTGCCAAATGTTGAGGTTCGCATCGCGGACGATGGTGAAATCCTGACGCGCGGTCCGCACGTGATGCGCGGCTATTGGAAGAACGACGAAGCGACGGCTCAAACCATCATTGACGGCTGGTTGCATACCGGCGACGTGGGGCGAGTCGACGCAGACGGATACCTCTATATCACCGACCGCAAAAAGGATTTGTTCGTCTCATCAGCGGGCAAGAACATCGCGCCGGCGGAACTCGAACGGCTGCTGTGTCAGGACGAGTACATCGACCAGGCGGTCGTCTATGGCGATGGTCGGCAGTTCGTGTCTGCGTTACTGGTGCCGAACTTCGAGAAGCTGACAGCTCAAGCCAAGCAGCTTGGTTGTGCCATCGAAACGGCGGGCGACTTTATCACCACGCCGCAGATCATCGAGTTCTTGACTCAACGTGTCGCGGTGTTGAATCGTCAGGTCAGCCAGCCTGAGCAGATCAAGAAGTTTTTGATTCTTGCCAGACCGTTTCAAGTCGCAGATGACGAGCTAACGGCAACGCTGAAGGTGCGTCGCAGGTTCATCATTCAAAAGTATGAACACGACCTCGCCGCGCTGTATGCGACTACGTCTGCGGATGCTTCTTGTGCCAGTCGGTGAGTTCCTGATAGCGCACGCCGAGAGCCAGCAGCACGTTCTCGTCGAACGCGCGACCGATGAACTGCAAGCCGGTCGGCATGTTGCCTTCACCGAAACCATTAGGCACCGACAACCCGGGCAAGCCGCAGCCGTTCGTAGGACCGCCGAGGTTCTCAGCTCGGAAGCCCTTGCGATACTCGGGCCACGGAACGTCATTTGGATACGCGACCGTTGCTAATGTCGGCGTGACCACTGCATCGAACGGCGCCAAGGCCGCATCGAGGGCTTTTTGCATCTTGGGACGAATCCGCAACGCGTTGATGTAGTCCTTCGCGGGAATGACCATCTGCGAGTGGATGCCCCAATGATCTTCCTGCGCGGTCATCTCCCAGATATCGCCGGTTGTAATCAACCCTTCATGCGCAGCCGCAGCTTCGCAGTTGAGGATCGTGGCCGTGACTTCGTTCCAAGGCAGGTCGGGAAGTTCGAACTCACTGATCGTCGCAAACTGCTGCAGCACTTCGAGCGACTTCTCGAAGTTGTCTTTCACTTCGGGTTGGGCTTTGTCAGCACGCTCCTTGAGCACACCGAGCTTGAAGCCGTCGCGCTTCAGTTGCCCCTTCCAGTAGGCGTACGGTCGCTCGCTGGAAGTGGCGTCGAGCGGATCTGCCCCCGCGATGGCATTCATCACCAGACCGCAGTCATCGGCCGTGCGGCACATCGGTCCAAGCTTGTCGAGCGACCAGCTCAACGCCATCGCCCCGTAGCGGCTGATTCGCCCGTAAGTAGGTCGCAGCCCCGCCAAGCCACAGAACCCAGCAGGCGTCATGATCGAACCCCAAGTCTCTGAACCGATCGCAAACGGGACCAGGCCACCGCCGACGGCCGAGCCTGGCCCGGTCGACGATCCACCGCTCCAGCGCTTGGTGTCCCACGGATTCAAGCCGGGACCAGAGAACGACGCGTTGGCCTGGACGTATCCCAGCCCACCCGCGATCTCGACCATCGCCAGCTTCGCGGCCAACACAGCACCTGCATTCCGCAACCGCACGATGACCGTCGCATCAAGGTCCAGCATCTGGTCTTTGAATGGTGCCGCGCCCCACGACGTCGGGATGCTCTTCGTCGCCAGCAAGTCCTTCGCACCGTAGGGAATGCCATGCAGCAAACCTCGGTCTTTACTAGCAGCAAACTCAGCATCCGCTTGCTTCGCCTGCTGCAAAGCCAGTTCGCGAGTCACCGTCACGACCGCATTGAGCTTCGGTCCGATGCCATCCAAACGCTCCAGGAAGAACTCGGTCAACTGCACCGAGGTGACCTCGCGAGCACGCAGCTTCGTGGCAAGCTCTCGGATCGACAGGAACGCAGTGGCTTCGGGCAACATGGATGCATCTCACGAACCAGCCATTCGTCACTCACGACGCGCACGGAGTGCTGAGATGCAGCATCAGAATCGCAGCTCACCAGAAATGCCAGCAGGGCGCCTTCCAGAGGAGCAACATGCTCGACTGGAAGACGCCCGTACGGTTCTGAGTAAACTCAATGCCATCAAGCGGTAAGTCGACCAGCCGCTCCGACAAAGGTGGCTCGGAGCGGCTGGGGCCCGCGCGACTATTCTTCGCTTTCAGCACCAGACGGCTGGATCGATGAGCTGTCGCAGAAGTCGGAGCTGTCACTGAAACCGCTGCCGGACTTGCTGCCCTTATGGCACGAACGATTTCCGCTGACGTTGTAGGACTGGTTCATCGAACCGATCGCCGAAGCGACGTCTTCCAGTTCGTTGTTGACGGCGGCTGCAACTTCGGAGAGGCCAACCACGATTCCCAGCACCGCGATCGTCGCGATCAGAAGCAGTTCGGCAGAGACCAGGAAACCGGTTTCATCGCGAAGCAGCTTGGTGAAGAGAGTCGTCATGTCGGCAGTCCTTGTGGCAGTCGTGTCTGGTTTGGCGTTGAGCAGCGTTTTGTTTGGCAGTCGCTGTCTCGTGTTTGGTGAGAAGGTGTAAAGCAGGCTGAATGCCAAACCCGCGACGCAATCCGCAAACTTTCGACGGCCGGCAACTCGCCGATTCCTTAACCGCTACTGCCAGCAGAACTTCCAACAACTGAGCGAGCGCAAAGTTCAGCCAGCAAGGTGTAAAGCCCCCCAGCGCTGGCGTCGTTCATCAGCAACGTGACAAATCCGAACCTGCTGCCTCAAAATCGCTTTAAGCCCTTGTTGATCGTCAAGTTACGAGCAGCGGCGCCTATGATGCCGTCGTGTTGCCATGCGTCGTGTGTAAGCAACAACCGCGCGGACTGCCGAATCGCACCGAGTTGCCTCTTCGGAGCCTCTCGCGCTGAACGTTGAACACATCCCGTCCGCGAAGTCGACTATCCGGCTGAAACCGCCTCTTGGGACACGTTGCCCGACGTACGGTGGGCTTCGCGAACGGCCCGCAGCAGTTCGTCGTTGGAAGCCCACTCGGCTGAATTGCTCGAGTGATGAGCCAGCCGAATAATACCTTGCTGATCAATGACGAACGAACCGGGCAACTGCATAGGGTCGCCAACAACCTTGCCCCCGCCGAACTTCAACGTGGCCTTCAAGCCCGCCCACCAGACGCGCGGACCGGCAATCGCGTTGACACCTCCACGGGGCAACTCGAACACGCGATAAGCTCGCTGTTCGGGATCGGCCAACATGCGGAAGGGCAACGACAGGTCTTTGCGAAAGGCCGCAATCGCGGCGACATCGCCCATCGCCACAACGGCCATTTCGCAGTCCGCCGCTTCGAACTGAGAATACTCAGCACGAATCTCAGCCACGTGAGCCCGACAGAACGGGCAGCCCAGGTGTCGAATGAAAACCAGCACCAACGGGCGGGCAGCCCATAAAGATGAGACGCGGGTCGGTGTATTGGTGTGATCGGGAAGTTCAATATCCGGTGCGATAGATCCAATGCTGGCCGACATGATGGCGGCTCCTGCTGATCGAGTTGTGATCCAACATTTTCCTGGCGGACTCCAGCATGCGTCAAAACAGAATGGAAGTCCGTCCCGTTTTGATTTTACCCGCAGGGCTGATCACGCACGACAAGAAAGCTCGACGACGCCTGATTCGATCAGCGCCGTGCATCTATGAGCAATCTGTTCCCAGTGCTTCTCGAGAACTGGAGACAAGCTCGCTCGGTCGATGCTGTCCAACACGCGTCTCGCTGCTTGAGGGCGCGATTCCACCTCAGCGTAAACAGCCGCTAGCTTCAGCTTTGCTCGCACAAACTCTGCGGGTTGCGTCCGCATCAAGCCCTGATAGAGCTGAGCAGCATCACTAAACTGTTTTTGCTGGTACACGTAGTTCCCTGCAGACTCAATGACTTCAGGGCCGACGCACTCCTGCCGCTCGTCGGGCGACATCTGCAACAGCAAATTCGCAGCCTGCTGCCAGTTGTTTCGGGCAATCGCAGCTTGCAGGTCGCGACGGATTCCCCGCAACCGCGTGAACACATTCGATTCAGCAGGACTCGGATCGCGGCGCTGGTGCCGATCCAGATAGCTGGTCGTGTTCCGCTTGGCGAGCACTGAGAACAAGTCCCAGTCTTCGCAATCCACCAACTTCCGGCGCAGCAGTAATACAGCGAGTGCCCCACCGACCACCGCCCCGACAGTATGGCCAAGCTGGCTGGACATCGTGAAGCCAGTGCAACAGACCCACAGGATCTCCTTCGCCACGAAGTAGCCACAGAAGTAGAGATACGGCGTTGAATTGGTGTCGTAACTCGTTCCCAAATAACCTCGACACACCCAGAGGTACTCCACTTCGTTCTCGGGCGCCCAGATCAGCACGGTCGCGAGCAGTCCGTAAATGGCCAGCGAAGCGCCGGCCACTCGAGTCGGGTAGGAGGCGCCCAGAAAGCACAACTGCAGGAGCAGGCATCCGACGCAGCCGATCACAAGGTAGTAGAGGATGAATCGCCACCACCCGAGCTTGCCTTCCGCAACAAGCCCGAAGGCCATCAGGAACAGCATGTTTCCGAAGAGATGCACCGGGCCAAAGTGGATGAAGTTGCAGGTCAGCCACTGCAGCGGATGCAGGCCATCACCCAGAGCGAGCGTGCCCATCGTGGGGCGCCCGTACCAGCAGTCGGCATAGGCAAACATAGCCAAATTCGCGCCGATCAAGGCAATCGTGGCGAGCGGACGATGGTAAATCGGTGCGTCGGTACCAACAGGAAAAAGCATGGCAGAACCTCGCCAATATGAGATGCGGCGAGGAGAACGACTGGCTTTCATCAACGGATCACGGGATTGTGATCTGGTCGCTGAAGTTGTTTGACGCTGCCGAAATCGCGAGCCGGATGAATTGCACTCGACGAACCTGTGTAGGGTCGTTTTCCGGTACGAGTGAATTCGCACATCCGACTTTGGCAGCAGGCACTAATACGTTTCTAATACGCTCGGCGCGGGTCTGAGTTGCGGCAGTGTCCCGACGTTGAGTCGCCTGCGTCGTCCGTTCCTGAACTTTCGATATCTGTTGCCCCGAGTAATGCCTACACGATCAACGCCGTTGACTTTCGGCGAGCCTGCCCCGTGGTTTGAGTGCGCTTCGTCAGTCAATCCGAAGTTTCACTTCGACACTGTCGCGGGACGAAACGTCGTACTGACCATCTTCCAGTCCGCCGCTGATCCTGCGACGCGCGCGTTTCTCGATATCATCGATGCGCGACGCGACGTGTTTGACGACTGGGAGGCCAGTTTCTTCGGGATGTCGCACGATCCCGATGATGAGCGACTGCAGCGAACTCAAACCGTCGTACCGGGCATCCGCTTCTTCTGGGACTTCGATCGGCAAGTTGCGGGGGAGCTGGGAGCAATCGCTCCCGACGGATCGCTACGACCAGTGACGATCGTTTTCGACCCGAGCTTGAGAGTCATCAGAACTCTGCCGTTCAATGAACCCCCGGAACAGCACGCCGCGAAGGTCCTTCAGATCCTGCAAGAGCAGCCCCGGATTGGTCCTCCTACGCTGGCGATGGGACAAGCTCCCGTGCTGATCGTGCCGCGCGTGTTTGAACCCGAACTTTGCCGTCGGCTCATACAGACTTATGAGACACGCGGCGGGGTCGATTCCGGTTTCATGCGCGACGTGAACGGCAAGACCGTCGGCATTCTGGATTACAGTCACAAGCGACGTCGTGACTATGAGATCGAGGACGAGGCTCTGCGTCGTTCTTGTATGGTACGAATCCACGATCGGCTCGGGCCGGAACTACACAAGGCAACGCAATTCAAAGCGACCCGCATGGAGCGGTATACGGTCGCGTGCTACGACGCGTCCGAAGAGGGCCACTTTAACGCCCATCGCGATAACACCACGAAGGGCACGGCTCATCGCCGTTTTGCTGTCAGCCTGATGCTGAACACCGGCGAATACGAAGGTGGCTATCTGCGTTTCCCCGAATTTGGTCCGCAGGTTTACACCGCACCGCCGGGCGGAGCAGTCGTCTTCTCCTGCTCGCTGCTGCATGAAGCGACGATCGTCACCAGAGGCCGTCGCTACGTCTTCATTCCGTTCCTCTACGACGATGCCGCCGCCAAAGAACGCGAACAGAATCTCAAGTTCCTGTCCGAGCAGAGTCCAACTCGGGAAGGTTAGTCGCGCAGGCTGCGATTTGTTCGCAGGCGTCCTCAACCCGAGCAAGTTCGCTCAGATCATGACCAGTCCCTGTCCCGCGGCGCACTGCATCAAGGCCACGCCAAAGTTGGCCTGCAGATTCAGCAGGTCCGCCAGCCCCGCGTGCTCGATCAACCCCACTTCGTCGCCGCAAACAATCAAACGCTTGCCAACGATCAGCAGTTCTTCGCGAAACGTCACCAGGCAACTCAGCAATCGCGAGCCGCCAAGAGTCACGCCCGTCAGGTCGACGATGAAATCATCGACCGCAGCGCTGCGTCGCAGACTTGTTAATTCAGCAGAGAGCCGATCCAGCAATGCCGTCTCCAGTGAGCCGTAGGTCCCCGGTTTGAGGGAGATGAGCAGTGTCTGAGCGTCCGGAATCAGTCGTACGTAGCAGGTGGTCTGGCCCATGATAGTGTTCCCTGTTCTGACGGTGCTTGTGGATTGACGAGACTCGGCGGGCTGCGAGTTCGATCGTCGTTGGTTGCCAGGGAAACGTGGCTGACGGATCAATCTTCCCGAAAATGTTGATCTTCGTGCCTGTCTGATTTTGCGGCGGATTCCGTTCGAAGCGCAGCATCAGGCGAGTTAGAAAACTCGGTGGCACGAAAAGGAGCGGCCCGACACTTCCAAGTGCCGGGCCGCTCGCCGTGCGGGATTAGCGGCAATACGGGTTGCCATAGTAGCCACCGTAGTAGCCTCGGGGTCGGGCGTAGTACCCACCATAGTAGCCTCCGTAGAAGCCGCCCTGGCGGTAGCCATAACCATACGAGGGGCCACGGTAACCATAGTTGTAACCGTTTCCGCCGTACCGATAGCCGCCGTAGTGCTGGTGGTGATGATGGCGATAACCGCCATACCCGTACTGAGCTTCGGCCGTTCCGGCCGCGAGGCTTACGCCGGCTACCAGCAGCACGGCGCAGAGACCTCGTTTGATCCACTTCGTCATGAGAATTCTCCTCTCAGACTGGAAACGCGCGCAGCAAACCCACTGTTTGCCGCTGTCTGAAAAGAGAACGCAAGCGGTTGAGACTTCTTCCCAAGATCCAGCTACTGCTGATCAATTAGGCCGGAGGCTTCGCGGCGCAAGGCACTGAGCACTCGACTGCGGGCCACGTACACCGAATTAATGGGCATTCCTAACGCGGCAGCGACTGCGTCGGCCCTCTGACCGTCCAACACCTGTCGGCGGAAGGCTTCCCACGTGAAAGGTTCAACACGTGCCCTGATCTGGTCAAGAAGTTGAGCCATCACGTACCGGTCGTGTTCAAGGTCCCATTCGCGACTCACCGCACTGGACTCATCAGCCAGTTGATCCAATTGATCAACCCATGCAGTGCCACCTTCGGCAGCAGGACGGTAGTTACGTGACCGCCAGAACTCGCGCACCCGATACACGAGAATGGTGCGCAGCCAACTGCGAAAGGCACCCGTTCGTCCGGAATGCTGAAACGCGGGGAGATCACGCGACACCGCCAGCAAGACTTCCTGAACAACGTCGTCCTCGTCCGACGCCTGCAGATCGAAGCGACGAACCCAAGTTCGCAACAACGGCGAATAAATCCCCACTAACCGCTGCCAGGCATCTGCACTGGCCTCGGCGCAAATCCGATCGATCAGGCTGAGCGACGTCTGGGTTGTCAATTCAGGCTCCGGAGTTCATTTCGGTCACATCGGCAAACCCGGCGATCGCCCCGATCACAAATCGAGTCCCAGTTCTTCAATCTTGCGGTAGAGACTGGAGAGGCCGAGCCTCAGCCGTTTAGCGGCTTCTTTCTTATCGGGGCATTGACGCAGCACACGCGCGATATGAACTCGTTCGTAGTGCCGCAGGGCGCTGCGCAGGTCGTCGTTGTCGGGCAGCGACGGATCGATGCCCAGCAGATCCGGCGGCAGATCCGGCGGGTTGATCGTTGTGCCGTCACACATCATGACGGCGCGCTCGATCGCGTTCTCGAGCTGACGCACGTTGCCTTTCCATTCGGCGGATGTCAGGACTCGCAAAGTTTCCCGACTGGCGCCGGCGACTCGCTTCTTCATCTGCCGCGAATACTTTCCCACGAAGAACTCAACTAGTTCCGGAATGTCAGTGGCACGTTCGCGAAGCGGTGGAATGCGCAGCTTCACGCCATCAAGACGGTAAAAGAGGTCTTCGTGAAAGCGTTCGTGAGCGACTTCCTGTCCGAGGTCCTGCGTTGTTGAAGCAATGATGCGACAGAAAACCTGCAACGGCTCGGCGCTACCGAGCGGCAGTATCTCCTGATACTCAATCGCACGCAGTAGCTTGGCCTGAGTGCTCAACGGCAGGTCGGTAACTTCGTCGAGAAAGACGGTGCCTTCGCCGGCGTGCAACAGCAGGCCGTCCTCGCTCACTGCAACACCACCGCCGTTGGTGGCCTTCGAACCAAACAACTGAGTCTCCAGCATCTCGACGGGGCGAGTGCCGCAATTGACCGCCAGAAACTTGGAACTCGACTTCGGCCCGGCACTGTGAATGGCTCGCGCAAAGAGTTCCTTGCCAGAGCCCGTTTCACCGACCAGCAACACGTTGGAGTTCGTCGCGGCGACCTTGCGGATCTGCTCCTCAACCTGCTTGATGGCTTCGCTCGACCCGACGATCTCCTCAAAGCCGTCCTTGCGGGCGAGTTCGCGCCGCAGAGTCTGATTCTCGAAGTACAGATTCCGGAACTGGTACAGGCGGTCGAGCTTGTGCAACAGGTCGTCAAAGATGACCGGCTTCACGAGGTACTCGAACGCCCCGGCTTTGAAGGCATCAACCGCGTTCTCGACAGTCGCGTAAGCCGTGATGATCAGAATGCAGGTGTGCGGGTTGAGTTGATGAATGCGCCGCAGCAAGGCAATGCCGTCGCCATCGGGAAGCTGCACGTCGCAGATCGCAACGTCGAAATCGTTCTCCCGCGCCAGCTTGATGGCGTCACTGACCCGCCCGGCGGCAAAGACCTCATAGCCTTCGCCTACGAGGAGTTCCTGCAAGGTCTCTCGAATGACGTCTTCATCTTCCACTATCAAGATCGTGCGTCGATCGCTCACTGCTGTACCTTCTCTGGGTTGCTGCTCTTCAGTGGCAGGGCTCGAAAGAATGAGCTCAGCACTCAGTCCATCATGCCTTGACCGCTCACTTTAGTTGCGGAGCCCATTGGCTTGCAGCTGACTCACTGAGGGTTCTGAACTTTACGAGCACGAACGCATGCGTGAGGCTCGATGAATCGAGCGTGGCCGCTAGAGTTTCTGGCCGCTTGAATCGTTTCATGTCTTCAGGAACTGTCATGAGAACTTTTTCCTACGCGATTTGTGCGCTGTTGCTGGCTAGCTATTTCGAATCGGCTGCGGCGTGGGCCGATGAACCGGCTTCGTTCGCTTCCATCCTGAAAGCCGACACGAAAGCAACCTTTAAGAAGGTCGCTGACTATGCGACCGCGAATCCGGATGCTCTGGATGCCAATCGCGCCTGGAAGTGGCTCTTCATCACAGCGTTGGAAGAGCGTATGGAAGGCGAAGCTGTCGCCTATGCCGAAGGATATCTTAAAGGCCCGAAGCCCGATCCACTCATCCGGAGCTTGGCGCAGCAGACGCTGCTTTTCGGGCTGGCTCGTAGCGGGCAGGCCGAACTAGCGGTTGATCTGTTCCAAACTCAACTGCGTTTCGCGCGACTGCAGAACGGCGGCGAGTTCGTGGACCTCGGCTTGCGAGTGGCAACAGCATTGCGGATGTCGCGTCAATTCGATGCGTCCAAAAAGGTGCTGGAAGAAACGGCCAACAAGTTCTTCCTGGATGGCGAAGTTCGCAACTTGTGCGAAAACAAGATCGCGAAGCTGGCGCTCATCGATCAGCCAGCGCCGGTGATCGCGGCGTCGGACACGAAAGGCGAACCGCTGGAACTGAGTGCCCTGAAAGGCAAAGTCGTACTCGTGGATTTCTGGGCGACGAACTGCGGACCGTGCCTGGAAGAGTTTCCAAACCTGAAAGAAATCTACGCGCAACACCATACGGCTGGTTTCGAGATCATCGGCGTGAGCTTGGATGGCGATGCAGGACTCGTTGAAGCGTTCACGAATCGAGCTCAACTGCCGTGGAGGATGATCGTGGCCGAAGCCGAGGTCGACAGACTGCGTGAGAAGTATTTCGTGCGCAAGATTCCGTCGCTGTACCTGATCAATCAGGAAGGCAAGGTGGTGCAGTACGACGTCAAAGGTGCCGACCTGCGTGATTCAATTGAAGCTCTGCTAAAGAAGTAGCTTCCGCTTAACGATGAGCAAACGCGGCCGTGGGCCGGGCGTAACACCTCTGCGTTCGAAAGGCTGCTCGTGAGCGATTCCAACAACTCGGTACCTGCAGGACATCTCCCTCCGTGGCGCGTGGCAGACATGCCCGAGCCACTGCCGTTTTCGCTCAAGAACATGCTCCGCACGATTGGCCCCGGAGCCATTCTGCTCGCGGCGGCCATCGGCGGGGGTGAGTGGATCGTCGGTCCGACGATTACCGTGAGGTACGGCACCAGTGTGCTGTGGGTAGCAACAGCGGCCATCTGCCTGCAGGTGATCTTCAACCTCGAAGCCGTACGTTACACGCTCTATTCCGGCGAGCCGATTCTCACCGGCATCATGCGGTTGTCGCCTGGACCGAAGCTCTGGGCTCCGACTTATATCGCGCTGAGCATTGCTCAACTTGCCGTGCCCGCGCTGGCCGCTGCTTCGGCCTCGGTGCTGTTCACGGCGGCCTATCGACACCCACCCGTAGATGCCGAAGGCGACGGAGTTGCCAGACTCTCGATTGCCTCTGTCATCATTGTGGTGACCGCGTTCCTGCTGTTGTGCGGTAAGTCCATTGAGAAAGTGCTCGAGCGGCTTTCCTGGGCGATGATTGTCTTCATCTTCGTGTTCCTTTTCGGAGTGAACTTGTTCTTTGTGCCCTTTGAGAAGTCCGTAGCGACGTTCACGGGCTTTGTGGTGCCGCGTCCCCTGCCAGAGAATATGGACCTCGTCTTTCTGGCTCTCTTCGCGGCCACCGCGGGATCAGGAGGTCTCGGCAATCTGGTGATCTCAAACTGGTTCCGCGACAAAGGGTTTGGCATGGCTCAGCACGTCGGCGGCATCGGCGGACTGCGAGCCGATGAATCGGAAACGCTGGCGTCGGTCGGTTGCGTGTTCCCGACGACTCCCGAAAACCTCAGCCGCTGGAAGACGTGGTGGCGTTACGCGGTGATCGATCAGGTGGCGCTATGGGGAGTGGGCTGCTTCCTCGGCATGTTCCTGAACGTGAACCTGATGGTGGCGATCACGGAGCCCGGACTCGTGCTCGATGAAAACGCCGCTGGTGCCTATCAGGCCGAGCAGCTTTCGAGGCACCTGGGTACCGCGTTCTGGGCGCTGGCTTTGCTGAACGGCTTCTGGATCCTGTACTCAACTCACCTGGGCAACACGGACTGTCTGGTTCGGGCGGTGTCAGACATCATGTGGGCTGCGAGTCGTCGAGTACGACAGTTCCCGATTGGTCGGCTCTACGCCATCCTGTTGACAGCCCTGGTTGTCTGGGGACTTTACTCCATTCATCTGGGAACCGTCCTCAAGCTGTTCAAGGTACTGGGGATTGTCGCCAACCCGATTCTGGCACTGGCGGCAATTCAGATCTGGAGGGTGAACACCACGCTGCTGCCTCCTGAAGTGCGTCCGCCACTGTGGCGTCAGATTGGTCTCTGGTTGTGTGCTCTTGTGTACGGCGGGCTGACGGTGGCGATGATCGTGGACCAGTTGCGCAAGCTGAGTCCGCACCGAGGAGGCTGATTGCCGGGCGATCGGCGAATGCCCTCTCCGTCGCAAGGCGATGTTTTTTACGTGTATCGCACGGCGCGGTGTTCTGGCTCGAAATACTCGGGCAGCAGACTGTCCACCTGCAGCAGGCCTTTGCGAGTCAACCGCACATCGCGATCGTGAACTTCGAGATACCCCGCCGTTTCCTGGTTGCGGAACGCATCGCCGAATTCTTTGAGGATGTTCACGCCGAACTTCTCTTCAAAGGGCATGGAGTCAAGACGCCCTTCCTTCATCTGCAGAACCATTTCGCGGATCAGCCGCTGATGGTCGTTCGGACGGAACGCGCGGTTGATGGGTAATTGCCCGGACTCGACAGCGGTCTGATAGTCCTCAATCCTGTCGAGGTTCTGATAGTGCACGCCCTGCAGATGGCCGAACGATGACACGCCGGTGGCGAGCAGATCAGCCCCGCGCCACACCTGATCACGATAGACGAAGTGGTCGGTATCAAGACTGCGCACCAGTTCGTTACCGCTCGATATCTGATAACCCTCGTTCAACAGCCGATTGAAGGCTTCATCCACCCAGCGACGTTTGGTCGCCCAGTCCGCAATGGGTGATGAAATCCCGAACTCGCGCATCTCCTTCGAGATCAGCGTGTTGAAGGGCAATTCCATCTGATAGATCGTGATGTTGTCCGGCTCGAGCTGGATGGTCTTGTCGATGCAGCGCTGCCAGTTCTCGTCCGTCTCACCGATCATCCCGGCGATCAAGTCGATGTTCACCTGCGGGAAGCCCACCTGACGAATCCACCCGTAAGCCCGTTCGATCTCAGGCGAAAGGTGGGCGCGACCATTCTCTTCCAGGATCTGGTCGCTGAAGTTTTCCACGCCCAGCGACACTCGCGTCACGCCAATCTCACGGAGCGTTTCGACCTTCTCCTGACTTAAGGTACCGGGTTCGCATTCGAAGGTGACTTCGTCCGCGGTCTCCCAGGAGACGTGTTGGCTGAGCTTGTCGCGCAGGAATCGCAGTTGCTTCGAACTCAGGTACGAGGGCGTGCCGCCGCCAAAATACACGAACTTCAGCGGCCGGCCTTGCACCGCAGGTTGCTGGCTGAGCAGTTCAATCTCTCGCGCCAGGCATTCCACGTACTGCTCGATCGCCCGCGCGTTCTGGTTGGTGTAGACGCGGAAGTAACAGAACTTGCAGCGCTTACGGCAGAACGGGATGTGGATGTAGAGCCCCAGCGGCACCGTCGGATCAGGCGCCGCAGCCATCGCTTTGTAAATCTCGGGCACGTTTTCACGCGTCCAGAGCGAGAACGGCGGATAGTTCGAAATGAAGTAGCTGCCGACTTCGGTGGTGCTGGATGTGTCTGTAGTCATGCGAAAGCCATTCCAAGGGCGGGTAAGACGATCGCTCGTCATCGTGGTGGCAGACCGACATCCTACGTCGTAGCCAGTAGCGCTCGCCATGCTCGGCACAACTGTCGCGGCAACTCGTGGTTTTCCCCAACTGCGCCTGAATTACCCCGGCGGAAGCGTACACCGCGAGACCAACCTGGCCGTGCCTGCGTTAGAGTCCCGGACGACGCGAAGATTGATCGCGGACGTTCTTCGGGAAATAACACTGCTGTGCGCTACGCTTGGACGGCTGACATCGTTGAGCAAGGACCATCATGAAGCTGATTCGAATGCTGTTGTGCGTCTGCGTGGCTTGCCTCGCTCCTCTCGCGGCCCGCGCGGAAGGATTGCGAGCGGGGGCGTTTGCCATGGATGTGACGCCGCCCAAGTTCCCGATCTCAGTGAACGGGAACATGACCGACCACAAAGCTACCAAGGCTCACGATCCGCTGCACGCCCGGTGCCTCGTCCTGGACGACGGCAAGACGCAACTGGCGATTGCGGTTGTCGACAGTTGCATGATCCCGCGCGAAATCCTGGACAGCGCCAAGCAGCAGGCTCACATGCTGACTGGCGTTCCGGTCGACCGCATGCTGATCTCAGCCACTCACGCTCATTCATGCCCGGCTGTGGCTGGAGTGTTTCAGAGCGACCCCGATGCGGACTACTCAATCTATCTCGCTGAACGAATCGCGGCGGGAATCTATCAGGCTCATCGGAACCTCGCCGCAGCGGAACTCGCGTGGGGTGTCGGACGCAACGATACTCAGGTCTTCAATCGTCGCTGGCTGCTGAAAGAACCCAGCAGCGAGACCAACCCCTTCGGGCGAGTCGATCACGTCCGCATGAACCCCGGCTATTCCAGTCCCAAGGTATCGAAGTCGACGGGCATCATTGACCCCGAGGTCTCGTTCTTTTCCGTGCGAACAGGCTCTGGGCAGCCGGTCGCTTTTCTGGCGAACTACTCGCTGCACTATGTCGGAGGTACCGGCGGTGACCTGTCGGCAGACTACTTCGGCGAGTTCGCGGTACGTATTGGCCAGTTGATCAATCCCAATTCGCAGGACAACAAACAACAGTTCGTCGGCATCATGTCGAACGGGACCAGCGGAGACGTCAACAACGTCAACTTCTCCTTGATGAGTGGCCCCAAACGCGAACCGTTCGAGCAACTCCGGCTGGTCGCGAGCAGCGTGGCCGAGACCGCCAAAGCAGCTCACTCTCAGGCGAAGTACAGCGGGAAAATCTCGCTGGCGATGCGGGAGGCGGAGATTGAACTCAAGGTCCGCAAGCCCTCCGCAGAGGACATCGCCTACGCGAAGAAGCTGCTGGCTGCCGCTGGTGACCCGCCGTATCGCAAGCTGCCGGAAGTGTACGCTCGCGAAACGCTCAAGATGGCGGAGTACCCCGAAACCGTCCGCATCAAGCTGCAGGCCATCCGCATTGGAGAGCTGGGAATTGTCTCGATTCCCTGTGAGGTCTTCACTGAAATTGGACTCGAACTGAAGCGCCGCAGCCCACTGAAGCCGACGTTCACGATCGAATTGGCCAATGGTTACAACGGCTATCTGCCAACTCCGCAGCAACACGAACTCGGTGGCTACGAAACCTGGCGCGCGCGGTCCAGCTACTTGGAAGAGAGTGCCTCACCGAAAATCGTTGAGACACTCCTGAAGTTGCTGGATGAGGTGAAGTGAAGAGTGCGGCGTGAGCCGAGTCGCTCAGTCATAGCGACGCAGGATCTCGAGTTCGCCGACTCCAGAAATCAAACTGAAATTGCCTTCGGCAATGGCCTGTCCCAGCTTCGAAGCCGAGCGGTAATAGTTACCGTCGGCTCGGGCGCCGGTGACCTTGCGACGCATGTCCTGACAGAGGATGTCAGCGGCGGTCTGCACCAGTTCATCCGTCTGACGAGCGGCATACAGAGCCGTGATGAGCATGACCATCAGGTCCTGAATCTTTTGCGACAGGTCCGCCATTGAACACTGGCGATCGGCCAGCGTCAGCTTGTACTTGAACATCATCGCATCTACTTCCATGCGGCTGCGTTGCAGACCATCAGCCGCAAACTGCGCGTGTGCGGCCAGCTTGCGATTCGGAAGTTGAATGTTGGCTCGGGTAGCTCCGCCGATCATCTGCGAAAACTTCCACTTGAAGTACGGCATGCTCGGCCCCATGAGCGCCATCGCGTGCATCGGGTTCAGCGGATTCGGATTCTTGATGCCCTTGGCATGCAGTGCCTTGCCGATCGGCTCGAAGAATCTCGAACCATGCTCCTTCACCAGCGACTTGAAGAAGGCCATGCCGAGCATCTCGCCTTCGCCTTCGTAAATGCATGGAGCGAGGAAGTCATGCACGTTGTCGCCGAACAAGTGCCCCTGCAGGAACGAGCGACCGCCGTGCGTCTTCATGAACAGTTCGATCGCGGCTTCTTTCTGCGCTTCGCTGCCGAAGATCTTCGCGATGATGCATTCCATCTCGCCGCGATAGCCTTCGTCTAGCAGCCAGCCACACCAATCGGTCAGCGCATCGCAAGCGACGATCAGACCCGCCATGCGTGAGATGCGCCGTCGCACCAGCTCGCGCGTGTCGATGTTCGCGCCGTACGTCTTGCGATACCGACCCCACGGCAGCATGTTCTTCAACATGACGCGCATCGTTCCGGCTGCTCCAGCACACAGCGCCACGCGCCCGCGATTCAAGCCGTGGTAGGCGATCGTCAGACCGTCACCTTTGGCCGGAACCAACAGGTTCTTCTTCGGCACTCGGAAGTTGTTGAAGCGCAGGCCGTTGTTCCAGGAATGCACCAGGGCATAGATGCCATAAGGCACAACCTGAAACTGGTCGTTCTCCTGATCGGGCAGATCGGCAATCAGCGCCGCGGGTTTGCCATCAACTCGGCAGACGATCGTAATCGTTCGCCCGGGAATCGCGTTCGTGATGAAGAGTTTTTCACCGTTCACAACATAGTCATCGCCATCAAGTTTCGCTTCGGTCTTCAGTGCGGTGAGGTCAGATCCCGCACAAGGCTCGGTGAGCGCAAACCCCGACAGTCGCTGCCCGCTGGCTAGCTTCGGTAGATACTCGCGCTTGAGTTCCTCAGATCCAAACGTGCGCAGCGGGTCAACCGCGCCAATGCAGCCATGCACAGATGCCGTTCCGGCAACTGTTGGGTCGATCGTGGCAATGCGCGTGAGGAACTTCGCGAACGACGAGAACGGAGCCGCCGTGCCGCCGTATTCCTTATCGACCAGCAAACCCCAGTAGCCCGCGGTTCCCAAGTCGCCGAGCAGCGCGGGGCTCATCTTGCCCTTTGCGTCGTAGATGGTGCCGGCTTCGCGGTGCCGCTTGATGACGTCGTAAGACCGATCCATCACCTGCTGACAGTCCGGCGGCGTGATCGTCGGATTGGACACGAACAGTTCGAGCGGGAACTGATCGTCCCACACGGCGCGGTGGGCGGGACTGCCCCCGGTTTGGTACTTCTTCGCAAAGAGTTCCTCGACCTGCTCATCGGCTCGATCGAGCGCACCGGTCTTGCGGGCTTCCTCGTCACTCTTACCCGACAGCTTCAACGCCGTCTCGACGAAGGTCTCTTTCTCAGTCCCAGGCTTGAGTTCGGTCGTCATTGCAATATCCCTTTTGCTGCTGAGAACGCACCACAACCAAGGGGATATACGCCGACTTCGATAGGTTAAGAAGACGAATTTGCCATATTCGCCTTCGCGCGGCGCCACTCGCCCAGAATTTGGTTTTCTGCGGACCTGCCGATTTCTCACGCTCTAACGGTTTAGATCGACCTTTGAAGGGCGCACAATCCTGTCTGACCTACAGAACGCGCCATCCAGCCCTGCTCAACCAACCGACTCGCAGGTCGCGATCCGAATCGCGCGGTGTAGGTCGTAGAAGTCCGCGACGGGGATCAATCCGCCGACCGCGCGGCGGAAGAAGTGATCGAGCATCACTACGCGTTCTGAACGCTCGCTTTCTAATGATTCTGTCTTGCGAGCCTGACCGTGCGATTCCCAGTGCAGCAGCGCGCGGTTCTCAATGACCGCCTCACCTCGCAGGCATTCGAGGGTAACTCGCGGAACGGGCATCAGATTGGGATGCGACCAATCTCCGGTCGGTGGCGGCGCGTTCGTCGCTCGCCGCACGAGATCAGCCACCGTCTCCGCGCCCGGACATCCCTGCACCGTGATACTGACATGGCAGGTACCGCCAGCCTGATGCTGAGCTCCCTCAATCGGATGAGGCTTCGTTGGTGGAAACTCAATGTGGATCGTCGTGGTTGGAGTGGACGCCGACTTACAACACTCCAGCCAGACTTTGGTGGGCTCGCGGGGAATCAGGAACCAGACGAAGTCGATCCAGCCCAGCAGAGCTTCCGACGCTTCGACCAGGCAAGCCGCGCCGCACAAATCAACGCTGAAGTTCACTCGGCAAGGCAGCCCGAGTTCAGTCGCGAAGAGTTCCTTCAACCGCACGGCAACCGGCATGAATCGGCGCCACAACGCGGGCATCAGGGTCACACCGCGTTTCGAGTTCGCGTCGAACCAGCGGGTGTAACACGAGGTCGTGGCGGGCAGCCATGGTGCGATAAAGACTGGTTTGTGCCACTCGCTCAGCAGGTTAATCGGCTGCGACCCCAACCAACCGACATCCGCCAGCAGAATCGCTGAGACGTCCTTGCTGCATGCCATCGCCTGGATGCCCGAGAGCACAACTGCATCCAGTTCTTTTCCGACTTGATGAGCGCGCGCCAGATTCGGGTCATAGACCGCCGCAATGTGCGGCAGCTTGCGGAGTTGGGGCAGCACCGACCGGTAGCCTTCCCAAATCGGCCCAACTCCAATGACACCGAGATTAATCATGAAGATTTGCCGGTAATGCCCGGCAACCCGCAAGCCCACAAAGCAGAAACCTGGGCCAGCCACTTCCGTTACCGGCCCTCACCGAATCCAGCAGATTTCAGCGGAATTCCGGGGCAAGAGCCCCCTTGTTTGCGGAAGGATAAGACGTTGGCGGCGATGAATGGAGGCTACCGCAGCAAACCCGGGTTAAGTTTCCCAAATTGCTGACCAGAAACCGCTCCGCCTACTGGCTAATAAACTCGTGGATTCGATATGGTTCAAGACTGCGCTTGAGTTCGATGAGGTTGCCCAAGTGCTTAGTGCGGCAACCAAAGTCCGGCGCGGCAGCTCGACGGCAAATTTCTGCTGCGAGTTGGAACGGTCAAAATGGAATGAGTCCGTCCTGGCTGGTCTGCCACTAGAGAACAACGAGTTCACGTCGAACCGAATCGGCTTTGAATCGTTTGTTGGCGCCATGCCGGAGCCGGTTTTTTGGCAGGGTGTCCGAGTGTCACTTTCGAAGATTCTGGAATCGCGCTTCCGTGGCGACATTCGCTTTCGAGGAGCGGCGTACCTGCAAGATAGTCGCGTCGAGATTACGCACGTCACCGCCGAACGCCTGTATGGAGTGGTTCAGGACGGCGGCGAGTTTCAGACTCAGTTGTCGCGATCCGACGCCGCTCTGCAGATGTTCTGTACGTGCGCCAAGCCGGGGCAGCAGGAAGTCACCTGCAAGCACATCTGGGCGACGATTCTCGCGTCCGAAAAGGACGGGTACATTGACGAGAGCATTCGTCCGGGTTTCTACCCGCCGTTTGTGGCCAGTGACGACAACGACCCGCTGTTCGACATGGATGGGGATGTTTTTGAAGACGTGCCGGGCAACGACGTTTACGTCCCGCCGTCAGGGCTGTTGAAAACCGAAAAGCTCGAAAAGCCGGTTATCGAAATCCCGCTCAGCGAGTGGGAAAAGACGCTGCAAAAACTGCGTGAATTGCTCGACGATGACGAACTGTCAAACGCCGCATCGCGCGACCGCGAGATCGTCTATCAACTCGATCTGAGCGCCAGTCGCGATTCCGGCCTGCTGGTCGTGGATGTCTCGCAACGGCAGCGGCGCGCCAGTGGCGAATGGGGCAAGGTCAAGCCGCTCAAGCTCCGTCCGGGAAAGCTGGAAGACATCGATCATGAAGACGACCGTCGCCTGCTGGCTTTGATGGGTGGTGGTGTCGCGGACCGTTCAACGTGGTTCCCGAACAACCCCGAATTTCAGACGGCGAACTATCGATACAAGCTGCCGATGGAACTGGCCGACGACATTGTCCCGCTGTTGTGTCAGACCGAGCGGTTTGTACTGCTCGACGCCGAAGGCACTATCGGCAAGCCGTTGAAGTGGGATGCTGGTCCGGTGTGGTCCGTCCGTATGCAGTTGGTCTTCGACGAAGAACTTGACGAGTGGACCTTGAGCGGTCGTCTGCACCGCGACGGTCAGGCGGAAACGGTTGACGTCCGGGACGCCGAACTGATTGTCGCAGGCGGTTTCGTTCTGCGCGGCCGCACTCTGGCACGCCTCGAAGATTTCGGCGACTACGAATGGATCAAGCTGCTGATCTCCGGCGATCGCATCAGCGTCCCGAACGGCGAAGAAGCGGCTTTCGTGGATCGTCTGCTCGACATGCCCGCCATGCCGGAACTCGATCTGCCCGAACAACTGCGGCTCACGGAAGTCACTCCGGAGATCAAGCCGGTGTTGACCGTGCAGGCGCCGCGCGGACGCTGGCGTCATGAGAAGCTGCGCGCCGAGATGAACTTCGACTACGAAGGCACGCTCGTGCGCGGTGCGAGCCGGCGCTTCGTGATTGTGCAGCGCGATCAGGGACGTTGCCTCGTTCGCGACCGCCACAAAGAGCAGGCGTACTGGACTCAACTGGAAACTCGCGGCTTCCGCAAACTGTTGGATAAGCGACGTGGGGCGCACGACGTTGAGATCGACATTCGCGGGCTGGGCACTGCGGTGCGCGGACTGATTGACGAAGGCTGGACCGTTAACGCGGACGGCAAGCAGGTCCGTCAGGCCGGCATCGTGAAGTTCAAAGTGAACAGCGCGGTCGACTGGTTCGAGCTGCACGCGAACGTGGACTTCAACGGTCACACAGTCGCGTTGCCGGAACTGCTCGCGGCACTGCAGCGCGGTGAAACCACGATTCGTCTGGGTGACGGATCGCTCGGCATCCTGCCCGAAGAATGGCTGGAGCAATACGGTTTGCTGGCCGGCCTGGGCACGCCCGACGGCGAGAATCTGCGGTTCACAAACACTCAAGCCGGCCTGCTCGATGCGCTGCTCGTCGATCAGACCGAAGTCGAATACGACGACAAGTTTCTATCGCTGCGTGAGCGCATGCGGTTCTCTGGTACGGTTTCTGAAGTGGTGGAACCGGCTGAGTTCAAGGGTTCATTGCGTGCGTATCAGCGCGAAGGTGTCGGCTGGCTGAAGTTCCTGCAAGGTTTCGGCTTCGGCGGCTGTCTGGCCGACGACATGGGTCTCGGTAAGACCGTGCAACTGTTGGCGCTCCTGCAAGAACGCATGATGCATGAGGATCGCGCGCATTGCCCGTCGCTGATCGTCGTGCCGAAATCGCTGATCTTTAACTGGGCTTCCGAGTCCGAAAAATTCACTCCGAAGCTGCGCGTGCTCGAGTACACGGGCCTCGAACGAGCCGCCTTGCGGGAAGCCTTCGACAAGCACGACATCATCCTGACGACGTATGGCACGCTGCGTCGCGACGTCTTCCAATTGCGCGACCAGCAGTTTGACTATGTGGTGCTTGACGAAGCGCAGACGATCAAGAACGCCGCCTCGCAAGTGGCGAAGGCGTCGCGTCTGCTGAAGGCCAACTATCGAGTCGCCTTGTCGGGTACTCCGATCGAGAACCATCTGGGCGATCTGTGGTCGATCTTTGAGTTCCTCAATCCGGGCATGCTCGGTCGCAGCTCGCTGTTCAAGGCGTATGCCCAGGATGCTCAAGATGAGAATTCACGCGGCATGCTGGGTAAGGGCCTGAAGCCGTTCATCCTGCGACGCACGAAGCAGCAGGTCGCCAACGACCTGCCGGAAAAAGTCGAGCAGACCATCTACTGTCAGATGGGCAAGGAACAGCAGCGACTCTACGACGAGATGCGCGAGCACTATCGCAACTCGATCATGGGACTGGTCAAAGATCAGGGGCTGGCCAAGACGCAGATGCACGTGCTGGAAGCGCTCCTGCGATTGCGTCAGGCCGCTTGCCATCCGGCGTTGCTGGACGCGAACAAAATTGGCGATTCATCCGCCAAGCTGGATGTGCTCAGCACACAACTCGAAGAACTTGTCGAAGAGGGCCACAAGGCGCTGGTCTTCTCGCAGTTCACCAGCTTGCTGGACATCGTCAAGAAGCACCTCGACGAGAAGGGCATTGTCTACGAGTACCTGGACGGTTCCACGCGCGACCGCAAGAAACGCGTCGAACGGTTCCAGAGCGACGAGAAGTGCCCCGTCTTCCTCATCAGCTTGAAGGCCGGTGGATTGGGTCTCAACCTGACGGCCGCCGAGTACGTCTTCCTGCTCGACCCGTGGTGGAACCCGGCTGTCGAAGCGCAGGCCATCGACCGGGCTCACCGCGTTGGTCAGACGAAGCGCGTCTTCGCGTATCGCCTGATCTGCAAAGGCACCGTCGAAGAAAAGATCGCCGAGCTGCAAAAGCAGAAACGCGATCTGGCCGATGCGATTCTGCAGGAGAACAACAGCATGATGAAGAACCTGTCGCTCGACGACCTCGACATGCTGCTTTCGTAGCTCAGGTTGCGTTGCTGGCCGTTGCGCGCTGACTGACAGCCATCATTTGTCAGCAGGACGCGCAGGAAGTCGCTCGGCGGCGCATTCGCTCCAGAAGAAGGTGCTGTAGTACAAGCGAGCGTAGTCGTAGCGGGTGATGACCTCTTCGATCGTGGGTCGGTGTTGCTCAACGATCGAATTCTCCGGGCACAACGTCACGATCCAGGCGGCAGAGGTCGGCTCGCGGATGTAAGCCGTTTCGCGACCGCGGCGCGGCGATGTCTTCAAGAACTCACGCAGTTGTTGCTCGGCCAGCATGACCGCCTGTTGTTCGGTCGTCTGTGGTTTCCAGAGAGGCAGCATCGACGCACGCCAATCCTGAAGGAACACACTGTTGTCTTGCGGATCGAACTTCTGCGCCAGCGAGAGACTCTCGGCGGCGAGTTTCGCGCTGGCCGCGAGACCTCGTGCATAAGCGGCCTTGAGGGCTTCGTCTTTTTCCAGTTCCCACAATCCGCGCAAGGCGCTGACTGCGGTGCAGGAGGTCCAGTTATGGGTCTTGGCGTAAAAGAAAGCCATGCCCGCTTCGCAGATTTCGCGCTTCGAAAAGTTCTTCTCGCCACCGCGACGACCGAGTTCCTCGTGGTACATTCTCTGCCAGCGCTCGTCACCGCTAATCACGTGCATCAGCTTGAGCGTGAACAGCATCCGCGAGGCTTCTTCAAAGTGAAACCCGTTGAACGTACCGCGCGTCCCGAACGGTGCTTCCGCGGGCATCTTCCAGTTCAACCGCACGATCTCGTTGATGGTCTCCGTGAGGTGTCGCGCGATCTGAGCTTTCTCCGCGGGCGTGGCCAGGTCCGATTGCCAGTATCGCCACAGACCGACGATCCACGGGAGCGTCTGATCGTTCGAGCCCATCGGATAATGAGACTTACCGTCAGTGCTGACTCCGCGCCCCACGAAGCCCTTCACATCGCTGATGGAGTTCAGCTTCAGCAAGCCATTCATGAGTCGCCGCGCTTTGTCGGCATCTTCCGGAGATCGAGTCCGCTGCCAGCGCAGCACTGCGGCGTCCATGTAGAGCCCGTTGAACATGGCACCGTTCTCGATCGGCGACCACCAGCCCAGAGCATTCGGCTTGCCCTCACGGCATTCTTCTGGCGTGGGAATGTTCACCGTCCCATCCAGATCGGTGAAGTCGAGCAGGATGCCGTGCGCATCGACGAACCGACTCCAGATCACGCGATGAGCCTGCGTGGTCGCACTCTCGACGTCGCGATGGAATGGTTGGTCTGCGGCTGCAACTGGTTCGCCGCAGACGGCCAGCAACAACCCCGCAACCGAGATAGCGATTGCACGGAAAACAAGAAGACAGCTCTGCGGCCGCATGCGTCTCGGTTCGGTATCTCGATCGGTCATACTGTGTGAGCACCTGACAGGGGCGGGAGCATGGACTACTACGACAGTTGGACGACCGTGCCGGGACGCGCCAGACCGATCGTGAGAGTGCGGATGCGGGTGTTGTCCTCGAAGGCCAGCAGAACGTAGAGCGTCATCGCTCCGCGTTTCCAACACGCGGCCCGTTCGACATCCTCACCGGGAAATCGCGGCGTCGCATCAACAGGCTCACCATCGGATGCTGTGAACGCCGCGACTGCCTCATCGAATTGTCGGCCGAGTTGATCGTAGTCGTCCTCATCAAGAAACGAGGCCCAACCGATCCGATGCTGGCATACTCCGGATTCGCGGCGTTGCAGTTGGCTCAGGACTTCTTGCAGAGTCATTCGCGCGACTTTCACTTCGCTCGCGGCGGTAAGAATTCACCGCCTGGCCGCATTCATTCAGCACCGCTGCTATGAAGTCCGACCGCCGAACAGCTTTTCAATCCTCGGTACGCTGGAGAGAATGAGCAGAGCCAGAACAGTACTCAAAACCGCGGTTGATTCGCGTCCCAGCCCAGCGGCGACCCCGATCGCAGCGGACAACCAGATACCGGCTGCAGTGGTGAGGCCTTTGACCTCTTTTTCGCCGTGATCTTTCACGATGGTGCCCGCACCCAGGAATCCGACCCCCGTTACGAGTCCCTGCAGCACACGTGTCAGGTCGGCGTCGGAAACACCGATCTGTTCGGGGATCAACACAAACAGGGCGGCGCCGAGAGTAACCAGCATGTGCGTTCGCACTCCGGCGGCCTTGCCCTTCATTTCGCGTTCGAAGCCCAACACACCGCCCAGCAGTGCCGCGATGAGCAATCGCAGAACCACCCGCGTCGTCCGACCGACGTCGGGTAGATCGGAGAACTCATCCCGAATCGCGTTTCCGATTTCCTGCCAAAACTCGGCCATCATTCGTCCTGCCTGCGTGTCTGCGTCCGCTCCAGCTTCTGATCGAATTCAAGGAAGCCGGTTCGCTGGCGGGCCTGACAAACCGGGATTCCACTTCGATCAGAGTCGCCCGGACTGCGGTTTTGGCGCCGTCCGGGCGTTGCTGGCATTCATGCGTTCTGATTGCCGAGCAATCAGCGACACCGCTGTTTACTCCTTGAACTGCGATGGCACGAGGAGTTTTTTCATTTCGTCGGTATCGCGGTTTTCCGGAGTGGCGACGTATTCGCCCGTGGGGACCCGCTTCTTGATGTCGGACTCGCCCTTGAGTTGCTGAACCATGGACTTCACGGCGAGGTAGCCCATCTTCACCGGGTCCTGCAGCACAATGCCGTGCACGGAGTCGTCGGACAGTCCCGCCACCAGTTCCTGGTTGGGGTCAAAGGCGATGAACTTTACTTTGCCGACGAGCCCCAGTTCCTTGAGTGCCTTCAGTACTCCAGCTGCGTTTGGTTCGCAGACGGCGAAGATCCCCGTTACTTCGTCCTTGTGCTTGGTCAGCACCTGCACGGCTTTTTCGAGCGATGACTCGGGCGTGGTGCCAGCATACTCGTCAGATGACAGCACCTTGATGTCCGGGAACTTCTTCTGCAGAGCTTCCAGGAAGCCTTCCTCGCGTTGCTGAGTGCTTTCGCTTCCCGCATTATAGCGCAGTACGATAACTCCGCCCTTGCCGCCAAGTGCCTTGCCCATCTGCTCCGCCGCCAAAACGCCACCGTTCCGATTGTCCGTCGCGACGTACGAAACGATGTTGGTTTCGTCATCCAGACCGCTATCGAAAATGACGACTGGAATCCCCGCTTCCTTCGATTGAGTCACAGTGGGAACCAGAGCTTGCGAATCCAGCGGAGCCAGGCAAATACCGCTGACCTTCTTCGTGATGAAGTCCTGAACCACGGCGATCTGGCCCTCGCGGTCGTTCTCCTGCAGCGGACCTTTCCAAAGGATCTCGACGTCCCCTAGTTCTTTGGCTGCCTCTTCCGCGCCGAAATGTACCGACTTCCAGAATTCGTGAGTCGTGCCCTTCGGGATTACGGCGATCTTGTAGGTCTTGCTGGCGGCGGGAGTGTCTTTGGCTCCACCGGCGGCGTTTCCACCTGGGGCCGGGCCCTCGGATTTTCCGCATCCAAACAACAACAGGAGCAGGGACAGAGTCGCAAACAGTCGCTTCATGAATCGCACTCCCCGAGGCAAGTCGATGCGCAGGAATCAGGCCTGCAAATGGTCATTGAGCCGATCTTGAGGCAACCGGCCGCATGCGAGTGACTCTAACGTTGCTGCCGTAGCGTCCAAAGTCTGGCGGGACGGGCAGGCACTCAGAAATCCACACTGCGGACAATCAAAGATTCGACGCAGCGAAACCCGGTGGATCTTCAGTATGATTTCTGCGACACGATGTCCGTGGTTTGTTCGAACGCGGTCCATCGTGCGGGAGCGACTCAATAGCTGATTCGCGGAGAAGGCCGGCTGATGCAAGGCACGATTGTCGTCATTGAAAAGCGAGCCCGTTGGCTGCCGGAACTGCAGCGGCAGTTCACGGGATGTCTGGAGCGCGTGGTGCTCGGAACGCCCGGAGCCGACCCGCGACAACTGGCGTCGGAAAGCGACATTCGAGCCGGCAAGCTGGTCGTGGTGTTCGATCTTCCGATGATGAACTCAACGATCCTTCAGCATCTGCGGACCACGCGGAACCGCAGCTTGGCGACCATTGCCATCTGCCCGCCAGAAGTTGCGGTCTTCGAGCCCACCTTGCGGGAACTCGGACTGACGTCGTTCCATGTCCTGCCGCTCGATGGACTGACTTTGGCTGATGAATGCCGACGTCTGCTGCGCACGTCGCGACCGGCTTCACAGCACTGATGATTCCGGAATTAGCCCGGATTGCAGGTAGAGACGTAGTTGAGCGCCGACGCTGTTGACCGCGGCCTCCAGTTCGGGCACTCGCTGCCTGACCTCTGCCAGCTTGCCGTCTCGGGCGAGTTGTTCGCAGGCGAACGCCACTTCGTAAGCCGAGTTCGCGCCGAACGTGCGAAAGCCCGCTTTGAGAGTATGCACCATGCGTTGAGCAGTTCGGGGGTCTTCTGCATCCAGTGCCGCACGCAAGCCCGCCATCACTTCGACAGATTCGTCGAGCAGCGCTTCAGCCACATCATGCAGGAGTTCGCGATCTTCCTGCACGGTCTTCAGTGCCTCGGACCAGATGACCGGATACTGAGACTTCTCCGTTGCCTCCGTCCTCCGATCGCATACTGGTTGATCGCAGGGTGGGGGCGCTGAGGTCGCGTCAACCGACACGTCCATCTTCGACTTCGCTTCGAGGCAGCGAGTGATCGCTTCGAACAAGACTGCCGCGCGAACGGGTTTTGAGACGTAATCATCCATACCGGACGACAGGCAGTTTTCTCGGTCGCCGGTCATCGCGTGTGCGGTCATGGCAATGATGGGAATGTGACGCCCCGTGCCTCGCTCCGATTCACGGATCGCGCGCGTGGCGTCGAGACCATCCATTTCCGGCATCTGCACGTCCATCAGCACGATGTCAAAAGCTTCCTGAGCCACTCGGTCGACAGCTTCGCGACCGTTGTTCGCGACCGTGACCTGATGCCCACCCTTCTGCAGTAGCCCCAGCGCAAGCTTCTGATTGACGATGCTGTCTTCCGTCAGCAACACCTTCAGTGGCGGCAGCGCAGGCTCGTGTGCGGCAGTCGCTTGAGGATGCGACTCAATCGGTTGTGGTTCGGAATGCGAGACGTTCAGCGCTTCCACGATCGCGTCGAACAGGTCCGATTGTTTCACAGGCTTGCGAAGATAAGCCGACACACCGAGGTCCTTGCAGCGCTGGATATCCCCTGATCGATCCCCGGAAGACAGCATCAACACCACAGCCTGTGTGAGTTGCTGGTGCTGCATGCGCCGGGCGAGCGAGAAGCCGTCCTCATCAGGCATGTGCACGTCACTGAGCACCAGCCCGAACGGTTCCCCGCGCGAATTCGCCGCTTCCAGTTGCAGCAGGGCAGTGGCAACATCTGACACGCATGTTGGTACGAGGCCCCAGTTACGAACCATCTCGTCAAGGATCAGGCGATTGGTGGCGTTGTCATCAACAATCAACACGCGCGTGCCGATCACGACACGCTCGACGTACTTCGGGGCGGGCTGATCCGAAACACCAAGCCGCGCCGTGAAGTGGAACGTGCTACCAACACCCGGCTGGCTTTCTACCCACAGTCGCCCACCCATGCATTCCACCAGCCGCTGGCAGATCGCGAGTCCCAAGCCCGTTCCGCCGTATTTGCGTGTCGTCGATGAATCGGCCTGCTCGAAAGCTTTAAAGATGAGATTCAACTTCTCGGGCGGAATGCCAATACCGGTGTCCGACACCGCGAAGTGAATCAGCACCTGCGATCCATCCATTTGGTCGACAGTGGCGCGGACGACGATCTCACCACGTTCGGTGAACTTGATCGCGTTGCCAACGAGGTTTACCAGGATCTGCCGCAACCGTGCCGAGTCACCGATCACTGCGTCAGGCACCCGGCTGTCGATATGTCCGGCGAGTTCCAGTTGCTCGCGTTTGGCCCGAATAGACAGGGCCTTCAAGGTGTCACCGACGAGATCCCGAACGCTGAAGACGATCGACTCCAGCTCCAGCTTACCGGCCTCGATTTTGGAAAAGTCGAGAATGTCATTGAGCAAGACCAGCAGCGTCTCGCCGGATTCCTGCACCATCGCCAGATATTCGCGCTGCGACACCGAAAGCTGCGTGTCGAGCACCAGTTCCGTCATGCCCAGCACGGCATTCATCGGAGTGCGGATTTCGTGACTCATGTTGGCCAGGAAGTCACTCTTCGCGCGGCTGGCAGACTCCGCCGCTTCCTTGGCCCGCCGCAGTTCCGCTTCCGCGCGCTTGCGGTCGGTAATGTCTTGTATGAACGATGCGAAGAAGAAAGTCTCTTCCTGCCAGATCGTCGAGATCGTCAATTCAACCGGAAACTCGTGACCGTCGCGGTGCAGCGCGCTCAACTCCAGCCGCTTCCCGATGAGCTTGCCCTTCCCCGTTTCCACGAAGCGCTGGAGCCCGGCCACATGTGCGGCACGCCAGCTCGGCGGCACAATCAGGTCCGCCAGCACTTCGCCCATCGCTTCGGATCGTTTCCAACCGAAGATGCGTTCGGCCTGCGGATTCCAGTCGATGATCACACCGTGCGCATCCATCGCGACGAACGCATCCAGCGCGGTATCGACAATCAGCCGATTGACGCGTTCCGAGCGACTCAGCGCGAGCGAGGCTTCCTTTTGCTCCGTGATGTCGCGCGAGATCCCGAACGTGCCGACGACTTTTCCATCGCGGTCCCGCAACGGCAGCTTGCTGGTCGAGACCCAGGTCGTGCGGCCATTCGGCCACGTTTCTTTTTCCTCTTTACCAAGCACCGGCTGACCGGTTTCCATCAGGTCCAGTTCGTCGTGACGTGCCTGCGCCGCGTGCTCCTGCGAAAAGAAATCCTGATCGGACATGCCGACAGCATCTGCCGAATGCCGCAGGCCGAACCAGCGGGCCATCGCGCGACTGACGCGCAGAAACTTGCTGTCGCGGTCCTTGAAATAAATATTGTCCGGCAGGTTCTCCATCAGAGAATGCAGCAGGTAGCGTTCCTGCTCAAGATCCTGAATTAGCTGCTGCCGTTCGAGTGCATACCGGATCGCATGCTGCAACTGAGTAACGTTGCCGACGTCTTTGGCCAGATAGTCGGTCGCGCCTGCTTCCAGCGCTTCCTGATCGATCGCTTCGTTCGTCTGACCCGTCAGGATGATGATCGGGGCGCGGCAGCCTTTGGCGCGGGCGCGGCGCAGCAGCTCAACACCATCCCGAATACCCAGCCGGTAGTCGAGCAGGTACAGGTCGTGCTTGTCTTCCAGCAGCGCTGCCAGCCCTTCCTCAAACTCACCCGCCCAATCCAGCTCGACCGGCCGGCCGCTGATCTCCCGTAGCAACTCGCGAGTGAGCACATAGCTCAATTCGTCGTCGTCGATCAGCAGGATTCGCAGCGGCTGACTCATGGGTTACTCGTCGTCGTTCATATCGAGCACCGACAGGAACGCGGACTGGGGAATCTCAACTTCGCCGAACTGGGCGAGTCGCTTTTTACCTTCTTTCTGCTTCTGCCACAGCTTCCGCTTACGGGAGATGTCACCGCCGTAGCATTTGGCCGTCACATCTTTACGCAGAGCGGAGATCGTTTCGCGGGCAATAATGCGAGCCCCGATTGCAGCTTGAAGCGGAATTTCGAACTGATGCTTCGAGATTTCTTCCTTCAGACGTTTGCACAGCGACCGGCCGCGACGGTCGGCGACCGAGCGGTGCATGATCGTCGACAACGCATCAACGCGGTTGCCCTTCACCAGAATGTCGACCTTCACCAGCTCAGCGTCACGGAAACCGATGACTTCATAGTCCATCGTGCCGTAACCCTTCGTGGCGCTCTTCAGCCGGTCGTGCAAGTCGTAGATGACTTCAGCGAGCGGCAGTTCATACGTGATCTGAGCTCGCTGCGTGCCGATGTATTCCGTGTTCTTGTAGATACCGCGACGATCTTGCGAGAGCTTCAGGATCGCTCCGATGCATTCCTTCGGCGCGATGAACGTGACGCGCGCAATGGGCTCGCGGAACTCTTTGATCTGACCAATGTCCGGCAACTCTTGCGGGTTGTTGATGAGAACTACTTCACCGTTCGTCTTCAACAATTCGTAGGTCACGTTCGGCGCGGTTTGGATGAGATCCAGCTCGGCTTCGTCTTCGAGCCGTTGTTGGATGATCTCCATATGCAGCAGGCCGAGGAATCCAGCACGGAAACCGAAGCCCAGTGCATCCGATGTATCGGGCACGAACGTGAAGCTGGCGTCGTTGAGACTCATCTTCTGCAGTTCGTCGCGCACCTTTTCGAAGTCCGACACGTCGAGCGGATACATACCGCAGAACACCATTTGCTGCGGCTTCTTGTAACCGGGCAACGCCTCGGTCGACGGGTTGCGCGCGTCAGTCACTGTATCGCCAACGTTTACGATGCTCAGCTGCTTGATGTTGCAGAGCATGTAACCGACCTGACCGGGACCAAGTTCATCGCACGGCGTCATGTTGGGACGGAACCGACCGAGTTCCAGCACTTCGTGAGTGGTGCCACCCTTCATGAACTTGATGGTCTGACCTTTACGAATCGTGCCTTCCTTGATTCGCACATAGGTGATGACGCCGCGGTACTTGTCGTACTTGCCGTCGAACACCAGCGCCTGCAGCTTGTTGTCCGGCTTGCCGCTCGGCGCTGGCACGCGCTCCACAATCGCCGCCAACGCGTCCTCAATGTTGATGCCTTGCTTCGCGCTGACCATCACGGCCTCGGACGCGTCCAGACCGATGACGGTTTCCACTTCGTCCAGGACTTCTTCAATCCGGGTGACCGGCAAGTCGATCTTGTTGACGCAGGGCACGATCTCCAGACCGGCTTCAATCGCCGCGTACGCATTGGCAACAGTTTGCGCTTGCACGCCTTGAAAGGCGTCTACCAGCAGCAGAGCGCCTTCGCACGCCGCCAGACTGCGCGAGACTTCGTAGTGGAAGTCCACGTGACCGGGCGTGTCGATCAGGTTCAGTTCGTAAACCTGCCCCTTGTACTTGAAGTCAATCGCGACGGTACGCGCCTTCACCGTGATGCCGCGTTCGCGTTCAACGTCCAGATCGTCGAGGATCTGGTCGCGGAATTCACGCTCGGTGATGGCCCCAGTCTTGAGCAAGAACTGGTCAGCCAGAGTGCTCTTGCCGTGATCAATGTGAGCGACGATCGAGAAATTACGGATGAACTTAGGTTCCATAGCCACTGACTGAGGAAGATGCGAAGCGTTCGACGGGCCAATCCCGGCCTACCGCCGCATAGTAGTGCCCCCCGGATGGACGGTCGATGGCTTCCGCTGTTTCCGGAACTGCGCGTTCGAGACGGGAATTGCAGGCCGTTGGCGAATCGCGGCTCGTTCTCGAACCATGGGAATGGCAAGTGTAAAGTCCGCAGCCCCAATGCCTTAGAAACGAAAACGCCCGCCGGACAAAGCGGCGGGCGTTGAGAATTCTTGGTGGATTGGGGATACCGGCCTAGGCGGCGTGGCGGACCGGACGGTCCTGATCGTTTTCTGTGCGCGCGGTTTCGAACCGCAGTGTGTCGGCGGCTTCTGAGGTTTGGCGGGCTGAGCCGAGGAAATAGCTCAGGGACATCAGGCCAAACGAGAATACCAACGCGACTCCACAGCCAATCAGTGCGAATTGGTCGTCCGAGAGGCTTGCAAGCATCTGCATAGTTAAGGCTCACTCAAAGAAGGGGTGCGGGCGATCGGTGATGAAGGCGCATTCGGCTGATGAAGTCAGCCGCTTTCGTCGATCGCCAATGCTCACGCTAGAATTCGGCAGCCTCGTCGACGGCAATTGACGGAAGGCGATTGTATGCAGCGCGAAGTCTCGAGTTCCGATCTTGGGGTAGGCGTTCTGAGCAGATTGCCGATCGTAGCGGCAGCGGATCTAGCCCTGATTTTCAAGGTTTTTTCCATCCAGCAAGACCTTGGGCGATCTGCGTAGACATTACCGGTGGCGGGCCTTGAAACGATGTCGGAGCCTTTTCCAAGGTGGCGTGACCTGACACAGTTTGAACGGGCTCGGCGTAGCGTGCGAAGGATTGGAATCTGAGATGAAGTTGCTGGCGGGATTTGAAGACTGCTCGGAATACAGAGGCTGCATGTTGTCGATTGGCAACTTCGATGGCGTGCATCGAGGCCATCAGCAGATGTTCGCGTCGCTGGTCCGCCATGCGCGGCAGCTCCACATTCCGGCCGTCGTCCTCACCTTCGACCCGCATCCCATTGAGATCCTGCGACCGGGCGAGGTTCCGCCGCGACTGACGACTCGCGAACGCAAGACCGAGCTGATCGAGCAATGCGGAGTGGACGTGCTCATCACGTACCCGACCGATCTGCGACTGCTGAATCTCTCTCCGCAAGATTTTTTTGATGCGGTCGTGTTAGGAGAGCTGGACGCTCGCGGTTTGGTAGAAGGGCCGAACTTCTTCTTCGGACGGAACAGGGCCGGTGACGTGAAGGTCTTGCAACAACTCTGCGAACACGCGAATCGGCTGCTGGATGTAGTGCCGCCAGTGTTTGTCGGCACGCAGATGGTCTCATCCAGCGCGGTGCGGGCGTTGATTGCCGAAGGCGATGTGGCCCAGGCCAATGACCTGCTCGGGCATCGTTACAGCGTTCAAGGGCTCGTGGTACAAGGCGCGGTGCGCGGCCGAACACTCGGCTTTCCAACAGCCAACATTACGCATGTCGCGACGGTCCTGCCGCGCGACGGCGTGTATGCGGGCATCGCGCATCATCAGGGAGAAAGTCGGGCGGCGGCGATCAACCTCGGTCCGAATCCGACGTTCGGCGAGCGACGCCGCAAGCTGGAAGTTCATCTCCTCGACTTCAGCGGCGACCTCTACGATCAGACGCTGGAAGTGGAGTTCGTGACTCGACTGCGCGACACGCGACCGTTCCCCGATGTTGACGCGTTGAAGGCGCAACTTATCGATGACATTCGCTGTACTCGGGAAGTGATTGGCACCTTGTAAGGAAATTGGCGAGCCGATGGATGAATCGATCGAGCAGCCTGTGATTTTTTATGACGGCGTCTGTGGCCTGTGCAACCGGTTTGTCGACTTTGTGATCAGCCGCGACCCTCAAGCACGATTTCGCTTCGCTCCCCTGCAAGGGGCGACGGCCGCGGCGATGCTTCCGGCCAGAGATACGGAGAACATTCGCTCGGTAGTGGTTGTCCATCGTGGGCAGGTACTGCGGCACTCGAGCGCGATTGTGAAAGTGTTTCGCGAGATGGGCGGCTTGTGGGCGGTCCTCGGCTGTTTGCTCTGGCTGATTCCTCGGCCCTTACGAAACTTCGGTTATCGCATCGTGGCGAGTCAGCGTTATCGCCTCTTTGGACAGAAAGAAACCTGCCGCCTCCCAACGCCCGACGAACGCACCCGCTTCCTGAACTGACTGCGAGCAATCCGCCGCATCATGCTTTGAGGATGTCCTGCACGACATGACCGTGCACGTCGGTCAGGCGGTAGTCGCGGCCGGCGTGGCGGAAAGTGAGACGTTCGTGGTCGAGGCCAAGCAGATGCAGAATCGTCGCGTGGAAGTCGGGCATCGTGACCTTGTTCTCGGCGACGTAGTAACCGAACTCATCGGTCTGGCCGTAAGTCGTACCGCCGCGAATGCCGCCGCCGGCCATCCAGAAGCTAAAGGCGTGCGGGTGATGGTCGCGACCGTCATTTCCCTGCGCCGCGGGAGTGCGGCCGAACTCGGTGGCGAAGATGACGAGCGTATCATCGAGCATGCCGCGTGACTTCAAATCCTTCAGCAGCGCGGCGACCGGCAGATCGACTCTGGCGGCGTTCGACGTATGGTTGTTGCGGAGGTCTCCGTGTGCATCCCAGTAGTTGCGGGGATAGCTGAAGTTGACCTGCACAAAGCGGACTCCGGCTTCGAGGCAGCGCCGGGCGAAGAGGCATTGTCGACCGAACTCGTCCGTCGGTTCGATACCGACGCCGTAAGCCGATTGAGTCGTTGCCGACTCGCGGCTGATGTCCATCACATCGGGAGCTTCGGCCTGCATGCGGAATGCCATCTCGAACGACTCAATGCGGGCTTCGAGTGCTGAGTCCTCACCGATGCTCTGCAAGTGGCGTTCGTTACGTCGCTTGAGCAGGTCGAGTTGCAGGCGTTGCAATTCAGGAGCTTGCGCCGGCGCGAGGCTCGACAGCCGCGCATCCTTGAAGTGTGTGTTGCCATCGCCGAGTCGCGTTCCTTGAAACGTCGCAGGGAGAAACGCCGATCCGTAGTTTTGTGCTCCGCCGTGATACAGCGACGGGCTCAAGCTGAGGAAACCGGGCAGGTTCTGGTTCTCACTGCCGAGGCCGTAGAGCGTCCAGGCGCCGAGACACGGTCGAGCAAACACGCCGCTTCCCGTGTTGACGTTCAGCAAGGCCGGGCCGTGTGAAACCAGGTCGCCGCCGTTCATCGAGCGGATCACGGCAATGTCATCGATGCAGTTGCCGATGTGTGGGAAGAGATCGCTGACCTCAATGCCGCTCTCTCCGTATTTCCGGAACTTCCAAGGTGACGCGAGCAGATTGCCAGTCGGAGCGAATTCAAACTTCGGCTTCGGAAATGGCAGCGGCTGACCATTCATCTCCGTCAGCTTGGGCTTCGGATCAAACGAGTCCACATGCGAAACTCCACCGTGCATAAAGAGGAGCACCGCCCGTTTCGCCGTGGCCAGGAAGTGCGATTGTTTAGGAGCGAGCGGCCCCGATGCAGAGCTGCGAGAGCACGCCTCGCCCGCCAGCAAGCTCGACAACGCAACGCTGCCAAAACCGACGGCGGACTGCTGCAAAAGTTGTCGTCGTGTCGTGGTGATTGGCATGGTGTTGATCCTCAAGCATCTCGCCTTAAGGTGAGACGACGCACTACTCCACATGCAGAAACTCGTTACTGCACAGCAGCGACTGACAGAACGCCTGCCAGGCTGCTTGTCGCTGCTCGAGCTCAGACTTGCTCTTCAGCGCCGCTGACTGTGTGAATGACTTCAAGAAGGCGTTCGTCTCTTCGTGTTCGACCGGAGTTGCCGAACGACCGCAGGCCAGGCGATGTGCCACTTCGATGCGTCGTTCATCTGAGAGCGCCGCGTCGGATAACAGACGCTCGGCTAACGCTTTCGACTGGTCGCGGACGAACGGATGATTCAGCAGGAACAGCCCCTGCGAGGCGACTGTCGTCTCGTTGCGAACCGCAGTGATCCCGTTCGGGTCGGCGGCGTCGAATAGGGTCAACACATCGGGCAGCATGTTGCGGACGATCGGCAGGAAGACCGACCGTTTGCGGAATGACGTGTAGAACTCATCATCCGCTCCGACGCGATTCGGTCGAATCATCGCGTTGATGTCCTCAGCTTTCGAGAAGAGGAACTCTCCGCTCTCGGAGCTACCCGGCGTGAGGTCCAATCGGCCGCTTACCGCCAGCATGGCGTCGCGCAGTTCTTCAGCGGAAAGCCGACGACGCTGAACGAGCAGCGGCCCAAGCTGAGGTTGCTCGCGTCCCTTCGATGACGAAGCGTTCTGCGAGCGATAGGTGTTCGACAGCATGATCAACCGGTGCAGCTTCTTCACGCTCCAACCGTCGCGGATGAATTGCGTCGCCAGCCAGTCGAGCAACGCGGGGTCGGAAGGCCGCTCACCGCGCGTGCCGAAGTTATCCGGGGTGCCAACGATGCCTCGGCCAAAGTGCAACTGCCAGACTCGATTGACGAGCACTCGCGCGGTGAGCGGATTTGTTGGACTGGCGATCCAGCGAGCGAGTTCGAGCCGACCACTGCTCAGTTGATGCGGATTGATGATTGGAGTGGAACTGTCTTCGGCCGAAGGGCTGACCGACGCGACGATCCCCAACGCGCCGCGCGGGACGATTTTTCCCAACGTGAACCGATTGCCGCGCAGATGCACTCGCAGGTTCCGCGGCTGCACTTCTTTCGGAGCCATTACGATCAGCGGTTCCAGCCCTGCACCCTGAGGCACCGGATACTCCCACCACATCGATGCGTTGCGGGCCTCGTTCTGAAACGGCTCGGTACTGCGGAAGATGCCTGCCAGCGCGTAGTAGTCAGTCGTGCGAATGGCATCGAACTTATGGTCATGACAGCGGGCACAGGCAACCGTCAGCCCCAGCATCGCCCGGCCGGTTACGTCGATCTGATCGTCCACGATGTCGAGTCGCGATTGTTCCTTGTCAGTCTCGGCCAGCGCCTTCGATCCGATCATCAAGTAGCCCGTCGCGATCGTTCGCCGCGTGTTGACGGCCACTGATTCGGTCGGCGGCAGCAGGTCACCCGCCAGTTGCTCAATCAGGAACTGGTCGTATGGCAGGTCGTTGTTGAAAGCGTCGATGACGTAGTTGCGATATCGCCAGGCAAACCGCATCACCGCGTTGGCGTCGTTGGCGGTCGTCTCCGCATAGCGAACGAGATCCATCCAATGCCTGCCCCACCGTTCGCCATAACGCGGCGACTCGAGTAGCCGATTCACGACGATCTCAAAAGCCTGCGGAGAAGTATCAGCGAGAAACGCATCCACATCTTCGGGTGTGGGAGGCAGGCCAGTCAGATCAAAGTTGACTCGCCGCAGCCACATTCGCTTATCGAGTTCAGGCGGTGGTACGAGCGACTGCGACTCGAATGCCGCCAACGCGAAGCAATCGATCGGCGTTCGCACTTTGTCCTCTTGGCGAACTTTTGGCGGCGAGACCTCGCGAATCGGTTGATAGGCCCAATGGCTTTTCTCGGTGTCGGTGTAGACGGATTTCGCGGCGAGCGAGCGTTCGGCATCGATCCACAATCCGAACTTCTCACCAAGGTAGGTTTCGATACCGAGCCGATCAGCTTCAGACAACGCGGTGTTGTAGAGCAGCACCTCGCCGACATCGCCCTGAATCGCGCCGCACCAACTGAGTACCTTGCCGAGGAACACTCCGACGTCCGAACGATGCTGGATGTCGGGCACGGTGTCGCGTCCGGTCAGCGGTTTACCATCTGCCGGTCCCGCCAGCTTGCCGTTGATGTAGAAGCGCGTGGTCTCGCGAATCGGTCCTGGCTTCTTGACGATCGTCACGATGACCGGCTTGCCAAACAGCGGCTGATACGAACCTGGGGCGAGAATGGCGTCGTGCCCCCAGCCGCCCGCGAAGTCGAGCGAAAACTGTTGCGGCTGGTCGATCTCAATGAGCGCCGCGAGCGGCTTACCCGGATCACCCGCATACGCCGGGTTGCCGACGCAAAAGACGGTAGAGTGAGGATGCTGCCCTTTGAATTGAGTGAGGTTCATGACGATTGTCATCGTGAGGGCCGCGTCGCCTCGAATCTCAACCGGATTCCCCGGCGAAGACGCGAGGCCGGTCCACTGCGAAAACCGCACCGCCGGCCGGCCGACCAGATTGCTCTGCGCGACGAAATTTCCCGGCCCGCCGACACCGCCTTCACGAACCCCCTTAGTCGCCGAGAGATCGCGACCATGCCCACTCTGATCAGGCCAAACGGGCACGCTCTCACCGTCCGCCAGCTTGAGAGCATCGGCCCGCAGCCACAGTTGTAGCGCGGACGCCAATGGGCCGCTGTTTGGAGTCTTCGGTGCGATCACCGGCAAGAGGTCGGCATTTTTAGTCGTCGTCGCAGTCGTCGCTCCCGGCCAGAGAGCACCGTCGCGAATCCACTGGGCCAGAGCGTCAACCTGTGCTGCAGTCAGCTTCCCATCCGGCGGCATCGCCAATCCGTTTTGATATCTCACCGCCTGAATCAACAAACTCTCTTCCGGCTTCGCGAGGACAATCGCCGCCCCGGTTTCACCGCCCTTCAAAAGTGCCTCACGCGAATCAAGCCGCAGCCCGCCCTTGCTCTCGGTTCCCGAGTGGCACTTGTAGCAACGCTCAATCAACAGTGGCCGCACATGCTTCTCAAAGTGATCACCACCTTCATCCGCCGCCGCTTGCGAAACCATCATCGCCAGCACGAGCACTGCCCTCGTCAACAGACCCGCCGTCTTGCGAAACGCATGACGCGCACGGCGGGTCGGATGAAGTGCAATGTTCGTCATGCCAACAACTCCTTCACACCACCCCACAGAAAGCAGTCCTTCGCAAGTTATCATGACGTCCACGTGTTGTGATGGCCTGATTCACAGCTTGTAGGGTGGGACCAGCGCAGCGCCGGCCCACCAATGGTTGATTGTCATTGATGGGCCGGCGCTTGCGCTGGTGACACCCTACGTTATTCGCCCCATTCGGGATCATCCCAACCGGGTGTTGGATCGGTGCCGCCCCAATCAATGTCGTACTCGCCTTCACGCACCATCCTATCAAAGGACGACCATTCCCAGTCACGCACTCGTGCGGCCAGCTTGTGCTCGCGCGGATTCCAATGCGTGTAGTCGACGCACCGCTTGAGGTCAGCTTCGTCGCGGACGGTATGTTCCCAATATCTCCTTTGCCAAACACCTCGTTGTCGATGCTTCTCACGGGACTCCGACTGAGCAGTTTCTGCTCCGCCTGCTTCCAACCAACGTTCCGTGAACTCTTCTTTGATTCGCATCCAACGCAGCGGGTAGCGATCGTCGCCTCGCGGCAAAGTCCACACCGTGTGCCAGTGATCGGGAAGCAACACAATCGCGACGATTTGAAAAGGATGATCGGTACGTACCTTTTCAATAGCTTCGTGGAGACATTTTCGACCGAGGTCCGTCGTGAGAATCGGTCGTCGTTCGTGAGTGACACACGTAAAGAAGTACGTTCCACCGGCCACGAAGTAGCGCCGATAATCTGACATGTTGTGGCCCGTAGGGTGGGACCAGCGCAGCGCCGGCCCACCAATAACAAACACAATCAGAAACATGGTGGGCCGGCGCTACGCTGGTCCCACCCTACAAGTGAGTACAAACTACTTCGATTTCTCCACCGTTAGTTTGCGCCGATAGATCTTCGTGCCGTGCGCGATGTAGAGCGTGCTGTGATCCGGCCCGGCGAGGATGCAGGTTGTGAGGGGCTGATCTTTGTCGGGCTTGGGCAGGACGCCGCAAGGGCGGCCAGTGGGGTCGAAGACTTGCACGCCGAGGTCGCTGGTCACGTAGATGCGGCCTGCGTTGTCGACGGCCATGCCGTCGCCCTTCGAGTTCTGGATGTATGGGGGCGGTTCGTTGAATTTGAACTCGCCCTTAGGATCGATCGGCAGACGCATCGGCATTGTCGGCATCTTGGCATCGAGCACTCCGCCAGCGTTGACTCGGAACGTCCAGGTGTGAGTGCCGCCGTAATCGGAGACCGCGAGCGTGCCTCCATCGGGCGACAACGCGATGCCGTTTGGCTTGTTGATACCTTTGTCTGCAGCGGTGACTTCGCTGGTCTGCGGATTGATCCTAGTCACCTGCTGCGTTCCGGTTTCCGTGATGAGGATAAAGCCATCGCTCGTCACTGCGAGATCGTTCGGCTTCACGCCTTCCGCAACGACCTTCACTTCGCCGGAGCTGGGGTTGATTGAGATCACTCGGCTTTTCGATCCCTGACACGCATAGAGCAGCGTTCCATCAGGATTGAATTCGAGGCCGCTGACGGACTCCTTGCAGATCTCTTTGCGAGTTCCATCAGTGCCGATGCGAACGACGGAGGCCGCCTTCATATCGCAGTAATAGACATTGCCGGCTTTGTCGGCACAGAGAGCGTCCGCGAAGCCGAGTCCTTCAGCGACGACTTCCCAAGACTCGCCGCGAATCAGCAGGTTGAGCAACGTCAGGTCGCCGCCGAGATCGCCCTTGGTGTCGATCACGGGCGTATGAGCGTCTTTCCGCCACAGCCACTTCATCGCTTCGGGAAACTTCGCACCACCGAAGTCGGAGTTGTGCGCATAGCCTTCGACCCAGTCGAAGCGAACGTCGTAACCCATGTACTTCAACGCCGATGCCATCTGCTGGTTAGCCCACGGCCAGCTTCCGAAAGCGTTGTCGACGTCACCGCTCGTGTCGGCCATGTAGATGCGGATCGGCTTCGGTTCGGTCTTACGAACGAGCGACGGATAGACGTTGCCGCCGCGCAGGTTCGTGAAGCTCCCGACGCTCGAATAGACCTTGCGGAAAGCATCGGTGCGTTCCCAGGCAGCGGTGAAAGCACAGATCGCGCCGGAACTCGAACCACCAATCGCATGCATCTCGGGATCGTCCGAGATGGAGTACTTCTTGCGAACCTCGGGGATGACCTCTTCCAGCAAGAAGCGGACATAGCGATCACCGAGACTGTCGTACTCAAAGCCGCGATTCGAGTGTTTTCCGTTTTGTCGCGGCTTGTCCTTGTCATGACCTGGGTTGATGAAGACAGCAATCGTCGGCGGCATGTCTCCGCGAGCGATCAAGTTGTCGAAAACTGTCGGCACGCGCCAGCGACCAGTGACGTTCTTCATGCCCTCGCCGTCTTGAAACACCATCAGCGCGGCGGGCGCGTCAGCCTTGTATTGGGCCGGCACGTAGATCGACCAATCGCGAATCGTATTACCAAATATTTTCGACTCGAAGACAGGCATCTGTTCGACAGTCCCCTTCGGCACACCTTCCTTGGCGACCGCGTCCGGATGCGGTTCCCAAGCGGGCTTCGTTTCGACAATCGGGATGTGCGTGCTTTCGGCGTTGTCGTCCCACAACCACTTCAGAGCTTCTGGCAACAAGTCGCCGCCCCACTTGCCACTGTGACCACCCTCGGTCATTTCGAGCTTGTACTTGTAGCCCGCGAACTGCAGCGCCGCCGCCAGATCTTGATTCCCGAGTGGCCAATTGCCGTGCAGATTGTTGAGGTCATCGCGACCATCCTGCAGATAGACCTTGATCGCCTTCGGCTTGTCCTTCGTTCTGCGCACAAGTCCCGGATAGGCCCATCCGCCACGGATGTTCGTGAAGCTGCCGATGTGGCTGAGGACTTTGCCGAACTGGTCCGGCTTCTCCCACGCGAGGGTGAAAGCACAGATGCCGCTCGACGAAATACCGCAGGCCGCGCGCTTCGCCGGATCTTTCGAAACATTGAGCCCCTTCAGCGCAACCGGCAGGAACTCATCCACCATAAAGTTCGCGTAACGATCTCCCATCGAGTCGTACTCGTAGGACCGATTGCTGCGATCCTTCGCTCCCTTCACGGTCGCCGCGACGGTGCCCGGATTCACAAACACCGCGATCGTGACCGGCATCTTCTTCTGATGAATGAGATTGTCGAAGACCGTCGGTACTCGGAACCCGCCCTTGACGTTCGAGTACCCACCGCCGTCCATGAACACCATCAGCGCGGCCGGCTCGTCGGCTTTGTATTGAGCCGGCACGTAGACGCTGTAGTCGCGCTTCGTTCCGGGAAAGATCTGGCTGTCATTGAACTGCCCTGCCGTGACTTTTCCTTGGGGCACACCCGGCTGAACCATGCGATCGGGGTGCTCATTCGACTGCGCTTCCGCAGGGCGTAACGCCGATGGGGAGAGCGACAAGATCAGGGCCACCAAGGCCGCCCCACCGTATTGCAACGACTTCATGCAAGAACTCCCCAAGTGAGTGACAACGCTCGCGCCGGAACGATTAAGTGGCGTGTGATTGTTACCAACACATCTCCGATTTGCCTCTCTGTCAGATAGAAGCGAATCGAACATCTCCGAATGGAGCTGGCCTGCTGGTCGTTTCTGTGCCAGTTGTGATGAGGGACAGGTTCGTATGGAGACCGTGTGATACGGATCCCGGAAATTGATTGCGTTTCGTTGATTGTTGCGTTGCAGCAGCGTGCCACATTTGAAACGCGGTTAATTCTGCGCGATCCCTATGAGTCGGAGCACAGTCCAAACGCCGTGGTTTGGGCGGAGAGTCGCGCGACAACTCGTTGGAGCCCCGACCATTCGGCGCGGGGCCATTGTTTGAGGTGCCTCAGGGCTCGACCAGCACTGAATGGCCGACTGCGCCGTAGAATGGTTCGCCGCGCGGCCGACTACCACCAGCATGTCGACCGCTGGTGACCGACATCCAGGGAGCACCTGATGGACTCCATTGATGTGAGACCGATTGGACCGGAGAGATCGCGGCGACCGCTCTCGTCGCAGCCTGCGGGAAATGCTGTTCGTTGAGTATCGATGGATCGAGGCCACGAGATCTTTAAACCGCAGACTCGAATTAACCAGATCACTTCGCAGTCACGTCGTAGACCGATAGAGACTCCTGGTCGCGCAGATACATGCGACCGCCGGTCACAACGATGTGAGCCCAGGCTGGTCGACCGTGTGACTGGATCTTCATACGTCCGTGCTCGCGATAGCCCTCGGGAGTGACTTCTGCCAGGGCGACGTCGTGCCCCTCGCCCAGCACATAGAGCATTCCGTCCGCGACACACATTGATCCTTTACCAGCGCTACGCGCTTGCCAGTGAATCTTGCCAGTCTTGAAGTCCATGCACATCAGTGGTCCGCCGCCGGCCGAGTACATGTTGTCGCCCACTTTCACGATGCCACCGTGATGGCAAGCCATCTTCTTTTCGAAGTAGACCTCTTCAGCCACTTGAGTGCTGCCAGCTAGCGTGATCTTCGCGAGGCCGCCACCAGTGCCGTAAGAACTCGACGCGAATACCAAATCGCCTTCAATGATCGGTGTGCAGCAGTTGGCCGTGCCATTCGCTGGAGACTTGTAGCTCCACAGCGGCGAGCCATCCGCGAGCGAAACGCTAAACACACTTTGATTGGCAAACTGCACGACCTGGCGGACGCCATTGATCGTGGCCACTTCGGGGGATGTGTAGTGCGCCCCTTGGGTGACTCCCTTGCTCTGCCAGATCAACTTGCCGTCTAGCTTGTTGAGCGCGACCAGCGTCCCTTTGCCACCACCGGGGGTGACAATCACCATGTCGTCGACGATCAACGGAGATTCTGAATAGCCCCAGCCCGGAGTTCCCCCACCAAAGTCATTTCGCAGATTCACATACCACAGCGTCTTGCCGGTGGCCGCTTCGAGGCAGACGAGATCACCGTTGCCACCTTCGGCGTAAACACGCTCGCCGTCGATTGTCGGTGTTCCGCGAGGACCGTCACCCATGCCATTACGGTAGCCGCCGACCGCTCCGCGCAGTTCAGCCGCAGTCAGTATACCGTCGCCAGCAACCTTGTTCGCGACGTAGTAGCGACGCAGTTCATCGATCGTCACCACGCCATCACGACCGGCTTCGTGCTTCGCGAGGGACGTCTGAATTTCATCCTTGGTCAGCACATCATCGGACTTGTTCGTCGCCGGATCGCGCACATCCATGCGACCGAAATTGCGATCGAGTGCGGTACCGCGCGCTTCTTGGCGAGTGATCTTACCGTCCCCGTCCTTATCCAGTTCCTTCAAGTAGGCTTCGGTTCTCGACGTCGCCAATGCCGTCGCATCCGCGCCGTCATCTTTGATGTCGATGCGTTCGAACGTTTCGCGAAGCAGATTCCCTGCTTCAGCAAACATCAGCTTGCCGTCAGCGTCCTTGTCGAGTTCCTTCAGCAATGCTGCGGAGCGTCGATCAGCGACCGCCTCAACGGCTTCAGTTCCGGCTTTGTCGTACTTGTTCCAATCCCAACCAAATCGCCCCAAGGCTTCGATTTCACTGACGGTGCCGTCCTTGTCACGGTCAAGCTGCTTCATGTCCGCTTCGATGCGGGTTTCAAGCAACGAAACGACCGGTGTTGGTTGCACCGACCACAACGTCTTCCCGTCTTTGGCGTTCAAGGCGATAATGTGCTCGACGCCATCCAAATCCCCTTGTGTGATGATGCGGCCGTCCTTCACCGCGATCGACGAATAACCTGTGCCGACCGAATCCACTTGCCACACGACCTTGGGCCCCTCGGCCGGCCACTCCTTCAGCAAACCTTTGTCGGTGCTGATGCCATCACGATTGGGACCTCGCCATTGTGGCCACTCGCCGGGCTTGGACGGCACTTGGGCGGAACACGTCGCACTCCAGACTGACAACACACAGAAGGTTGCGAACGAGGCGACGGTCAGTTTCATGGCGGGTTTCCTGGGGAGGGAGCATGCGGGGGCAGCCGGATCGTGGTCAGCACACTTCAAGAGGACACGAACTCTACCAAGTATGCCCGTGCAATTCGCCACCTTGGGTGGCGAATGCGCGAGTCTGCGATTCATTCTTGCGCCTTCGGCTTCTTCGCAGCGTTCTGGGGCTTCAAGTTCCTGTTGGGGTTTGGTAAGGAACCATCAGCAGGCGGAACGTCAGCAAAGTCGGGGATGCGAAAGCCGATCGCTTGTGACTGTTTCTCGTACTCGGCTTCCAAAGATTTGCGCAGATCGGAGTGGGCCGGATCAGTAGCGAGGTTCTTCGTTTCGTAGGGATCTGCCTTTAGGTCGAAGACTTCGGTCCAGTCGTCGTGTCCGGGATACTTGATCAGCTTAGCATTCTGAGTTCGCACGGCCGTGGTGGTCGGTGTCGCGAAGCTGCGTTCAAAGAAGTAGCAATAGAAAAAGCTATCGCGCCACGCCACCTCGCTCTTGCCTTCGAGCAATGGCTTCCAACTGCGGCCGTGCATCGTCGCCGGTACGGGGATGCCGGCCAGGTCCAGGAACGTCGCTGCCGGGTCCACGTTCAGCACCATGTGGTCATCGGTTCGGCCTTCGGCAACGAGACGCGGGTAGCGCACCAGCATGGGAACTCGCAAAGCCTCTTCGTAGGCTGACCTCTTATCGCCCAAGTTGTGTTCGCCAAGGTAGTAGCCGTTGTCACTGGAAAAGCAGACCACCGTATCATCGGTCAGCTTGAGCTCGTCCAGCAGCTTCAACAACTTGCCGACGTTGTCGTCGATAGCCGTGATACCTCGAAACATGCCCAGGTTAGTCGGAACAGTTGGCGAGTCAGACGATTTCGCCGCAGCTTTGCCTTTCGCACCGCCCTGTCCGGCATCGGCACTTCGATAAGGTGCTCGCAGTCCTAGATTGGGAGTGCGTCGAGCTTCCTCACCCTCGTACGTCTTTTCGTGGCGGGGCGGCGGAGTGAACGGACCGTGGCAAGTCTTGTAGCCGAGGATGAGCAAGAACGGTCGGTCTTTGTTCTCTTGGATGAATCCAGCGGCGTAGTCGGTGGTCACATCATCGATGAAACCTTTCGTCGGAGTCGCCACGCCATTCACCTCGACCGGGCAATCGAAATACTTGCCTTGGCCGACGAAGCTGGCCGAGTAGTCAAAACCGGGACGCTTCCCGGACTGATTGCCGTGATGCCACTTTCCCATGTAGGCCGAGACATAGCCGGCCGGACGTAGCAGCGAGGGCAGACTGATATTGCCTGCCGGATGCGGCGTATGGTTGTTAACCACGCCGTTGACATGCCCGTACTGGCCGGTGATGAGCGTCGCTCGCGACGGCGCGCACAGCGAGTTCACGACAAACGCGTTCCGAAACCGCACACCCTCCGCGGCCAGCCGATCAAGATTTGGCGTCTTCAGCCAAGGAAACCGCCCCCTCTCTCCCTGTTCCCGCTGCACCACTCCCAGCGCATCCCAGCGTTGGTCGTCCGTGAAGATATAGACCAGGTTCGGTTTGCGTTCGGCTGCGAAAAGCTTTTCCACCGTTGGCAGGGCTGCCAGCAGGATGAACAACACTCTGACAATCACATTGAGCGCGTGTTGCATGTCAGGCGTCCTTTTTCTTTGCCTTGCCCTTGGCCTTCGGTTTAGCAGACTCGCCCTCGTTCTTGGTCGGCATCGGAGCGTTTACTTCGGCGCGCCATGCGACCAGGCGAGCGTGGAGTTCCTTAGCTTTGTCGGGATTCTCTTTCGCCAGGTTCTTCGCTTCGCCGATGTCGTTGGCGAGGTTGTATAGCTCTAGGCGTCCGTCTTCGAGAAACTCCATCAGCTTCCACTCGCCGATTTGAACGAGGCTCACCGGCGTCGTGCGCCAGTTATCAGCTCCAGCTCCGAGGTAACCTGGAAAGTGCTGAAAGATAGCATCGCGCTTGAGTTGCCCGCTCGGATTCTGAAAAAGCTTGACGAGGCTCTCACCATCAAGCACTTGCCGAGGGTTGGGCGCACTCGCCAGTTCCAGCATCGTCGGGAAGATATCCACATGAATGGTCGGCACGTTGCACGTCGATCCAGGCTTCGTAACGGACGGCCAACGGACGATGAACGGTTCGCGCGTGCCGCCTTCGTACAGACTTCCCTTTCCACTGCGCAGCGGAGCGTTGTCAGTGACATCACCTGCCTTCTTGATGCCTTCGCGGACGTAACCTCCAACACCGCCATTATCGCTGGTGAAAATGAGCACGGTGTTCTCGGCCAGCTTCAAATCATCCAAGGTCTGCATGACCCGGCCGACGCTTTCATCGACAGAGGCAATCATCGCCGCATAGGTCGCGTTGTTGTGCCCACCAACTCCCGGTTTGGCTTTGAACTTCGCGATCAGATCAGCTTTGGCTTCATGGGGCGAATGAACACCGAAATGGGGCAGGTAAAGGAAAAACGGTTCATTCTTATGGCGTGTGATGAAGTCAACAGCCCTATTCGTGAGAAAGTCGGCGAGGTACTGGCCTTCTGGGTACTCGGTCTTGGGCGTCGTGGCGAAGTCGAAGTGCTTCCCCATGCTCACGATGGCCTCGTCAAAGCCTCGCTTGCCGGGTTGATAGTTGCCCTGCTGACCAATGTGCCATTTGCCAAACATACCCGTCGCGTAACCGGCCGCCTTGAGCTGTTTCGGGATGATGTCGCGATCAAGAGGGAGATCAGTGATGTTCTCCACTGGACGGAGTGGGCGTTTGCTCCAATCGAATCGTTCCGTTCCCCCAACGGTATAGACGCCGGTGCGAGCTCCGTACTGTCCGCTCATTAGCGCGGCGCGAGTGGGTGTGCAGTTTTGGCAATGATGATGGCTCAGCAGCTTCATGCCCTGCGTCGCGAGCCGGTCAATGTTCGGCGTCTCGTAATACTTACTGCCGAAACAACCAACATCCGTGTAACCAAGATCGTCGGCCATGATGAAGACGATATTCGGCCTGGAAGCCGGAGGCGCGGCAGCGATTTCAACCGTAAACGTGGAAACTAAGAGCAGGGCCACAAGGACTGTGAATCGCGCGGTTGCCATGATCATTCCGCCTTCAAACCTGAACTCAAGGTAAAGACCGTAGCATGGACGCCCCGTCCGTGCTGGACTCATTACGCACGGACGGGGCGTCCATGCTACGGCTTGTCGATGCCGTTTCAGGCTCTGCTCAGCGAAAGAAGCTGCCTCTGGCCAGCCTTCACTTCTCGCGCTCATGCGCGCCTCTTACACCCGGCTCAACGTCCCGGTCGATCCGCCGAACTTATCGGTCTCAACACCGAGTCTCTGCAGGACGGTGACGAAGAGCTTCGCCAAGGGGAGTTCTTCCACTTCCAGCTTGCTTTGCCACCCAGCATCGGTATCGATTCCCGCGCCGGCCTGGTTGTCTTCGTTGCCTTTGCCAAACTTGAGATACCGACCGTTGGTAAAACCGAGGTTCTTACCACCGGCGGAAATGATCGGATAGTTGCGTGAGAGGTGGAAACTGCTGGACGCTGAGCCGTGCATGGCAAACGTGTTGTCCAGCAGATTGCCTTCGCCGGTCGGCTCGGGTGTGTCCTTCAGCCGTTGTGCGAAGCGACCAAATTCCTCGGCTTGATAGCGGTTGTAGGTACCCAGGTTCTTCCAGCCGCCGGGCCGCTTGACGTCATGAGTCAGGCCATGAGCACCACCCATACCAACAGCCAGGGATAGCAGGTCGTGTGGGCCTTCGCCGTTTTCTCGCCCCAACTGGAACGTCACGGCGCGAGTCGAATCGCTCAGGAAGGCGAGATAGATCAGTTCATACATCGTCTGGAAATAGAGCCTCGCTTCTTTAGGCTCAGCTTCCAGATGCAGGTTCTTGGTATCCACCTGAGGAATTGGAGTATCAATCCACTTCTGGGCCTTCGCGAGCTTCAACTCGGTATCGCGCACGGCATCCAGATACTGCTTGAGCGTCTCTTGATCGCGATGAGAAAGTTGGCGATTCAGCGAGCGAGTGTTTTCGATCAGGAGATCGAGGGCACTCTTGCTTCGCGCCAATCGTTCTGCTGCGTCTTTGCCGCTCGTGACAAACAGCATATCGAAGATTTGCTTGGGTTTATTCATCGCCGGAATCGGCCGTCCTTCTCGATTGAAGGACTGAGTCTGGGCACCGCGTGGGCCGCCCACGCCGCCGTTGGTAGACAGAACCAGTGAAGAGTGTCGAGTAAAGTCGCCAGCGTGCTCCGCATACGCTTGATCAAGAGAGATCGAATTCTGATACGGGCCATGACCACCCGTTGGCGCAGCCGTCAGATACTGGTCCGCATTCGAATGGCCGTGCACGTTTCGAGCGGCGGGATGTGACAGCCCGGAATAGATCGTGATGTCGCTCCGCAGTGGCTCGAGCACATCCAGGACTTTGGTCAATTTGAAGTCCGTTTCGCCGCCCCGCGGAAACCAACTCCAATCTTCCCAGGCCGGATCAGACTTGAGTGGCAATCCCACACCATCCGGGTGATAGACGCTGACAAACCGCTTAGGAGTCTCGTTCTTAGCTGGGCTGCCCACGGCAAATGTTTCAAACCACGGCAAGGCGAGAGCCAAACCGGTGCCCTGAAGAAAAGTTCTGCGACTCAGCAAAGCGGATTTGTTGTTCATAGTCTTTCGCGGACGCTAGATAGCCCGATGCAAAAGGTACGTAGGGTGGGACAAGCTCGCTTAGAGCGCCGGCCCACCATGATTCAACAATGATTTCAACTGGTGGGCCGGCGCGGCTAATCGCCGCTGGTCCCACCCTACAAATTCGACAGCTACTAGAAACACGTCTGCAGGTTGTTCTACTTCGAGTTGAAGAGGTTACTGCTGATGATCAGGTGGATCATGTCGCCCAAGCCATCATCCCGTCTTCTGAACTGTGCGGTCAACTGGTCTATGTCAGCACGGTCGCCAAAGGAAAGTGGTCTGCCCAGAGCGTAGGCCGTCAGCTTATGCACCATCGCTCTGGCGAATTGATCTTGTCGGTCGGTCAGCAAATACCGCTTGAGCCCATCTACCCCAGCCAGCGTTTGCCGATTGAAGAGTTCCGCAGTCGCATCGACAGGTTGGTTACCGATTTGAGTTCGAAATGTTCCGAGAGCGTCGTAGTTCTCAAACGCGATGCCCCACGGGTCGATCTTGGCGTGACACGAAATGCAGGCCGGCTTGTTCCGATGATTTGCGATCCGTTCTTTGAGAGTCATCTTTAGAATCTCCGGGTCGGTCAGGTCGACTTCCGGAACATTCGGCGGTGGCGGCGGTGACGGATCGTCAAGAATGCGCTTCAGCATCCAGACGCCACGCTTGAGCGGATGCGAATCCTTGCCGTCCGAGTTCATGGTCATGATCGCGGCAGACGTCAGCAGACCGCCGCGATTCATTTGCGGGGTGACGGACACCTTGCGGAAATCAGGACCGTAGACCTTGGGAATCCGATAGTGCGCTGCGAGCCGCTCGTTCACCACAGCGTAATCGGAATGGATGAAGTCCATGATGCTGTGGTTTTGCTTCAGCACCTCATCAAAGAACGCGACGGGCTCTTCCTGCATCGCGTCTCTCAACGAACTATCAGTCACATGAGTGACACTATTCATCCTGTCCAAACCCAGCCATTGCTCAACGAAGTTCTGAGAGAATCGTTGTGAACGCGGGTCCGCCAGCATGCGTTTGATTTGAGCGGTCAGAACTTCCGGCTCTCTGAGCTTTCCTTGCTCCGCGAGTTTCAGCAGTTCGTCGTCCGGAATACTGGACCACAGAAATACGGAGAGCCGGCTGGCCAGCTCCAGCTCACTGATTCTTGCCGAGGACTTCGTCTCATCGGTCGTTACTCGTTGAGTCAGATAGAGGAACTCCGGCGTGGCGAGCGCGGTTGCCAGAACTTCCACCATCGCGTCTTCGAACGTCGCGAATCCCGGCCGGTACTTCGCAAACAGGGCCATGAACTGATCGACTTCCTGCGCGGCGACGGGGCGACGCCAAACGCGTCTCAGAAATCGGCTCAGCACCTCGCGGCCATAGACCTGCTCGTCACCCTTGTTGGCGCTCTCAAAGAAGATGTCGGTGTGAGTCTTCGGCGGCCACTGCTCGTAGAACGGAGCGCTGATTTCGATGTAGTCGATCAGAACCTGGAGAGGCTCCCCGCCGTGTGCATTCGAGACATTGTGAATGTGCAGAAACTCGTCCCGTCTGGGAAATGTTGTAGCGAGCTTTCGGAACGGGTTGCGCTGGATATCGCTTAGCTGGATGTCGAAGTGAATGAATTGCGGGTCGTCGGCGGAAGCCGTGACGGGGATATCATGCTCACTGACGACCTGCGAGAAGTTGGCGTTGTTACTGGTATGCGCGCTGAAGATCAGACGCAGGCTTGCATGCTCGTCAGGGTTCATCGTCGAACGACCGGCTCGAATGCGAACACGCATCGTGCCTTCGTCGGGAAGAAAACGATCCAGGTCAAGCTTCAATTCGTTCGATCGGGGCAGAACCAGCACGATGGGAGAAACGGCGGGCGTCTGCCCGGCAACGGCCTCTGCACGAGGCATGATCTTTCTCTCGCCAAACGGAACGCTGTCGTCCGTCTCTCGATTGAATAACTGCTGCTGATTTTTGGGCTTCCTGGTGGGCTTCTTGCTCTTGTCGGTTTCCTTGTCATCCTTTTTGGACTCCGCCTTCGCCATCTCTTCCGGCATCGAAATGATGTAGGTGACGGGTTGCGGACGCTCACCACTCACGGTGGCGCGTTTCAGGGCTTTGAGTCCAATCTCCCGATACGTCTCGAACTGCATGACAGACATCTGCAGCAGTTCCGAGCTGTTCTTGAAACCCTCCTCAGAGGCGGTTTCCGGCGGCAGCGAATTCGCGAGCGAATAGGGCAGACCAAGCAGGTCCTGCAGAGCGTAGTTGTATTCGTACTTCGTCAACCGGCGAAAAGACGAATGCTCTTTGCTGTTGCGACGTATGACAGACGCCGTATTCAGTTCCTCGCTGAGCCAATCGACAATGCGGCCCCGATCCGCGTCCGCGAGTGCATAGGCCGGCTCGTCCTTCGGGGGCATCTCGGATTTGCTGAGTGCGTTGAAGACCTCGCGCCACCGCTCAGCATCAGGGCCGGTCAGGATGTCCGGATTCAGTTGGTCGATGCGAAGTCGGCCCTCTGCCTTTTCGGGTCCATGACAGGCCAGGCAGCTCTTCTTGAGAATCGGTCCGACCGACTCCCGAAAGAATGCGACATTTGCTTTGGGAGCGACGTCAACAGCCTTCGTGACTTCCTTGGTCTCTTTCAAGAATCTGGACTTGCTGCGTCCCTGTTCTTTAGCCGCCTCTAAAGAGATCGGAGTCTCCTGACCCTCGGCGATCTGGATAGTGCCGATGCTTCCGAACAAAAGCAGAATGCTGAGCTTGAGTATTTTCATGGGCAGCTTTTCGTTCTTACGCCAGCTTCAGGAAGGGGTGACCTACGTGTGGTCGGGCTGGCTAGGGAACGGGTGGGATGATGTCGGCGGGGGATTCTTGGCTGGTTGTGCTTCAGCACTGCTTGGGTTGGCACCTGAATGCAGCGAGTAAGCGTAGCGTCTGCGCTTGGCAGCCTGAAGCAGAAGGTACCTCGCCAGCGAACTGATTCCCAATCATCTCACGGACGAAATCAAGCAACTCAGTCAGCGAAGATGTCGAGTGTTGCAGTTGTCATGTGAGCCTGTATCGATGCAGCAGATCCAGTCAGCCGATTCATGAGCCAATTTATCCGCTTGGCTCAAGGCCGCAGTGAAGGTTAACGAACCGCTGACCTGCACTGCATCCGGAACCGGTTCTCAACGGTAGAGCACCGGACGATGGATTTGAGATGTCGGCCAAGGTATAGGAGACCTCCTTCGCCAACCTCACGGTCCCATCACGGAAAGAACGTCCATGCCGCGCATCGTTGCGTCTTCAGGCCGCGTGAAAGCTTCTCCCGAGGGACAACCGCGCGCGGGCTATTCTAAAAGCAAGAAACGTATTTCGTTCCGCGACCGCGTGGCGCGTTTGACGTACATACAGGCTTGCCGGCTGCTCGGCGAGAAGGGGGAGCAACTCCTGCGCAACGGTGGGCAACGCTGGGACCTGAATACTGAGGACCACGTCTATCTGGCGGGGGATCTGTTTCGTGTCAGCATTCCGGATGAAGCATTGCCCGCCGGGAAGGCTATCGTCGTACTGACGCAGAAAACCGCTCGCGCGCAGGAACTGCATCTGCGCTGCGACCGATGTGATGTTCCTTGCGAACACGCCGGAGCCGCGTTGAACCTGCTGCTCGAGCAGAAGCTTCCGCTGGGGCTTTCCGCCCCTCCGGACGAGACGGTGCCATTCGAGTTGCTGACCGAACAGGAACTCGTTGAACGGGCGCTCGACGAGCGCCGTCAACGGGCTCAGCAGGAACGGATGACGTTGCGCTCCGCCAACCCCGGCACCCCCTGGTGCGATTACACGCTGACGAGCCTTCAGTCCGGCAAGTCCTACCGCGTTTCTCTGCAGGGAGATCGACCGGGAGAAGCCTACTGTTCCTGCCCCGACTTCCGTACGAATCGCCTCGGCACATGCAAGCACATCCTGCACACTCTCGAAAAGGTCCAGGCGCGGTTCAGCCAGCGGGAGTTGCAACGCCGACCAAGCGTACAACAGACGTGGCTGTGGATCGACTACCGTGGTGATGCCGCGCTGCGGTTCACGCTGCCGGACGACTCTCCCGACACCGTCCGACGAATCGTCGGACGGTGGTTGGAAGAGCCGCTGGACGATGCATCCACAGCGATGGCCTGTCTGAAAAAACTGGAACGCGCCGGGCACGACGTACTCGTCTATCCGGACGCGGAAGAGTGGATCGAACGTGAACTGGTGCGTCGGCAACTGCAGGAGAAGACTGCCGCGATCCGTCGCGATCCGCAAACACATCCGCTTCGCACGACGCTGCTCAAGCAGCCGCTGCTGCCCTATCAGCTGGACGGCGTCGCGTTCGCTGCGGGAGCGGGACGTGCCATTCTGGCGGACGACATGGGGCTTGGGAAAACCATTCAAGGGATCGCGACCGCGGAGTTGCTCGCACGGCTCGCCGGGATTCAGCGGGTGCTCGTTATCTGTCCGGCGTCCGTCAAGGGGCAGTGGCGCGACGAGATCCAACGGTTCACCGATCGTTCCGCCGAAATCGTCATCGGTCGAATGAAAGAACGTCAGCAGATCTATCAGAACGACACGTTCTTCACTATCTGCAACTACGAACAAGTACAGCGAGACCTCGCTGCGGTGGAACAAGCTCCGTGGGATCTGATCATCCTGGACGAAGGGCAGCGGATCAAGAACTGGGAGTCGAAGACGTCGCAAGTGGTCCGCTCGCTGCGCAGTCCCTTCGCTCTTGTGCTGAGCGGCACGCCGATGGAGAACCGGCTGGACGAGCTGTACACGGTCGTGAAGTTCGTCGACGAACATCGGCTTGGGCCCGCCTTCCGGTTCTTTCATAAACATCGCAATGTCGATGACAAGGGCCGGGTCCTCGGGTTCCGCAAGCTGGACGAGTTGCGTGAGCAATTGAAGCCGATCCTGCTGCGGCGGACGCGTCAGGAAGTCCTGCACCAGCTTCCCGAGCGAACGACCTCCGTGATCCGCATCCGTCCCACGGAAGAACAACTCGAAATGCACGCCGGTTACTCGCAGACCGTCGCACAGATCACCAACAAGCCATACCTCACGGAGATGGATCTGCTGCGTCTGCAGAAGGCGCTCTTGATGTGCAGGCTCTGCGCGAACGGAACCGGGCTGGTAAACCCGGAGGGACCGAACTACAGCAGCAAACTGGCCCAACTGACGGAACTGCTGGAGCAGTTGGCCGAACAGCCCGACCGCAAGATCGTGCTGTTCAGCGAATGGAAACGCATGCATGACCTGATCGAACCGATCCTCGAACGGCTGGAGATGCCGTTCGTCCGCCTGGACGGCAGCGTCCCACAGAAGCAACGTCCGGCACTGGTGCGACGGTTCCAAAGTGACCCGGACTGCCGCGTCATCCTACTGACCAACGCTGGCAGCACCGGTTTGAACCTGCAGTCGGCCAACACGGTGATTAACGTCGACCTCCCGTGGAACCCCGCCGTCCTGGAACAGCGGATCGCCAGGGCACATCGCATGGGGCAGAAGAACCCCGTGCATGTCTATCTGCTGGTGACCGAAGAGACGCTTGAAGAACGCCTCCTCGACACTCTCGCCTCGAAAGCGGAACTCGCCGCCGCGGCCCTGGAGGCCGACAGCGACGTCAACGAAGTGCAGATGGAGAGCGGCATCGAGGAACTCCGCCGCCGGGTCGAACGGCTGCTCGGTAAGACTCCCGACGCACCGGTGGATTGTTCATTACAGTCCCGGGTGGAGGAAGAGACTCGTCGGGTGGAAGAACGCCGCGAGCGCGTGGCCGCTGCCGGAGGCCAACTGCTCGGTGCCGCACTGCAACTGGTCAGCGAACTGATCGCGGAACAGAACCGCCCGGCTCCCGATCCCCTCTTAGTGAACCGTCTGCGTGACGGCCTGCATGACAGCGTCGAACGGGACGAAGCCGGCCGGCCCCAGCTACGACTGACGCTTCCGGACGACGCATCGCTCTCAAGATTCGCGGCGACCCTGGCCCAACTCCTGGTCCCGCACAAGACATCGTGACTGACCAGGAGAAAGTCCGCAGCAGCCATAACGCTGAAGATGCACCACGTCGCTCTTGACCATCTGGCGAATAACCGCAGCTTGCTGGAGTGGTACAAATGGTTGCAGTACGTACAGTTTGTTCGAGGATCACTCTGTAATAGCAGGTGACGGTGCTGCGATGAGTGAAGTTCGCCTGCTGGTACGCGAGGTAGACTCTGATTGGTCTGGAACAATCCACGCGAGTTGCGCAGATCGAGCGATTGCCGCACTGAGCGCCGACCCCGTCACGCTGGATGAACTCGAAGCTGCCACGGCACGCTTCACCAGGCCGAGACCGCGTACCCATCAAGCGCGAACAGGAGGAACTTGACGAACGAGTAACGGAAGGAGTCGCCGCTCTTGCGGCGTGAAATCGTCGGCCCTGAGGAGGCCGGAAACGAGTGACCGCTGCGCCCTCCCAATTGGCGTCGGCCCTGGAGCGGTTGGTTGATTCTGCGAAGCGCGGGGATCCGCAATCGCCCTTGCGGTGGACCTGCAAGAGCACCGCGCAATTGGAGCGGGAACTCACACGGCAAGCACTTCCGGTGAGCGCTCGCAACGTGGGCCGGTTGCTCAAGGCCGCTGGCTAAAGCTTGCAGAGAAACCGCAAAACGAAACAAGGGTGCCGGAGCAGCCTTGTCGTAAGTCATTCTGTGGAAATGCCTTGCAATGAGTCGGAATGACAAGGCGCTGACAGAACTTTTTCTGGCGCGCGTTCATACTTCACGATTCTCAAGACCCTTGATCAAGCCTGACAGCATCCGCGCGATTTCTTCAAGCGAACTCTCGAGTTCAAGATGGTCCTGCTCATTCAGCAGTTTTCGCCTCGATGCCAATTCGAGTAGCGGTACACATTCCTGGACCGAGCCTCGTGGAATTCCGAAGAAGTGTCTTCGGTCGGGCTTGGTGAACCTTCCGTTTCCTTCGGCGATAATCGCGGCAATGGAAAGAGCGGAGCGGTTGAGTTGATCGACGAGAAAACCGTAACCGCGTGAAAAGCCTTCAGTGGGCTGGCAGAGGGCGTCGGCGCAGTCGACGGACTTTTGGTAGACCAGCAGCTTTTCGAAGGCGAACGCCATCTTTGACGCCGGAATAAGAGAGGAGAAAGTAGAAAGGAGACCGAGTTGAGCGGTTGGGTACCTGCTCTGCCTACTCTCTACTTTCTCCGCTCAACTCTCTATTTTTGGCCGTCACCGGCCAAAAATCGGGGTGACAGGACGTCTATTGAACTTTTTTTCGACCCTTTGAGAAACTGGCCGAAGTCGTTAGTTGCAATGGCACAAGAGGTTGCAGCCTAACTCTCTGGATTCATCCTGCTAACAATGACCGGGGTCACAGGTGGCGTCTGAGCCGTTGTTTTTCAAAAGCCGAAGGTGGCGGGCTTCTCTGCCGATTCCGACGCAAAGGCGTCGCGAAAATCCTGAACGATTTGCTGCTCTACGACTGATGGGATTTGGTTAGAGAGCAATATTCTGCCAAGCAGACACGGTCAAAAGGAAAGCGAGTACGCACTGCGCGATTCCGGCCCCTGACTTCCGCCCCCCCTGAGATTGCCCAACTTTCGTCGGAGCTTCCGTCAACTAACTCGCAACGGTCTCAACAACCGGCGGCTCGGGATGCACGGGCGTTTCAGCGTCCTTCTTGGAAAACCTGCGGGTGATTCGATTCCAGACAGCAGTAAAATCTTCCCACAGCGAGTAGGCAACGGGAGTCACCAAAAGCGTCAAGAGCAGCGAAAGCCCCTGTCCGCCGATGATGACTTTGGCCATGCTCGCGCGAGCGCCAGCACCGGGGCCGCGACCAAGTGCGATCGGGACCATTGCGGCGATGAGCATCAAGGTTGTCATGAGGATTGGTCGCAAGCGCGTCTTGTTCGCTTCCAGAATTGCCGCATTGAGTTCCATGCCACGCGAACGCAGGACGTTCGTATAGTCGATCTGCAAGATGCCGTTCTTCTTCACGATGCCGAACAGCATAAACAGGCCGAAGACCGCGTAGATGTCGAAGTTGGTCCGCAGGAAAAACAACGACAGGAACGCGAACGGCAGCGTCAGCGGCAGCGCCAGCAGAATTGTGATGGGGTGGACCAGACTCTCGAATTGCGCCGCCAGCACCATGTACATGAACAGGAAGCTCAGCAGAAACGCGATCACAAAGTTCGTGTTGGACTCGGACAGCAACTTCGCGCGGCCGATGAATTCGTGACGGTAGCCCGGTGGCAAATCCAGCGTTTTCACATAGTCACCAACATCCTTGATGGCTTCACCCAGCGCAATGCCTTTGAGATTGGCTAGCACAATGATCTGCCGTTGTCTGCCGTAGCGATCAATGGCCGTCGGTCCAAGAGCAGGTTCCAACCTCGCCACATTCGACAGCCGAACCAGTCCCGCCTTCGTGGTCGGGATTGTCAGCGAATCGACGGCCGCCGGGTTGTCGCGGAATGACTGTTCCGCTCGCAGCCAGACATCGTATTGCTCGTCATCTTCCTTGTACTTGCTGACCGGTTCACCGCCGACGAGGATGCCGAGGGTCGAGGCCACGGTTTGCACCGACACACCCAAGTCCGAGGCTCGCTCGCGGTCGATCCGTACGCGCAATTCCGGCTTGCTCAAGGACAGGCTGGTGTCAACGTCCACGTAATGACCGCGCGTTTCCATCCAAGCCACAATCTTGGCGGCATACTCCTGCAATTTGTTTAGATCAGGGCCGACAAGATTCAAATCCACATCGACCTGTCGGAAACCTGTTGCCTGGAATGCCGCCACTTCCTGCACGGCGACGCGAAGATCGACGTATTCACTCATGACCTTGCGGGCATCCGCCATCACTTCGAACTGCGAGTATTCGCGTTCTGCGAGGTCGATGAGTCGGCAGTAGACGCGAGCTTCGGTGACATCGCCTTGTCCCTTGGCGACGCGCCCCGTCGTATCGCCGATAATCGTGAAGACGTGCGTGACGCCGCGTAACTGCTTGAGGCGCTCTTCGATCTCAATGAGGAGCTTATTGCCTCGGTCGAGCGTGTAACCTTCCGGCAGCGTCATCACGACTTCAAAATCACTCTGGTCGTCCTTGGGTACGAAATCCTTGCCGATCCAGCCGAACACGACTGGCGTTGAGACGAGCGTGCCAATCGACAAGAGCACAATGGCCCAGCGGTGACGAAGAGACAGCCTAAGAATCCAAAGGTAAGACCCATCCAGCAGTCGCGTAAAGAAGCCCGATTTGCTGGTCTTGTGCCCCTTTTCCAACTTGAGAAAACGAGAGCAAAGCATGGGCGTCATCGTGAACGAGACGAACATGCTCATCAGAATCGCGAAACCGACGGTAAAGCCGAACGAGTTGAAGAACCGGCCGATCCGTCCCTGCATGAACGCCACCGGAATGAAAATCACCAGCAACGAGACCGTTGTTGCGACAACGGCGGATGCGATTTCCGATGTCGCGGAGCGGGCCGCTTCCATCGCTGAACGGCCAAATTCTTCCATGTGTCGGAAGATGTTCTCATGCACGACCACCGCATCGTCAATCACAATGCCGATGGCCAGGATCAAGCCCAGCATGGTGATGTTGTTCAGGGAAAAGCCCATGAACGCCATGAAGGCAAACGTCGGGACCATCGACGTGGGAATCGCCAGCGTGGCGATGATCGTCGTGCGCCAATCCCGGATGAAGACCAGGATCGTGAGACTTACGAGAATCGCGGCCAGGACCAGATGGAATTTCACCTCTTCAATGGAGGCTTCGATGAATCGCGACTGATCGCGAATGATCACGGTCTTGATGTCGGGCGGTAGGAACGGCGTAATCTTGTTCAACCGTGCTTTGACCGCATGGACGACTTCAACGGTGTTCGTCCCGGACTGCTTCTGAACAATGAGACTCACGGCGTTTTCGCCGTCCAACCGACTCAGGCCGCGCGGTTCTTCAACCCCATCATCCACGCGACCAATATCGCGAATGCGAATTGGTTGATCCTTGCGATTCGCCACAATCAGGTCGAGGAAATCCGACGACTTTTCCAGTCGTCCCATCGTCCGGAGTACAAGCTCTTGCGTCCCTTGATCGACACGCCCGCCGGGGAGTTCCAGGTTCTGTCGAATCAGCGCTTGACGCACATCGTCGGCGGACAGCATGTAAGCCACCAGCTTGTCAGTATCGACATAGACGTTGACCGCGCGCCGCTGGCCGCCAACCAGCGTGACCGCCCCCACTCCCTGCACCGTTTCCAAATCTTCCTTGATCGACTTGCGGGCGATCTCAGTGACCTCGCGAAAATTGCGGCCACCGGAAACCGCGATGGTCGCCACGGGGGCCGCATCAATGTCGAACTTATCGACGAGCGGCGGATCGGTGCCGACGGGCAACCGGCTGAGAATCGTGGAGATCTTGTCGCGCACCTCTTGGGCCGCAATGTCTCCGTCTTTGTAGAGGTGAAAATTGATGACGACCTGAGAGAAGCCCTCTTTCGTGGTCGATCGCAATTCGTCGATACCCGAAATCGTATTGACGACCTCTTCCACTTCCTTCGTGATGGAGGTTTCCATCTCCTCCACGCTCGCCCCCTTGAGCGTCATCGTGACGACGACGACCGGAAGATCGACGTTGGGGAACAGATCCACGCCCAGCCGAGGATACGCTGCCAGTCCCAGCACAACCGGGGCGCTGACCAGCATCAGGGTGAAGATCGGTCGCCGAATACAGATTTCCCAAATGCTCATCACCCTGACTCCGAGACCAAGAGGTAGCTTGTCGCCCACGCGGGCAGTCAGTCGCGACGTGCCGTCGTGGTGACATTTTCCCGAACCGTGACGCGCGTCCCGTTCGCCAGTCGCGATTGCCCGCTGGTGACGACCACATCTCCAGCTTGCAGTCCACCGAGCGCTTCAACCCAACCTGGTCCCTGCGTGCCGATGACGATTTCGACTTCCTGAGCCTTCTCATCACGGATCGTGAACACTTTGGAAACGCCCGCGAATCGTGTCACGGCTTCAAGCGGTACGGTGAGCGCCTCAGCCGCTTTTCCGACGATCACCTCAGCCTTGGCGAAGCCACCGTGTTTGAGACGATGGTCGGGGTTGGGAATGTGCGCTTCGACATCGAACGAGCGGCTTTGCGGATCGACGGTCGGATTGATCCTCGCGACCTTGCCAGGAAACATTTCATTGGGATAAGCCTCGACATGAACCTCGACATCCAATTCCAACTGCACTTGCGACATGTACCGTTCCGGAATCATGACGTGGAGCTTGAGGACGTCATCCATGACCAGCTCAAACACGGGCGTTGACGGAAACGCGCGGACCACTTCACCGACGGAGGCCATTCGCTTGGAAACGACGAATCGTGCAGGTGTGCTGGAATCGGGAATGGCCGCCAGAGCAGGGCTGTTCACCTGCGTTTCACTGAGTTTCTGCCGGGCGAGTGAGAGCATTGCTTCACGTTGTCTGACGGCAGCCAAGGTGGTGCGGGCGTCGATTCGTGCCTGTCGCATGGTTGCATCCGCGACTTTCAGGTCCGTTTCGGCCTGGTCGTAGCTTTGTTTCACCCCCGCGTTAGTGGCAATCAGCGTCTTTTGCCGCTCAAACTGCCGCTGGGCGTTTTCCAGCAAGAGGTGCGCTCGAACGAGTGCCGGGAGTCGCTCCACATCGAAATCATCAGTCGGCGGTTTCGTCAGGTCGAGACGCGACAATTCCTGTTCCAACGCACGCTGTGACTCTTCCACCGCCAACTGATAATCGATTGGATCAAGCTTCAATAGAGTTGTGTTCTGTGGTACACGATCACCGACATCGAACTTGATGGCTTGAACCCGACCCTCAACCTTGGGGGTGATCGTGATTCGTTCAAACCCGTGCAGAGTTCCGACGACAGATACACGCCTTTGCACTGCCCGAACTTCGACGGACGCGACGCTGACGGGCACCGAGGCGGGGGGGGCCGCGACGGACTCCGCCTTCGCTGGCTCGGGTTTCTTGGAATGGCAACCGGCAAGGCAGGCCATGCTGGCATACAGTACGATCCAAGCCGCCGCCAGGCACAGCGAAGAGCGATTTCCGGTTGACCGACAAAGATTAGGCATGCGCCTCTCGCTTCCCATTGATCAGCAACCCGTGAAACAGAATGTCGAGCACGTCCTCGCACTGGCTGGCCAGCGATTTCTTTCGCCCGGCGAAATGGTTCGTGAATATCGTGCCGTAGAGCAAATCCGAAATCACCTCGGTGATCCGTTCGACAGGCACGTTGCGAACCAGCCCATCGTCCATCATCTTCTGGAACAAATCCTTCCACGGCCCAATGTTGGCGTCGCGATGCACGAAGTATGTCGGACGCACGCGATCACGAAAGTTTGACCGCTCTTGAATCACCAGTTCGATGACATCGGGGTGTTGGTCGAAGTATTCGAGATACGCCTTGACGCCTAACTCCACTCGTTCAATGGCCGTCCCCGCTTGCCCAGCGGCCTGATCGATGACGGTTTTGAGTTGTTGCATTCCTTGATCGACGGCGGCCAGGAACAAGTCTTCCTTGCTGGGAAAGTAGCGATAAACAGTCCCTTTACCGACGTTCAGTTCATCGGCCACGAATTGGACATCGGTGGCCGCAAAGCCGTTTTGTGCGAACTTGCGCGTCGCCACTTCGAGGATCTCGCGTCGCCGACGCTCCGGCAATTCGGCATCGCGGGGCCTTCCCGGACCTCGCCGTACTGGTGCCGTCTGTGTCATTGGGACTTCTCCTGAGTCTGGGATTAGTATTTTGTGCCGGACTCGTCCGTCCGATAATTCTGTGAAATGTCACTCGCTAAGTCAAGAGCAATGACCGCCCCCATTCTTTGTCTGCCCTGCATGTTAGGGATTTGGCGGTTCTGGCAGATTGTCCGCCGCCGGTACGCTGGGAGGAGGAACCTCGACCGGTTCAGGAGGGACGGGCAACGACGACCATCCAGAAGCACTGCTCCAATCCCACCCGCCACCAAGAGCTTTGTAGAGTTGAACGACGCTGAGCGTGACGTTGCCCTGAACGGAGATGTGTTCATCTTGTGCTAGTGCCAACGACCTTTCCGCGTCCAGCAGCGTCTGGAAACTCACCGCTCCGGCTTTGTATTGCTCGGAGGCGGTTCGGGCCGCACTGCGGGCGGATTCAACAGCTAAGGCTAATCCTTTCTCCGATTCCCGATAGCGGCGGTAGCCAGCCAAAGCATTCTCGACCTCTTCGACGGCTTCCAGAACGGCTTGACGGTAGCGTGTCACGGCTTGGTCAAACCTCGCATCTTGTACCGCGATGTTACTTCGCACTCGACCGAAGTTGAGAATGTTCCATCGGACCTCTGGTCCCACGCGCATCGCCAAACTGTCAGCATCAAACAGTTGATTCAGGTTGACGGAATCGAGCGTGAAGATGCCGATCAGCGAGAATCGAGGGTACAGATCAGCCGTTGCCACTCCAATCCGCGCCGATTGCGCGACGACCTCCCACTCGGCCCGCCGGATATCAGGGCGCTGCCTCACCAAGTTGATGGGAATTCCAATGTCGATACTCGACGGGGGCTGCGGTATCGAACCGTTGGGTTCGATGATCTCGTCCAGGTTTCGGGGCTGCTCACCTTGCAGAACGCACAGTCGGTTCATGGTGCGATCCCGTTCGCGCTGAAGCAGTGGAATCGTAGATTGAGTGCGATAATGCAGCGTCTTGGCTTGTGAGACATCCAGTTCGCTGACTGTTCCCGCGTTAAACCTTTCTTGCGTGATCCGCACCGTTTCTTCTTGAATCCGCACGTTTTCTGCGGCGTTGACGATCCGCTGTTCGATGGCTCGAAGTGACACGTAATTCGTGGCAACATCACCCAGCAGCGTCACCTGCAACGCGTTCCGGTTCTCGACGGAGGCATCAAGGTCTGCACGGGCCGCTTCCATTGTCCGCCTGACAGCACCAAAAACGTCGATCTCCCACGAAACGTCGAAGCCCGTTGACCAGAGATCAAAAGGTGGAAAACTGAGTCCGGTGATTCCGAACGGACTTCCATTGTCGCTGATGTCGATCCGCTTGTACGAATCAATCTGATTGACTGTCGGGAACAGACCTCCCCGCGAAACCCCTACCCGTGCTCGCGACTCTTGAATCCGCGCAGCGGCCTCCTGCAATGACAGGTTCTGGGCGACTGATCGATCCACCAACATATTCAGTGCCGGGTCGTTGAAGCCTACCCACCACGTTTGATCCAGCGCACCATCGGTGCGAAGGCTTTCATCAAGTTGCAATCGCCAATCGCTTCTGAGGGGATCATGCCAGGCGCGGCAATCTGGGCCGACTTTGCACCCGGATACGGCAACCGTGATCGCTGCGGCAAGGATGATGATTTGATTTGCCCGTCCTCGATACATTTCCCATCCCCCCCCCAAAAAAACACCTGTTGACGACGAGACTCGGCATGATTTACGGACTCGCGCGTCACATTACTTATCGGACGGTTATCGGAGTTGTATGAGAAGAATGGATAAAAACGACCAATTCGGGCCATCCTTGAGAGTGGCAATGAAGACGCTTGTCCCAACCGTCGTGGGTTCTATGTGCTGGACAAAAGACGTTATCCGGCGCTATGGATGAGGTGCGGAAAAACTCACCGGGTCGGCGATTTCTGCGGTTGCCCGGTGGGTGAATCCGTTGCTTGGCAGGGCCAGTAGCGGCAGGGCATGACGGGCAGTTGGTGGCTCCGCCATTGGTTGATGAGCCGGGTCCGGCAAATGCTCGATTCGGCCAGCGGATGCTGGACGAGACACACGGAGGAGAATGGAACAGCGATGGTTGCCGGTGACGAATCCGCCCAAGGGTTTGGCGGTACGGGAAGCGGCGGCGATGCCGTCGTTGGTGGCGCAGGCTGGCGATGCGGCTCGCTTCGCGTTCGAGGAGTTCTTTCACGGACAGATTCGCAATCCCCACACGCGAAAGGCGTATTTGCATGCGCTGCGTGTCTTCTCGGATTGGTGTCAGGGCGGAGGCATCGAACTCGTGAAAGTCACGCCGGGGCATGTCGGACGGTATCTCGATGCGTTCGACGTGGCCGTGCCGACTCGCAAGGTGCATCTCGCGGCCTTGCGGCGGTTCTTCGATGAACTCGTCATGCGGCACGTCATCATTCTCAATCCGGCGTTGTCGGTGCGCTCCGAACGGTATCAAGCCGTCGAGGGGAAGACGCCCGAAATCGCGATTGAGCACGCACGGAGGTTATTGAAGGGCCTGGAGGTGACGCACTCCGTCGGACTGCGGGACCGGGCCATCATCGGCATTCTGATCTACACGGCGGCGCGCGTGGGGGCCGTGGCCAAGCTCCGGCGGTCGGACTTTTACGACGTGGCCGATCAGCACTGCCTGCGGTTTCACGAGAAGGGGGGCAAGGTTCGCGAGATTCCGGTGCGCCACGATTTGCTGGAGTTTCTGAATGCCTACTTGGAGGTCAGCGGCTTGCGCTACTCCGAACCGTCGTCACCCCTCTTTCGGACGACCGTCCGGCGAACAAAGCGACTCACACAGAATCGCATGACGGCGGACGACATGGCTCGGATGGTGAAGCGGCGATTGCGCGAGGCGGGATTGTCGGAGCGCCTGTCTCCGCATTCGTTTCGCGTGACGACGATCACCGACCTGCTGTCGCAAGGTGTTCCGTTGGAAGACGTGCAATACCTGGCCGGTCACGCTGATCCACGGACGACGCGACTGTATGACCGCCGCCAACGTCGTGTGACACGCAACATCGTCGAGCGGATCTCGGTGTAGAGCCGGAGTCGGTAAAGCGCTGGACCAATTCGTTCGTCTACCACTCGCTTTCGTGGCACTCGGGGCGCTGCCCCGAACCCCGGGATTTTGTGAGGCATGGCTCGCATCAAAGAGACGGGTGGGGAATGGTGGGAATGAGTGCGGTCGCAAGGGGATCGCCCGACCGCCTGGCGGAACCTTGAGCGTGGCTGGTTGACTGCCCGCAGAAAAACTGGGCGGCGCGACCTGCGGCGATGAAGCCCGATCGCGCCGCCCCCTTCACGTCTCTTCGACGCTTCGACGAGGTTATCCCTGGCAGGTTGCGTCCCCGCAGAGCCTGCGTCCGTTTCACCTCGCGACCGCACCATGCCACAACCCGCTGCTGAACTCAATTCGTAACTGATGAGCAAAACGCCGCCCCGCGTCATCGCGACAAGTCAGCACGGCGACTGACGATTCCGTTGACGGTCAGCCGCCCTCGCACTGCTTCGCGTTGTCTTCCCACCACGCCAGAACGTCGCGGCCATTTGCTTTTCGTGGACAGGCTGTGGCATGTCCTGACGTTGGTCTTTCTCCGTCCTGACCATTGGGTAGTCGGAACAGGCCACTGCATCCATCGGCTGAACGCACAGCTTCAACTCGACGGATGCCGGTGGCGTGCGAACCAAAGGTTTCCATTCCCAATTCTCCCGTCGTCGGCATTTCTCAGCGTATCACGGCGTCAAGGTCCGACGCCTGCGGCGTCTGCTGCTTCGCCTGCGGCGAAGACTCCACCTTGACTTGCCGTGCTGGCCCGCTCGCGGGCCGCCGACGGGCCCATCATCAACCCATTGTCAGCGAGTCAGTCGGCTCGTTGACCAGGAGGACTTGATTCGATGAATCCCAGAGAACCACACACAACACACGAGGCAGCAAATCACGGTGAGCACCATTCGGCTCGACCAGTTTCCACGGTCCCGCAACCCGGCGATCTGATTCTGGTGCAACGCAGCGATTGGTATGCGCTCCGGGATGGCGAGTTGTTGCGAGTCTGCGAGAACGCTGGCTGGGTCACACCGGGCCGAGACATCTTCGTTGCTCCACGCCATCAAGTGCGGACGTTCTGGGGACCGGACTACGGTCCGCCGGACGGACTGAAGCCGATCCACATGAGCACTTCGGGCGGACCATTCAAGTCGATCACGTTGTCGCTGATTGCTCCGCTGGAACACAGCGGGAGTCAACTCGACATGTTCTGGCGCTGGCTGGACCGGCCGCGTGCGGCTGGTGGTGTCGAGTACCAGCAGGAAGTCACCGTGTGGAAGCTCGACTGGCTCCCCGATGCAGGGACATATCTCTCTGACGATGAGGAGGCCGGACGATGAACACGATCAAACCGATTCACATCTCAGAGGAGGAATACGCGGACCTCACCGAGAACTACGGTGGCTTCTGCATTGAATGCGGTGAGCAAGCCTACGGAGTCGAACCGGATGCCAGGCGCTACCGTTGCGAGTCCTGCGGAGCAAACGCCGTCTATGGTGCTGAGGAACTTCTGATCCGAGGCGTCATTCAATTCTCCGAGGCGAAACACGACGAGTAATCCCCGGGCGCGGAGTGGCAGCCAGCCGCTTCGCGCCCTCTTTCAATCCCGGATTGCCAACACAACTGATGAAAGGAGTGGGCGATGACTCGACCGATTCGGCTGACATGTCAGTATTGCGACACGGATGAATGTGATGAAGTGACGGAGATCCCCGCCGACTGGTCCGACGTGGAGGAAGTGCCGAGCATCGGAGCATCGGGCGGGCAAAAGGTGACGGACGAGCAGTCTCGTTCGCCGCCAGAATGGTTCACGCATATCGGTGTCTGCCCCGCTTGCCAGATCGAAGTTCAGACCGAGGGCCACACTTCGTCACGGAGAAACCCCAGGACACGAACTCGCTCCCTCGCGGAGTCCGAGGACTTGATCGCTGACGTGCTGGAACGACTCCGGGAGGAACTGAGCGTCGTCCGCCAACGGCTGGACGAAATCCAAGACGAACTGGAATGGGCGATCCAAAATTACGGAGTGACCGAACACGTCACGGCGACTCCCCGTCGGATCACCAGTCTGCCGCTCGACCCCTGCTCGCCCCATCGGGCCGAACAGGTCAATCGCGTCTCCGCAGCCGAGTTGCCTGCCGAGAGTCGTGATCCCACTCCGAAACGGCGGGGCCGGTTGTTCTGATGGAACTGGTTTTCTTCGAGGTCCATTGTTGGCACGCCACTGGGCCTCTTCTGGCCGACACACGATGCGCGACGGGCTGCTGGCCGTGATGTCGGATTTACCGTTGCCGACGCCACCAGGTGGTCAGCATCAACACCCCGCAGACGACCGCCGCCCGGTCGGGAAACAGCAAACACAAAGCGGCGATGACCAGATACAGCGTCGGCATGGCCGATCCATGCCATGACTCGCCACGGATGTCATCTCGGCGCACTTCTCATTTTGCATTTCGATCCGAGCTATGGTACGGATCAGACATGCTGCAAGCCTTTGTCGGAATCGTCAGTCAACAGGGAATCGAACTCTTCTGCCCGGAAGACCCGGCCACCGTCCGCTTTCTGTGGCGGCGTGTCCAACGTGAGAGGGGCCGAGCGTTCTGCTTCTGGAGCGTGATCCCCAGTGAGGCCGTGCAACGCATCCAGGCCGTGCTCGCGCTGGGCCTTTCCCGTGAAGCGCTGGATCTCCTTCAGCAACTGGCCCGCGACTACGGCTTTCTTGTCCCCGACCACGAGGAATCCGCGCCCTGTCACGCCGCCTGCCACTGAGGATAACCGCTCGCAATCACCGATGAATTCTCCGCAAGCGGACACGCTCAGACCGGCAACGTGACATTTGCCCGGTTGTGTAGTACGGAAACTTCTCTATTTCACGCCGTTCTTTCCCGAGTTCCATCCGGGTAATCACACTTCCGCCACTCGCTTGACGACGTGCCGTTCGGTCGGCTCGTCAATCGAGAGGGCGGTGGTGCCCATCAGGTTCTGTTTGGTTTTCATTCCCGGCCATCGTCTCCCACTTCTCGCGAAGTCGCCGGTCAGAGCCTTGTCGTTCACCAGCCGGGTGCCGGTGAACGCTGTGGCTCTGGCACCCACGATTTTTCTACGAGGAGACGAATGATGGCCACTTTGAATCGAGCCAACCGCGAACTGTACCGGCGCGGACCGGACGAGACCTTCGCGACGCTCAAGGAACTGCACGACCATTGTCGGCAGGAACGGCAGTACTCGACCGACGTGTGGCAACTCCCGCACACCCTGCAACCGCAGGTGGCGGACGGCGAGTTGTCACTCACGCTCGACAAGGGAGAGACGGTGGGCTTGAACGATTGGTCGTTCAGCCAGATGTGCCGCCTCTCCGGCGTCAGCAAGGAGACCATCAACCGTTTCCATCCGGACACGGCGACGATGGCCTTTCGCGACACGCTGCCCCAGGCCGACAAACCAGTGCAACTGCTGACGGCCGGACACACGGTTCGTTCCGTGCATGGCGTCAGCTACACGCGACTGTGGAACGCGGAATTGATCGAGACGATTCGTGATGCCGCGCCCGACTTTCAGCCGCCGCAAACCGCCTACAACGGCGGGACCGGGTTGTACTGCGGCGAGCAGGACATGTTCGCCTTCCTGATTGATCCGACCGGCTGGATTGAGATGGACGGCGAGGCGTTCGCGCCGGGGTTCTTCGTCTGGAACTCGGAAGTCGGCCGCCGTTCACTCGGCATGCAGACGTTTTGGTTTCAGAAAGTCTGTGCGAATCATCTCGTGTGGGACGCGGTGCAGGTCGTCGAGTTTACTCGCAAGCACACGGCCAACGTCCGGGATGGACTGCTGGAGATTCGGCGGCAGATCGAAGGACTGGTCGCCAAGCGGGATGCCCGCCGCGACAGCTTCGCCGAGGTGCTCAAGAAGGCGATGCACACGCGGCTCGGCTCGGATGCCGAGGAAGTCGCCAAGGAACTGTCGAAGCAAGACATCCCGCAACACTACATCAAGGACGCGATGGAGATTGCCCGTGCTCAGGGCGGCTTCACGATCTTCGCACTGGTCGATGCGCTCACGCGGCTGACCCAGCGACTCACATTTGCCGCTGATCGTGCCGAGGCCGATGCGAAGGTTGCCCGCTTGCTGTCGCTGGCCCTCGCGGCTTGAAGGAGGGACGCATGGACCCGCAAGCTGCCTGGGATCAATTGCAGGAGGCGTATCGCATCCGTGACTGGGAAGCCGTTCGAGAACTGGCTCAGTCGCTGCTCGACTGGCTGGCTCGCGGTGGCTTTTCACCGATGACAAAGGAGGGGAATCGAAACGACACCGCTCGGCAACGAGCCATCGTCATCCGGTTCTGTAACTCCGTGCTGCAAGAGATGGTCGATTCACAGCCGCCATTGTGCGAGTGCTTTCGACCACATCCGTAACCGACCCCCGACGTTCGAGGGCCGTGGTTTCTCAGCCTTTTTCCTCAATTGAAGGAGACCTCAGTCATGGCAACCGCCACGAAACCGAAACCCAAAGAAGCGAAGAACCGTCCGGTTCACGAAATCCGCTTCGGCCGCATCCGCGCCGCCATCTGGCAGAATGAAACGGAGGCTGGCACACGTCACAACGTGACCATCTCCCGTCTCTACAAGGACGGCGACGACTGGAAAGACTCTGCCAGCTTTGGCCGCGATGACCTGCCCTTGGTGGCCAAGGTCTGCGACCAGGCCCACTCGTGGATCTTCGAGCAATCCAGCAACAGCAGTAGTCACAACGGAGACGGATCAAACGGCGACGGCGAGCATTACTAAGCATCGCCATTGTCTCCAACCGTCATCGTCCAGAAAGGAGGGTTTGGAGAGCGGCACCACCCGCCCCTCTCCACACACGCTGACGAGCATGGTCCAACTGCGAATCCGCGCCGCGAACGCAGACATCAAAACCCGAATGAAACTCGTGCCCCTGAAATCACTGCGGCTTCATCCCGAAGCGAACCGCGTTCCCCGGATGCCGCCGGAACAGAATGCAGAGTTCCAAGCGGACATCGCTGAGCGAGGTGTTCGCGTTCCCATCGAGATTATCGCCGGGCGCGTCATCGTCGATGGCAGGAGCCGCTATCTGGCTGCCAGACGGCTGGGTATCAAACGAGTCCCCGTGATCCGCGCACCGCTGAATGGCGACGATCCCGTCATCTACATGCTGCGTGCGGCCACCAAACGCCGTCACCTGACCGACGACCAACGGGCGTGCCTCGCACGGGAAGAGATGGAGATTCTGAGCCGGATCGCCACGCGGGAACGCGCTCGACAGGGTGGGCTGACCGGCGGACGTGGTCGGGCGAAGCCGAGCAATAGCTTGCCGATCACATCGGTCGGGAAGCAGTCGAGAACAAAGACTTCTCGCGGCACGGTGGCGGTGACATATCGCGTCTCGGAACGCCGAATCCGCGCCGCTCAACAATTGAAACAGGTCGCCCCGCAACTCTACGAACAGGTCAAAGCCGGTGAGCAACGGCTGACCGTCGCCAAACGAGAAGCCGACCGCGAATCGAAACGCCAAGAGCAACGGCGATTGTCGCGGGCCGCGCGTCCACATCGTGACGAATCGAATTGGGAGATCCGCTACGGTGACTGTGTCGAAGAACTGGCAAAGCTGAAACCTGGAACGGCTCGACTCGTCTTCGCCGATCCGCCGTACAACCAAGGCATCGACTACGGTCCTGGCCGCAAGGCGGATTCACTTTCTGACGAAGCGTATCTCGCATGGTGTCGCCGTTGGATCAAAGCGTGCGTTCGCGTGCTGACTGATGACGGCAGTCTGTGGGTGATGATCTCTGACGAATACGCCGACCACTTCGGTCTGCTGCTTCGCGAGGCCGGACTACATCGCCGCTCGTGGATCAAGTGGTACGAGACGTTCGGCGTGAACTGCACGAACAATTTCAATCGCTGCTCGCGGCACATTTTCTACTGTGTCAAGAACCCGCGCCGCTTCGTCTTCAACGCGGACGCCGTCTCGCGCCCGTCCGACCGCCAATCCAAATACGCCGACTCACGAGCCAACCCCCACGGCAAACTCTGGGACAACGTCTGGTGCATCCCCCGTCTCGTCGAAAACAGCCGTGAACGCCTGCCCGACTTCCCCACCCAACTCCCACTGGCCCTCGTCCGCCCCATCGTGCTCTGTGCCAGCCAACCCGGCGATCTGGTCATCGACCCATTCAGTGGTTCCGGCACCACCGGCGTTGCCTCGGTTGAAAGTGTTCGGCGATTCATCGGGATTGAAGCGAACCAAAAGTTTGCACGATTCGCTGGCGAACGAATTTCCATGAGGTCTTGATTGAGTTCGCTCGTTGCCGTTTCGAGCAACTCAATCGAGGCATATCACAGCAGCTTTCATACAGCAGCCAACTACCACTCGACGCAGTGCGAGTTGGGATGAACCGGATTATCGGTTAGAATCTCGCTGGTCTGATCAACGATGAGAACATGTTCGCCATGTTCCCGAGTCGGCGTGGATGCCGACTTTGCGCGGACTCGTGATTTTGCCTGTAGGAAGGTGACGATGCCAAAACGTAGTCGTCGAGTTTCCATCGAACCCCAAGAACAACGGACGCTCTTTGACGGGTCAGACGAGAGTCAAATGGTCCGGGGTGCGGGTGCCGCACCGCGTCAGGCTTTGGGATTCTCAGTTCAATACACGCGGTTCTGTTATTTGCTACTTCGCGCCGGGCCGGGAATCTCGGTGAGTTTTGAAATGTTGGATGATGTCGCGGTTCATGGAGAAGATCGAACGCATTTGTCACAAACGAAGAGCGTTGCATCGAATCCGGTCTCTGACCGATCGGTCGATCTGTGGAAGACCTTCGCGAATTGGGTCCAAACGGTGCGAGATAAGCTCGTCGATCCAGCCAAAAGTGTTTTTGAACTCTACATCACCAAAGTCTTCTCTGGGCCAATCGCCGAGTCGTTCGACAATGCAAAGGATTTGAAGTCGGCGAAGGCGGCTTTCCAAACTGCACGAGAGGAACTGTGGGGGCCAAGTCCGGGTTTTCCAAAGAAGGCAACCGTCAGCGCAGAGCTTGCCCCACATCTTGAGGCTGTCTTCACTGCGAAAGAAGTCGTCTTGCCGATTATCGCGGCGTTTCAACTGCGTTGCTCCGACATCGATCCGCGACACGAACTTGAGGATGAAGTCCGAAAAGGACCGGTCAACACTCGCCAAGTACGAGACATCACCGACCACTTGGAGGGCTGGGTAAAGAGTCGAGTGGATGACCGCTTGCGGAAGGACATTCCGGCGGTGATTCGCTGGGATGACTTTCACGTTGAATACCTCGCATTCTCTCGGAAACTCACGGAGCGGCATTTCTTGGCGAGCATGGCTTCAGATCCGGATGACGACAAGATTCAAGAACATCGCGCGGCGACATTCGTTCGGCAGCTTGAACTCATTGATCTTGATTTCGACGACCAGATTGCCGCAATCATTGACTACCACAAGGCAACACAGGACCGCGTGGAATGGGCCGATAGCGGAGAGGTGCATTCCACATCATTCGACGCTCTTGATCGTGATCTTCAACTGGCGTGGAAGAATCTCAAACGGCAGAGCGATACCGAACTGAAAGAACGCCCCGAAGTAGATCGTGGCCAGAATCTCAACTCTCGCTGCATGTTACACAACTGCAAGGTGCAAGGGTTTGAGACCGATCGGCATTTCATTCGGGGTGCGTTTCACCGACTTGCTGACGACGACGGCGGTGAGGTGCGGAGAAATCCGGCAATTGGTTGGCATCCCAACTACGACGCTCTTCTGGCCAAAAAAGCTCGCCGGGTGAAGCGATGAGTTCACTCAGCTCAGAAGTCCGCAACATCCAGAACCCAGCGCTCGGTGCCGTTGCTTTGTGGCAATTCGCTCGTGGGTATGAAGGCGAAAGCCAGACACACGAGCCCGTGCCGCTCCCGCTGTTGTTTCTCGTGTTGCCGATCGTGTTTCATCGGGAAGCACGGTCGTTCGTGACATCCACCAAGAAAGGGCTCCGCGCATTCGCCGCAAAGTTTGGCGAGCCAAAACACTGCAAGCAGGACTTGCTGTTGTCGGTTCACGGTCGAATCAATGTGATGCGAGACCTATCACTTGAATCACTGAGGGTCGCCATTGCGTCGTCGCTGGTCAGCATGACTGAATACGGGACTGTCTTCTCGGTCGCACGCGGAAAAGGGCCAACGAATCTGGATGACACGACTCGTCACATCGTCTCCGCAAGTGAGAAGCTCGGAAGATGGTGCGAGCCACTCACGATTCCAGAGATTGCGTCGATCCTCTACGTCCGCTTTTAGAGTACGCCATGCACTTCCAAATCAAAGAGATCATTCTCTGGCCTCGTGACACGACCAAGGCAATCCGACGCTTGCCGTTTGAACTGGGCAAAGTGAATGTGATCACGGGTGCCTCGCGAACCGGCAAGTCAGCCGTCATTCCAATCATTGACTATTGTCTGGGAGCCGGTGATTGCGCCATCCCAGTCAAGACGATTCGCGAGTATTGCTCTTGGTTTGGGGTCATCGTTCAGACCGCCGAAGGAGAAAAACTTTTTGCGAGAAAGGAACCAGGCGAGCAAAAGCAGGCCGATGCGATGTGTTTCCTGGAGTCGCCCGAAGCCATTGACGTTCCAAACTCCTTACCGCAGACCTCCGGCATGACGACCGTCGATGAGGTCAAGCAACGCCTGAATGCACTCAGCGGGTTGTCGCGATTGAAGCTCACCGCCGATGCACCGGAGAAGTCCTGGGATAATCCGGCCGGGTTTCGAGATCTGATGGCGTTCAACTTTCAGCCACAGAATGTCATCGCAAATCACGACGTGTTGTTCTTCAAAGCAAATCAGCACGAACATCGAGAGAGACTCCGGCGTTTGTTCCCGCTCGTCCTCAACGCGATAACGCCCGAGGTGTTGGCGTTGGAGCACGAACGAATGCGTCTCACGAAACTGTTGCGTGAAAAGGCGCGCGTGCTGGAAGCGATGCAACAGAAGAATCAACAGTGGCTCGCGGATTTGCAGGGACATCACGGCAAAGCACGAGAACTTGGACTACTGCCGCAACAGTCAATTGATGGCCGTTCCTACGAAGAGCTGAGACGCGATCTTGAAGCAATTGCGGCACGAACCGATGTCGTACTTGAGGTCACTGCTGAAGCCATCAGTTCGGCTGTGACTGAACTCGCGGAGCTAGACCGCGACGAGACCACGCAAGAAAGGAAAGTCTCTGCACTGAAGCGACGACTCAGTGAGGTCGAACGCATCAAGAGCAGCGCTGAGGGATATGGCAACGCGATGCGAGTTCAACGCGATAGGCTGAAGATCAGCACATGGCTCGCTGAACGCGGAGTGGCCGCGCCGAATTGTCCGATTTGTGGAAGCGATATACCAAACGCAACTGAAGCCGTGAATCACCTCGCGCAGTCGGCCAAAGCTTTTGAATCGGCCGCGAATCAATCGGTCGAGATTCCCGTTGTGGTGGATCGGGAACTCGCACGACTGAGGAACGAGCTTGATGCCGAGGTCGAAACCCTGCGGGCGATTCAGATTCGTCGCCGCGAATTGACTCAAGCGTCGGAGTCCGCTCGCAATGCCCAGTTTCGTCTTCAGGACGCGGCCCGGTTCGTCGGTGGGCTCGACCAGTCTCTCAAGCTACACCGAATGCTCGACGTTGATTCCTCACTCACAGACGAAGTGACGCGGCTTCAAAGTGATCTGAATGTCTTGGAGCGACGGCTCAAAGGGTTGAATACAAAACAGAAGACTGAGATCGCTCTGGCGACTATCAACACAAACGCTGGTCGATTACTCCCGCAACTGGACAATGATCGCAAAGACGATCCGGTTTCCCTTGAAATCTCGGACCTCACGATCAAGGTCGGTGGAAAGGACGGTCGCTTCGACTACCTCTACGAGATTGGCAGCGGGTCAAACTGGCTTTCATACCATGTTGCAATGATGCTCGGTCTCCACCAGTTCTTTCTCAAACAAGACCACAGTCCCGTACCAAGCTTTTTGGTCATGGACCAACCGAGCCAAGTCTACTTTCCAAGACGCTTGGCCGAGAAAAAGTCTGATGAACCGCTCGACCCTCAAGTGCCAGATGAGGATGTTGCCGCAGTTCGTGCCACCTTCAAGGTGCTTGGGGAAGTCGTTGATACCACAAACGGGCAACTGCAAGTGATCGTCTTAGACCACGCATCCGAGTCCGTCTGGGGCAATCTTACTGGTGTTGTTCTTGCGGACGAATGGAGGGATGGAACGAAGCTCGTGCCAGTGGACTGGATTCCGAGCGAAGTCGGACCTCCATCCGATCCATCACTAGACTCGCCCACCCAACCGGGTTCAGAAAATGCGTGATCGCCGTCGGAGTTCTCGATTTCCCAATCGTGCCCGCAAATTTTACAGACACTGTCTGGAAAATCTCTCAGCCCAAGAAAACGCCGACATCTGAAACACGTTCGACTTGGAGAAACCTCGTCTGCGATGTTGGCGCGTATTGGTCATCCCAGTCCGTCCGATGACAACTTGCGATGCCCGCAGAACCGTAATACTGTCGGGAAATGGCGAAATCGAAGTCCGCTCTTCATTGGATTCCTTGGCTGACGCATCCGCTCGGCGTGGCGCTGGCGGGTTGTGGCGCGGTCTTTTTGGGCTGGCTGTTGTTGCCGCCTTCAGGAGCAATCGCGGTCGTCGGACTCTTGGTCAGCATTCTGTTGGGTTTGACGGTCGCCAACAGCCATCGAGCAGCAACTGCGTCGGTGACGTCACACTTGGAGACGCCGTTCGTGTTGGCACGAGACGCCGCCATGTTTCAACGATACCGAGCAATGTCCGAGTCGTTGCTGGCCGCCAGCCGCAATCCCGATCCCATCTACCGTGAAATTGCGTTGGAGCATTTTGACGAACTGAACCGCCAGGCGACGACGATTGCTTCGGGGACGTTTGTGTTTGAAGGGACCGAAACCTGGCGGATTCTTTACGAACGATTGCTTCGCAGTCCCGGCTTGCACCTGTATCGCTCGGTGGCCTGGGTGAAGAACGAGAACTACTGGCAGGACGAGCCGGGCCGGAAGAGCATGGCCGTCAATTTTGAATTGCATGATGCCGAGCTACTCAACATCGAGCGCATCGCGATCATTGCCGACGAACTGTGGCCATTGAGTGAGGTCTGGCCGGTGGAACCACTTCGGCAGTGGCTTCAGCAGCAACATTCCCGTGGACTTTGGATCAAGTTCGTCCGCGAGTCGGCTCTGTCGAAAGAGCCGGAACTGATCGCGGACATTGGCATCTATGGTTCGCGAGCGGTGGGAATGCAGGAGCTTGATGACGACTGTTGCACGGTGCGCTTCACGCTGACATTCCACCAGGCACGAGTGACCGAAGCGGAGTCCCGCTGGACTCGTTTGGCCGTCTACGCGGAATCTTTCGCGAGCTATCTGGATCGGTACGACATGCCCTGATAAAGTGATCTTGTACCTGAGCCGCAGCGATCGGCTCGCGAAGAGGTACAGACTTGCGACCGCTCCATTATCTGGACACGGCGCGGCTGGGCCAGATGACACCAGCCGCCAAAGATGCTCAACTCGACTTCGTTCGACTCTCGGCCGAAGAACCCTCCAGCCTGTACTTTGAGCAGTTCTTGCGCGATGGCTTTTCGGCTTGGCCAGCCGCCTATCAGGAACGCTTCCCCGGTCTTCACACTTGGACCGGCGTGTCGGGCTTGAAGCACTCAATTCGCCAGCTCGTTGACGCACCGGATGATTGGCAAGTGTTGTTCGCCAATCGGTCACTGTCGCTCATCCATCTGGCGACGCGGTGTCTCTTCCGTGCCTGCCGGAATGTGCTGGTGACCGATCTCAGTTGGCCGACCTATCTGCACGCGATCGAACACCGGGCGTCTCGCACCGGGAACCGTATCACCACCGCCGCGATCAGAACCAACATTCTGCAAGCGGGATGGAGTTCGACGGAAGTCGCCGCGTGTCTCGCCGAAGCCTTCACCCGCAACCAATGCGATGGCCTCTTCCTGCCAGCGGTGGACCATCTCGGCATCCGGTTACCAATTCGGGAGATCATTGAGCAGATTCAGAGTAGAAACGAGTTGCGATTCAGTCTGATTGACGCGGCACAGGCGTTCTGCCATGTGCCGTTGGATGACTGCTTGTCGTGTGCCGACTTCATCGTGGCTGGCAGTCACAAGTGGATGGGAGCCTACCTGCCGACCGGGATTGGGTTGTTTGGCAAACGCCGTTCGCGAGAAATGATCAGTCACCGGTTGCGACATCTCGGCGGAACGCATGCCATCGAAGATCCGCTGCTCCAGTTCACGGAACAAATCGAAAGCGGAAGACTCGACGGACATTCGGAAACGGCAAATCTGACATCGCTCTTTGCGTGCGCAGGGGCGGCGACGGACTTGCTCTCAACTCGGCACACCAGAGACGAAAACGAGCTTCCCAGGATCAACGACCTCATTCAAACTATGCGGATGCCATCCGCTGAGTGGCAACCAGTCTTGCCAAAGGACTCTCTGCGAACACGGATTGTGCTGTTTGAGTCGCACGTCCCATCCACGCAGCACCAATGTGTCGATGCGATTCGACAGACATGGTTGGACGCCGGTTATGTGATCACCGCCTATCCCAGAGCCAGGGTGAGAGCTTCCATGCCGAACATGGAGCCGCACACAGCCGAATGAGGTCATGTCTCTAGCAGCTTCTGGTTGGGTTGGGCGTTGCCCTGCGGGCCGGGCTGCTCCGGGCTCCGCTTCCGCTCGGTCCGACCGAGGTCGGACTGCTGCGCACCCTGCACATCCCTAACGCGACTCGACCAAGGGATGGTCCGCTCGCTGGCAGTCCTCATTGTGCCACGGCGTCAAGGTCCGCTCCCGCCGATGGCGTCCGCTGCTGCTTGGCCTGCGGCCAAGGCTCCACCTTGACTTGCCGTGCTCCATTTCGGGCTGGCCACCGGCAGGTCATTTTTCAGATCAACGTCGCAGTTGTCGGCTGTGACGATGCACAAGGAGAAAACAACCATGAAACGCGAAGAAGCAATGAAACTGGTCGAGAACGGGATTGCCGCCTTGAACGATGCCTTGAAAGCAGGACACAGCGAGACGCTGGAACGATTCCTGGCCACACTGGCTCGTTTTCATAATTACAGTTTTGGGAATGCCATTCTGATTGCAGCGCAGAAGCCGGAAGCAACTCACGTCGCCGGATTCCACGCCTGGAAGAAATTCAATCGTTCTGTGAAGAAGGGAGAGCACGGCATCGCGATTCTGGCCCCGATGGTTTCGCACAAGAATCGGGAACAACGCGGGCCTGAACAACGAGACGGTGATTCGGGCCTGATTTTCGGCTTCAAGGTGGCCTATGTGTTCGACGTGACGCAGACCGAAGGTGAACCCATGCCAGAATTCGCGAACGCGATTGGAGAACCGGGTGACTGGCTGAGTCACCTGCAAGAGTCTATCCGCGAGGCGGGAATCGACCTGGAATATGAATTCCTGCCCCGCGGCGCACTCGGCTGTTCCATGCCGGGAAAGATCCGAGTCCGTCCTGATCTGGACCCCGGTAAGACATTCGCCGTGCTGGCACACGAATTCGCCCACGAGTTGCTCCACCAACGCACGGAGCGACGCAAGGAAACCAATCAGCGAATCCGCGAGACGGAAGCGGAGGCCGTGGCCTATGCCGTCTGCCTGTCGTGTGGCATTGATACGACAACCCGCAGCGCCGACTACATCCAGCTCTACCGAGGCAACGAAGAAACGCTCCGGGAGTCCCTGACGTTCGTGCAGAAGGCCGCCACCGAGATCATCACCGCAATTCGGGCCAAGCACGATGGCATGGCGCGAGAGGTCAACTCCACGCTGGCCGCGTGAGAAACGTCACCACAACAGCCCCTTTGGTTCAATCTCGCCGAAGGGGCTTTTTCGCATGAAGCGAGTGCAACAAATCCTTCACACTGCTCCGAACACGGCCGACTTCGGGACCACCCGATCCTTGAACGGAACAATTCTCAATTCCCGTGTCGCTGCCGAACGGACGCACAATGCGTCGTCGGAGCGGTATCACTTCCACCGGAACCGGCTGATAGCCCGCCTTTTGTCTGGCTCGATTCACCGCGCGCCAGATGTTGAGCAGTTGCCGTCGAACCGGGGCGTAAGGTTCAAAGGGGATCTGGTAGAAAGCCAGCGCGAGGTTCTCCACGGAACGATGAATTGCCATGTCGAGAAAATGCGACTTCAGTTCCAGATAGCGGCGGCGTTCGATTTCCACATGAGCGTGCCATTTGGCATCGCGGTCGCCCGTGCGAGTTCGGCCGCCTCGACGGTAGCTGATCGAGTAACCGCCGCATTTCAACGGGACATGCCGGATATCGTGAATTGACCTGAACTCGACATCAAAGAACTCGTGCTGTCCCTTGGTTGCCAGGATCACGAACAGTCGTTGGTGTCGAAGGTATTGCAGGTTCGACCGGCCCAGACGCTTTCGCCGGGAACGGGTCGATTCCGACACTCCGATTCCGTACTTCGCAATGAGTTTGCGATCAATGGCCCGAGCATCCTTGTCGGGCGGGATGCAGCCGGTCACATAGAACCAGTAACCGTGTCGCAGGTAGCAGCAGGCAATCTGTTGGACGAAGCCTTCCAGTGATGTCGTTTCAGCTCGATACCGCATGAGCCTCCGTGCAAGTCCGAAATGCGGAGTTTGTTTATGGGCACAAACTCCGCGAAAAGCCGCGATCCTCAAGACAACGCTCCGTGGTGGCCCGACGAACAAAGATGGCTTCCAAGGCCACCTCGCCCACGAGAAACCACGCTGTCGTCGTCACGGGTGATGGCGGCGGCGGAAACTCCATTCAGGAGTTCACCGCCGCCAATCCATACTACCCACCCAAAAAGAAAACCCTTGGCGTCCGCATCCGCGTGAGTACACACGCTCGGCATTCGCCGTCAGTTCGCCGCCACAGAAGACCGATCCTTCCGAATCAGTCTCGTGTAACCGCTCGCGTCCAATCAAGAACTGCCGAACCGCGCGAAGGCGGTTCGGCAGCATGTCGCTACGACACTTTGAAAAGTGCCCGTCAGCCCTTTCGTCGTGCTTGCGCACCCCGGCACCACCCGTGAGTGCAGCAACGACCTCCCACAGCCTTGCAGGTCAGTCGCCCGATGTCCGCACCGACTTCCGTCGTGACGTTCGCTCGGCTTCTACTCAGGCCACTCTCCCAGACTTCAGGGTTTGAATCACTCCGCCGACCAGGCGAAGCACCGGATACCATTCCGGCTCCTGAAGCCCTTCCTGCGTTAGTCATGCTCTTCGCCTTGCAGGTCACGTCGCTATCCGGCATTACCCGGAGGGACCGTGGTTGTGTGCGTGACTCTTCCGAGCCAGCACCGTTTGCATCGGGAATTGCACGAGGCAACTCACCGATGATTTCGGGGGACCGAATGGAGAAGCGTCCCCTTACCCACCGACCACAGTCATTCGCAGTTCGGCACCGTCTCCTGCACGACTCACTGACAAGCCCTCGCGGGCCTTTCATGGTTGAGCTTTTCACCGTCGAGAGATTTGCTCCCGATCGCCGGACGAGTCAGGTCCGGTTTCGACTGTCTCCAGTCGAAAGCTCCCCACGCCAGCCAGGTTGAACGAAGTCAGAGACTCCGAACCCCCTGGACGGGACTACGCTCATCAAACTGATGAGCCTCACCCGCTTTGAAACATGACGGCCTGCGATGAAACTCATCACAGGTCAGTCCGCATCGCCCCCAGTCGGCGGCTCGCCGCTCATCGTTTGTCGAAAGCGCGAACCGCCCGTGGCGGATCGGATAGAGTGTCGGGATTACTCTGCGTGCGATGCGTCTGCGAAACAAAGGCAGCCGCGTCGCGAAAGCAGGATTACTCCGACAAGCCTCCGTCGAACTGGACGAGCCAATCTCTTGGCATCCAGCTCTACGGGCCGATCACATGATGGTTGGTAAGACCATCCCCTTAGCCGGACTGGTGAGGTCCGGTTTACCGGGTGTGACCGGTGTCGAAGCGACATCTTGCCGCCGCCCTTTCGCCGTGGGATTCACCACGACGTGCCGAGCGGCGCGTTGACGAAGTAACAGCCGCAGTCGAGATCCGATTCCCGACCGCGCTTCACTCCATACCGTACCGGTGCGATTTCTCAACCGGTCGCGGTCGAATCGACAAACGATTGCTGCTTGAGCAAGGAGCGATTTGCCATCGGCGAGGAAACCGTGCTAATGCGTCGGGAATGAAGCGGAAGAGACCCGGTCGGCGATACATCACTCCCAGTCGAATGAGACCTGTTCGCGTCGCTCGCGCAGAGCGGTTGGTCTTCGTGGACATCGAGATGGCGATTGTGAAGCGTCATCGACCCATACTCCAGATCGCAGCCATCGCCGTCTCACGGTCCTTGCAGGAGTTAGAGTCCTTCGAAGCCAAGGTTCTGATTGACGAACGCAAAACACCGGCAGCGCTGATCCGCAATCGGCACTTCGATGCCGACCAGTGGCGTCGTGAAGGGCAACATCCGAAAGTAGTCGCTGTCGAGTTCGGCCGCTTTCTGGGGCGGCACGCGACGGCAGATATCACGGCAACGAATCAACGACCGTTCTTGGTCGCTCAACTCGTGGCCCACCACGCAGAGTTCGACGGCACATCCTTGCGGGAATGGTTTGAGCGACTGGGATTGTTCCTGCCAGCGTCCTATCGCGTCTTCTGCACACTGCACCGGGCAATGTGGCTGTTTCACGAAGACCCATCGCTGCCTCGACCAACTGATTTCAAGCTCGGCACGCTCTGTGAGTATTTCGCGATCCCGTTTCCCGCCGAGAAAGCTCACGACGCGATGACCGACGTGCGAGCGACAGTCGAACTTTATCGACGAATGACGATGCTCGCCGCCGCACGAACAAGTCAGGCCAGCGGCTTACCGGCTGGCGAAGGCACGACAAACGGTTGTGCATAACTCCACTGGCGGACGTGTCGCTGGCGTCGCGGTCGATCCGCTTCGGGCGTGTCGGTTGCGTCGCAACTCAATGCCTCAGACGTGTCGCTGGCGTCGCAGCGTCTTTCGCTTTCAGTCGCATCCAACTATTGGACGCGACAGGCGAATTCGTTCGTCGCTCGGTCTGTTCGCCACCGTACAAAGTACTGTTCTCAAAACTGTCAAAGCAAAGTCCATTGCTTGAATGCCGCTTGAAAAGCGAGTTTGAAGAATCGCGGTCTCTGGAGAACCGCTACTTGAGAATCTTCAGCAGTGCTGCGGGACCGGCTGCTTGTGGATCGGCCCGACAGGCATTGATGAACTGGTTTGCATTGGCGAGTGCCACATCGTCGGATTGCCCCGCACCACGGAACTGTTGGAAGATGGCTTCGGTGAGTGCTTCAAAGGAATCACACTTGTCCGAAGCTGGGCGGACGTTTCGCTTCTGGCGGCGATCGTGGGCTTGAGCACGGCGTTCTTGTCGTTGCAGGTCGTGCCACCAATCTGGCGGCGTTCGCTTTCCCTGGACGGCGTTTTGGACGTTGTTGATGAAATAGGCGGCGGCACTTCGCCGGAAGAACGATGCACCATGTCGCTCGCGGGCCGCGAGCGTGATGTCGAGCCATTGTTGCAGCAGACTGGTGGGATACGTTCGCAGGCAGCGTCCAATGGCCGCCGCATCCAGCCCCAACGATTGCATCAACTCGACGAGCGGAGATTCCGTGTGGGACACGAGCATCTTCTCCGAGCCATCCCGGCGGAAGTACGACCCGCGTGAGAGCATCACACCTGCCGATCCGTTTCGCGTGCTCTGCGTCACGCTATCAATTTGTGAGTCCGCCACGATCCCCCGTTCCGTCAGCCGCTTCACAACTCTGGCGACCTTCACTTTCAGATCACGGCGAGCCAGAGTCGGTGAGAACCCCATGACTTGCACACCAAGGTACTGCAAGTCAAATCGCGGCGTTGTCCGTTGTCGGCGAAACAGTTTACAGAGCAGGAGAAAGAGTCGCCGGGCAGCGGGATCGAGTTCCCGATACACGGCGAGGTCGAATCGCAAATGGCCCCCGACCGTGTTCGCCATCTCCAGGAAGACACCGTCCCAGGTAATTCGCCAAGCCCGTGATGAATCGTTCGATAGCGGTAGGTTGTAACTCAGGAAACCGAAGCTGACGCGGCGATGCTCTCGGCACACAGGATCATAGAAGCCATCGTTCTGATAGCTGACCGCCGCGAGTCGTTCGAGCGACTCGGCGAATTGCCGGTACTGTCGCCCGCCACGCCGACCATGCTGATCGATCACCCCCAACTGCCTCAGACAGTAGTGGGGTGTCGCATGGAATTCGGCGGTCGGTTGAGGCTGGGCGAGTGCGAGTGCCAACAGTCCCCACAAGTAGAATTCGTCGGTCGGTGTCAGACCCAGCGGGCAAACAACCCGCACGCGGGCCGTTCGCCGTCGTCCACTCTTGTCGCTGAACTGGTAACGGGATTCATGCTTGAATCCTTCGGCCTGATCCACGCGGCGAACGTCGAGCGGACAGAGGGCATGTTCGACCAAAGAAAGTTGCCCGACACCGTGCGATTGTGCGTTGGGCCGTGGGGCCGATGACCGGGACCGGAATGTCTTCATGAATCTGGTCGGTAACACATGAGCGGCCATCACGAAAGCAGAATCTTCACCGAGCCACGCGAGATACTTCTTGACGGACTGTCCGAAGCCGTGAGAAGAATCTCTGAAGGAGTTCAACAGCTTGGCGGGAATTGCCACTGGCAATCGGCTCGGCGGAACCACGGCAGACGAATGGCAACGACGACAATTTGCTTCATCAACCAGAAGGGAGGCTGCGGAAAAAGTTCGTGCTGCTTTCACTTGGGCGGGGAATTCGCGATGGCGGGACTGCGTGTGCTGCTCGTGGATGCCGATCCGCAGGGATCATTGAGCCAGGGGTTCTTTGGTTCGGCGTTCGTGGAGGCCCTTACCGGTGAGGAGACACTCGCGGCGTGCTTTGCGGAAAGCTCCGCTTGGCGATCATTTGCGAATTTGCCGTTGCCGACGGGACTGGAACGGCTCGACCTGATCTGCGCCAATCACACGCTGGCCGAGTTCAATGTCCCCACGCCGGAATGCACGGAGTCACAACAGTTTGCCATCCATCAACTCTTGGCGGAATTGACCGACTACGACGTGGTGCTGATCGACTGCCCGCCGAACCTGTATCAATGCAGTTGGAATGCGATGTTGGCCGCCGACCAGGTTGTCATCCCGGTTCCGCCGGAAGACTTCGGCACGCAGGGATTGCGGCTCGTTCATCAAGGGATTGAACACGCCAGTCACCTGAATCCCCGCCTTCAACTGCTCGGTCACTTGGTGACGCGCTGCGATAGTCGGCTGGTCATTCATCAACAATACCAGAGCAAGCTCCGGCAACTCTTTGGTGCGGGAGTGTTGGACACTGTGATCCCGGAAGCCGTAGCATTAAAAGTGTCGCTCGCCTGTCGGCAGCCGGTATCGCAATAC
>JAKFWA010000071.1 GCA_021732995.1 Planctomycetaceae bacterium | reverse complement strand
CGCTCGATACAACACCTTCGTGGACATTCTGCGCGCTCTGCAAAGTCATGACTTGGTAACTCAAGACCTGCAGAGAACCAGAATGTCCACTTTTTTGCCACCCACCCCCGGGTGTTGCGAAGAGCCGTTGAAGTGGTAGCTTCCTGTGGCCATCCCACCGCGGTAGCCTTATAAACGGGCAACCGGTGCCACTCAGCGAGTTTCATCTTCATCAACGCCCAGTAGCAGGCACATTCCATGTGCCGTCCGCTGACATCCCTTGATTGACCGAAAGTGAGCAGCTCAAGGGCTACGGCACATGGAATGTGCCTGCTACTTTTGATTGAGTCGAATGCGGATTTCGCCGCTCTTGGTGATGTATGCTCGGAAGAGGGCTGGATAGTTGTAAGCAGTCGTGAACCGGCCAGCTTTGTCGAGCACGATCGCCGCGCCTTTTGCATCATCGGGTTTCATTTTGTGAGCGTTCTTCAGTTGCACGTTGATAACGTCGTGCGCGGCGGCTTGAGCGGATACGCCTTTATATTTCATTTGCGCGACGATCTCATGGGCTACCGAATAACGAATGAAGAATTCGCCGTGACCCGTACAAGAGATCGCAGCGGCCTCGTTGTCGGCGTAGGTTCCCGCACCGATGATCGGCGAGTCCCCGACTCGGCCGAACATTTTGTTGGTCATACCGCCGGTGGATGTCCCCGCTGCCAGATTGCCACCATGGTCGAGTGCCACCGCGCCGACGGTTCCATACTCAATCTTCCTCTGTAACAACAGGTCGCCGGGCGAAGCGTCGCTGCGCTTGTTCTTCTCTGGTGCCTTTTCATGAGCATTCTCCTGCTCCAAGATCTGTTGAATTGCTTTCCAACGGTGTTCGGTCCAAAAGTATTTCGGATCGACAATGTCGAGCCCTTGGCGTTCGGCGAAAACTTCAGCTCCGCGACCGGTTAGCAAAACATGCTTGGACTTCTCCATCACAGCCCGCGCGGCCGTGATCGGATTCTTCACGGTCGTGACACCAGCGACAGCACCCGCTCGTTTTGTCTTGCCCTCCATGATCGACGCATCGAGTTCGTTCCGTCCTTCGTGAGTGAAGACCGCGCCCTTTCCGGCATTGAACAACGGTGAATCCTCCATCACGCGAATCGCCGCTTCGACTGCGTCTAAACTTGAACCGCCGGATTGCAGCTTCGCAGCCCCTTTCTTGAGAGCCTCTTCCATCGCGGCTCGCAGTTGCTTGTCGACCTCTGGCGACAATTCCTGATCGGCGTCACCGATCCCTCCATGAATCCCCAACATGACGTCCGCGACTGAGTCATCAGCATTCGGAACCACGACATCCACTCCTTTTGTCGCGGTCATCGGGACCAGCAACAACGTCAGTGTGAGGACAAGTAATCGAGACATCCGAGGCTCCCTCAAGCAAATTGAGATGTGACTTCAACTGCCATGCAACGTAGCGATTTGCCAGGTGACGATCCAACTGGGATTGAGAATGATGATGCGGTAGTAGTGATACAAGTTGGTAAGCGAGGGATGTAAATTTTCTGATGGTATTGGCTGGATTACTCATGGGACTGACATCCGTCACTCGCCAATCTGCGCCATTACCTGCGTCTGCTGGACGTACAAGGGGCAGTTGAATCGACGCAGGGTGGCCCTGCGGTTACGGATTGCGATCTTTCCAGTCGACCCATTCAATGTTGTAGGTCTCGCGATAGCTATTCACGGCCTCGCCAATCGTGGCGAAGAAGAGATGTTCGCCAAGTTGACTGAACAAGCCAAACTGCTTGAGCAGATCTTTCACAGGGTCTTTCATCTCGGCGAAACACAACTCGATGTTTGCGGAGTTGAGCACTCTATCCAAATCATTCACCGCGTCCGCTGCCGTCACATCGACGCTCGTCACTGGCTCTGCGGCCACAACAACCCAGCGAACCGGATCCTTGGCTGAGGCCACGGCATCCAGCACGCGGTTGTGAAACAGCTCTGCGTTGGCAAAGAAGAGTGGAGCATCCCACCGAAACAACACCAGCCCCGGAACCTGGCGTGCCTCCGGGTAACGGGTGATATCGTGATAACCATTTACTTGATCAACGCGGCCAAGTATCGCGGAATGCGGACGCCAACCACTCCAAAGAAATTCAATGACGGCGATTCCGATGGCCAGCGCAATGCCCGGCATCGCTCCAATCACAGCCACGCCAGTGAAGCACGCCATCGACAGCCAGAACTCCCAGCGCTGCATGCGATAGATGCGACGCAACTCACTGATCTCGAACAAGCCGATAGCGGCGGCGATGACAACGGCTGCCAAGGCCGCTTGCGGTAACGACTGCAACAGATTCGGCGCAGCCAGTAGTAGTAATGCGGTACATACGGCTCCGACGACGCCAGTCAGTTGTGTTCGAGCTCCGGCCGCTTCGGCGACCGGAGTACGTGACGAGCTGCTCGACATCGGGAAGCCCTGGAAAAACGCAGTTGCCAGATTGGCGAGGCCGAGCCCGACCATCTCCTGATTGGGATCGACCGGAGTTTTCAGCCTCGCTGCATAGGCGCGCGACAGCACGCTCGTGTCCGCGAACGAAACGAGTGCTACCGCCAGGCCTCCTTGCAAAATGAGCACCATCTCGTCGAAGCCGATTCTCGGAATGCGCAACACGGGTAATCCCTGAGGGAGAGACCCCAGCACGGACACGCCCGCTCGTTCATCCAGATTGAAGATGCCGACCACCAACGTGGCCGCGACCACAGCAACCAGAACCGCTGGCACGCGTGGGTATCGCTTGAGGAACAGGATCAGAACCAGGGCGCTGGCGCCGATGGCGAGAGCAACGCTATTCGTCTTGCCCGCGAGGATCGCGTTGATAATCCCCCAAGCCTGGCGTAATGGTCCATCCGCTTTGACCGAAAAGCCGAAGAGTTTGGGGATCTGGCTCAACAGCACCGTGAGTGCAATACCATTCATATATCCATAGCGGATTGGTTTGGAGAGCAACTCGGTCACAAACCCGAGTCGCAACAGGCCCATCGCAACGCAGACGACACCAGCGACGATGGCCATCATGCTGGCGACTGCGACTGCGTGTTCGGGGTCGTTCCGGGACAGCGGTATCACAACGCTCAGAATTAGTGGTGCGAGCGATGAGTCTGGTCCCAGGACAAGAATGCGGCTCGGTCCAAACACGGCGTAAGCCAGCAGAGGCACAATCGTCGCATAGAGGCCGTTGATACCAGGCAATCCCGATGCCTCGGCGTATGCGATGCCGACGGGCACAAGCATTGTGGTCATTACCACACCGGCAACGAGGTCGTGCTTGAACCAGGCTGGTTGATACTCGCGAAGTATTTTCAACCCTGGCAGCCAGCGCATCCAACCCGACCGGTCCGCCGAGGTCGCAGGACGGTGAATTCGGCCGGGCTCAGGCGTCGTTTGAGGACTCAATTCGGCCATTCGCGCACCAGTTTCATTTAACCTGTCACTCGGTCTCTTCCGATTTTGCGTAAGAGTCTACTAATAGAAGTTGAGCAATCGAACAAGCATACCGAGGCTCCTTGCTCAAACAACAAGCACAGACAATCACCAAGTCGATCTGAACGAGCATATTCTTCCAGCAGCCAGTCAACGGGCAATCTACCACAGCTCCGCAGAAGCGACAGGTGCCTGCGCCTGATGTTTCTCTGTCTGCCAGGAATAGAGCATCTGCACTAGAATAAATACGACGATGCTCAGTGGAATATCCAGCAATTCGTTGCCGATCTGAAGCCAGGTACCCAGGATAAAGCCATCAACGGATTCTGAGAGATTGGACAAGCGGAAGCTCATTTGGGCGAGGATGCATGACACGATCCACAGGAACCACCACAGCGGGAGCAGGCCCGGCGTTGGCGCGTCCTGCCAGGCACCCGAGTGTTCAGGATTTGAGGCCTGAAATGTTTCTTTGACCGCCTGATACGGCTTCCACAGCGCTGCAACTGGGACAAAATACCAACCAACCGCCCATGCTGGTGATATCACCATATCCGTTGCGCCCAGGGCATACGCATTCTTCTTGGAAAGATTGGTCCATCTTAAGAAGATGAAACCCGTAATGGCCATGACGAGCAGGTAGGCCACGCCCAGGACTGCCTCTCTGGAATCGTTTGCGTCGGCCTCAGCCTGCGTAAAGTCACCACCGCTTTTGATCCGTTCCAGCAAATCGATCTGCAGCCAGCTCGACCACAGATTAATGGTAGTGACTCCCAGGTAAACCAGCAGAGCCACCTTCAGGATCTGTGTGAGACCACCCAGGTCGCGATATTGATATTGAGAAGGCTCTACAGGTGTCATGCTGTTTCCCTTTGATTGTCGTCCGACAACTCCGGTCACAAGGTCGCGGCGAACGACGTGAACTTCAGAACCCGCGCGGCTTACGGCTCCGGCGCGGCGGATAATAATCCGGCCAGTTGATTTTCAGGGGATACAAACGATCGGCCGATTCCCGCACCGTGGGCGGCACAGCCACAAGAAACTGCGGTTTCGGTTGGGGTCGTTCAAGATTCTGCTCCTGAGAAACCAACAGGGAATTTTTGGTGAGCAGTTGTATGTGCACTTCATCGCGTTTTCCATCCTTCGTCGATGTCTGCTTCTGAATCATGCTCGGCACGGGAGACCGGCCAGAGCGACGAAATGCAGGTGGAGTTCCGCTCGAAGGCACATCTGGCTGCCATCAGTATGAGTGCCCATGCAATGGATGGAGTGATACGCTTCTTGTGGCTGTGCACTCTTTTAGCCCTCAAGATGGCAACCGAGGCTGCCTGCGGATATTCAGGTCGGGAGTACTGGGTCAGCCGCGTGACTTGTGCCGCGGGTGGCCCAGAGAACTCGTAGAGGGCGGCCGGGCCACCTTGGGTCTACACATCACTTCGGAGATAAACATGCCAACGAAAACACAACGCATTATCGGCTGGACGCTGACCGTACTGGTCGGCCTGTTCCTGATTGGGGCCAGCGGGGTTCCCAAGTTCATGGACTTCCCCGGCAAGGCCGACATGATGACGAAGCTGCAGATTCCGCTGAATCTGTTGACGACCCTGGGCGTTATTGAAGTGTCCGTCACGGTCCTTTATCTGATCCCGCGCACGGCGTTTATCGGCGCGATTCTGACGACCGGGTATCTCGGCGGGGCTTTGTGGACCCACCTGCGAGTCGACGATACCTGGTACTTTCCGATCATCATCGGAGTGTTGATGTGGCTGGGATTGGCGCTTCGGCATCCGGTGATCTTCCGGCTGGTCCTTGGCCAAGCATCCCTAACGCCACTCGCAAACGACGCCACGCAGCGCTAAGTCATCTGTGCGTGGGCCTCTCGAAAGAGCGATCACTTCCGCAAGCGGCGGATGGCCCCCGTTGTCGTACTCGGCCTACCGGGGTCGTAGAGCGACAGGAAGTCGAAATTGTAACGTCTTGGGGTAATACCACCCCGTGCTACGGTATCTCCAAGGACTACACTCCTTGAAGGTGATGCGGCGCGGGCAAAAGTGGCACTAGTGCGTTGTCGGAACAAGGAATTGGGCACTGGCGAAGCCAGTGGCACCCACGCACCAAGCTGTTACAGAGCACGAGTTGCGGAATCACTGGCTCACGGCTACGAATTGTGGGCTGCTGATACCTCGACATGAAGCAGGCGCCTGTTGCTGCTCCGCGTCCGGCTTCGGACTGAGAGATTTGCACAATCGGAAATGGTATACCATGAAAATGCAAATGCTTGGCCTTACGGCCGGAATGGTTTATTTGCTCTCGTCCGCCGTGGCGGCACCTCCTTCATCCAACAGCGACCGCTTGGCGGTGCCGAAGAACTTGCGGCATACGGCGGCTTCACCGGCCCACTTGCGCGTGGAATGGGACGATGTCGCCACCAACGAAACAGGATACCGCATCTGGCGACGCGAGGCGGGGGGTGAGTGGTATCCGGCGGGAACGACCGGTCCCGACGTTACACACTTTGACGACGGTGGTATGAAACCATCAACAAATTATGAGCATCGAGTTGCGGTCTTCGACAAGAAGGGTGACGGGGAATCGGCTACTTCCCCATCATCGGCCACGCTGCCGATGGTGTCGCACCTGGCTGCCGAAGTGCTCATCGCGCCGGGGAAGACATTTCCTTCTGGGCCGTCCGCGGTCTTATTGAACTCGGGGGAATTGCTTCTGACGTATCAAGTCGCCAACGCCGAGAAGCGTCGCAATCACGCCGGGACATCACTTTGGCAGCGCACGTCGCGGGACGGTCGCACGGGCTGGTCGGATGCGAGGTTGATACTGAACGGCGATGCTCAAACGGCGTTCGGCAAAGCGGCCCTCGTACGGATGCAGGACGGTCGCTTGGGAATGGCCTTCAGTCGTTGGACGTGCGACGAGAAGGGTGTGATCGTCGACCGCAAACGACAATTTATTTCTTCGGCCGACGAAGGGAAGACTTGGAGTGAACCGGTCGATATCGGTCCATTCTCGGCGAACAATCATACGCTCATCGTGGCCGACAAGGGTTGGCTACTCGAAGCGCTTTCCGACTTCAGCGGCGTCGCGAAGATCTACGGTTCCGACGATCACGGTGGCACGTGGCGCGAGGTGGGAAGTGTCGCCGGCAAACGGCTCGGAGAAGCGGCACTGGCCCACCTGGGTGATGGGCGTATGGTGTTTATCAGCCGCCACGAATGGCCCTTCTACCGCTTGAGCTTCTCGAGCGACAACGGTGTTACCTGGGAAAAGACGGAGGCCGTGCTCCCGCTGGGCGGCGGCGACAATCCTCCCAAACTCGTCGTGCTACCCGATGGCAAAACGCTGGCGGCCGTGGTGCATTCGTGGTACCCCGGCAAGAAAGCCAAAGATCGCCGCCAGCTCGCTTCGCTGATCAGTCGCGACGGCGGCCGCACCTGGGACAACTTTCGTCTGATCGGCTGTGCCCCCGACGGTGACGACGGCTTCCTGCAGCATTCCCTGACGTTCGTCGACGATGTGGGTTATCTGTTCTACGGCGGCGGCTCGCGAAACGATACGGGCGACGGCAAGGATCTACGCCTCATTCGCTTGCACACCGACTTCTTCACGTCGACGACTCTCTGGCCGTACGACTGGCACGGAAAGCCGCGCGACGCATCCGGCCCGAAAACCAGTCCGGGTGGTCGCTGAGAATTCTCGAGGGTGCAACCTGGTGCTCTGTCACATGAAGGAACTGGGTGCCACTCGCTCTGCCAGTGCCCAATTCCTGCACTTGAGAAGCCAGTGGCGCCCTTTCAGAGTTGGAGTCACAGAACGCGCGGTTGGCTTCGGTTGGCTGTACTCGGCCTACCGGGGTCGCAAAACGACAAGAAGTGACGTGGTAGCTTCCTGTGGCTGCGCACCGCGGTAGCCCGAATACGGGCAACCGAGGCCACCCAGCGAGGCATGTTGATGCAGACACGAAGTGGACAGGTTGAAACTCAATGCGCAGTCGCGTCGAGCGACGACTCTCAGCGCATTAAGTCGACGGTGACAGTTTCGCGGCCGCTATACGCCAAGTTCTTGGTGTTGTGACGGTAACAGAATAGCTTGAAACTCTTTGGTATCTTTTTGTCGTCAACGGCAATTAAGAGCAGGGATTCTCCGCTCACCACCATAGTCAGAGCGCTGGTGATATCGCTTGGTGCCACTGCGAGCATTTCTGACAGTTCTTTGTCTTTGTGAGTCCTGCGATTCAGCTCTTTACCTGTTAAATCAAAAGCAACAAGACCGTACATGTCAGTTCCTTCGGCGACATAAATTGCCGTCAAGGTGGAGGAGGCACTGTCAAAAGCGATTGCCCCAACGTCCTCGCCTTTCAAGGTTATAAAAGGCGTCAAAGACTGGTTTTTATGTGAGAAGCGATAAATGTATCCTTCGTCTTTTCTAGACACGAGGTACACGCAATTAGTCTGCGGTGAAAACGTGGCCGACGTGAGATGCTCAATGCAGGGGCGTTTTCCGCAGTCCAGGATCGCGTCCCAGGCGGTACCGTCTTTTGAGTGCCACATTCTGCCAGATCCCTGAATCGCGATCATGCTGCCCCCGCAGTCCAGCGCTAGTTTTGTTTGAACGGGAAGCTCTTTAGGTCGCTGCACTAGCTCCAGCTTGCTGCTAAGCGCGACAAAGTTGGGCGGGTAAGCCGCAGTTTGTGGAGTCTGTAGAATAGCCAGGATTCGAGGGCCCGGCGCATCTGGACTACTTGCGACATCAGACCCCTGACCGGAGGCCGATGCAGCGAGGGCGCACGCAAAAGATACAGCTATCGCCGTCCGCAGTGAATTGGATGACATGACTTGGTCCTAACGGGTCTGAAGTTGGTCCAACTCAAGTTCTCGATAATTGTCTACAGGTCTCGCACAACCTCTAGTTTACGTTGCAAGTGGAAAGACATGCTCGCAGTGGATGATTTCGCCCCAAGAAATAATCACGATCGTGGCGAGCATAGTGGCAAAGCCCTTGTTTTGGGTTTGCAAAGACAGAAAAGTGGCTACCTGTTCTGTTCTGAACAAATTCAACAAATGAAATTGTGGCTTTGTTGCCAAGCACGTGAAGTGATCTAAGCGATGCAATCGCGGGTGGCCCCGGTTGGCTGTACTCGGCCTACCGGGGTCGCAGAGCGACAAGAAGTTGAAGTGGTGGCTTCCTGTGGCAGCGCCACCTCGGTAGCCCGAATACGGGCAACCGAGGCCACCCAGCGCTCGAGAATTCACACCGCGGACGCTCACGGTTTCCGGTACACCCAATGTCTTCTGACTGGCAACATCGTGCTGCCGTGACCAGACACAATCCAATTGTTGAATCAAGGGCTGTCCGGCGTGGGCTCACCACCATTGGGTGTCGCAAGTGCCTTGAGCACCGCCGGGTCGACTTTTGAGTTCAATGTGCGTATCGAACCATCGCCCATCTCGAACATGGCGGCCGGACTGCCAGGGGCTCCGCCAAAGCCATCAAGACTGCGGTTGATACCTAACATCGGATCCCGCAACCCATCAGGAGAAGCCCAAGGCTTGAAGTTGCCTCGTGCAGTGCCGAGCAGAATCGTGTTGCTCATTCCGTCTCTGATTTCCCTCACCTTCATGCCAACCGGTCGACCATCTACAGTGGGTTTTTCGCCATATCGGAAAGGTGGGAACACGTGCACGTTGGCTGCGAAATGGTTCAGACCGTAGCCATCAGCATCAAAGAGCTTCCCGGGCATGGTGGGGTTCACAAAGCAGCGAAGCTGGCAGCGAAACAGCTGGTCGTTGGGAGCTTCGTTCCACGGTCTGTTCCAATCGACCCCGCGGGCGGAATAGACATGAAACCCACTCAGTTGAATCGGCCAGCCATGCAGTGGAGTTCCTGACGCCGACTCCGAGCGTCCGGCTGGTAGAAATCTGTAAGTTTCTTCATAGTTGAAGACTGCGTATCCCATGTTCTTCAGCCGGTTCTTGTTCTCAGACCTATTGGCACTTGTCTGAACTGCAGCCACCGGAGGCAGTATCTCATCCTCGTCATCAATGATCAGGCTTGGTGCCGATCGGGCGGACATCAACCAGACCACTTGATGCACCCCCCCGACCAGAGCGGTTCCCAGGGCAAACATCAGAACGACCAGTCCGACAAGAGAGTACGTCTGCCGCTTGGTCCAGTGTGAGCCGGGCAAGACTCCGGAGGGCATCCAGCTGGCGACCCAGCGACCAGTAACGTGCGTACAAATCGTGAAGCCCACAAACGCAATTGTCCCGACAACCAGCGATGGAATATCAACAGTCACGCGGCTGATGGTTCTCAGTGGGAACATCCACCAGCCCATGGCAAAGTCTTCGCCGTAAGGCAATGTGCAGACCAGGATAAAAGGTACAATGCCAGCCAAGATGGCTATGACCCTCCCGATCGTTAACCGGTCATTCTTGCGTGGCTGGAGGTGACCCACCGTATCCGGATCTTCCAATGTCATGGTGCTGCCTGGCTTACAGGGGATGGATCTCTTTAAGCTCTGAAGACTGATCGACCCAGGATGGCGATTAAGGGGATACAGATGAGTTGGCCGTCGGCGACGATTCACCATCGCGCTGCGTGGGACTGTTCTCCAGCTGATAAGTCCAACCGGACTTTCGCCACGCGCCCGGCGTCATCAACTCGCGAGCTCCACTGATCATCGTCAGCACGACTACAAACAAGCAGCCCCACAACAGCGTCAGGCTCAGCGCACGTCCATAACCCAGTTGCGGCAAGAACGGAAAGTCCTTGCGTGCGGCATTCCAGATCCACTGCAGGCATTTCGTGCCCACCAGAAAGGCCACGACAAAAAACGACAGTGTCTGCACCTGCGAATGAACTGCCAGGTTCTCACCCGGCGGATGCTGCTCTTCCCACTCGGTGTCGACCGTCCAGCTCGAAGGCAAGAGGGCCGGCATTCCAGCCTGTGCCTGCGACCCGAGTCCGATGGGTACGAGCAGCAGACCAATAGTCAAATGGCATTTCATGCGACGGGCTCCAGTTGGAAAGCACTTCCCCTGGGCGGAATCATAGGTTGCAGCTCAGCGGATCTACAGTACATCAATCCAATTTAGAGCCACACGCGGGTGACCCCGGTTGGCTGTACTCGGCCTATCGGAGTCGCAGAGCGACACGAAGCTGAAATAGTAACGTCTTGTGGCAGTGCCACCCCGCGACCTTCCGAACGCCCAGGCCTCGTTCATGAGCTGACAATAGGCGAGCAAGGACTCGGCCAGTTGCAGAAATGACGTATTGAACAACCGCTGAGGATAGCCGGGCTCACTTCTTCGGCAATGTTTTCACGAAACTCGTCGCCAGTCCGATCCAACCTCTCAACGAATCATCGTCTTCGATGCCTTCTGGTTCGACGACGACCCAGCCTGTCATCGGCTTGCCGGTAATATCGAACTCGCGGACATGCGGAGCTCTCAGCAGATCCTCGTAGACGTCAGGGCTGAGACGGACAATCAACGAGTCCTTCCAGACGCCAGCGAGCACGTGGCCGTTGAGCAAGAAGCCGACACAGCCGAACAGCTTCTTCTCTTCGATACCACGTTTGCGGGCCAGAGTGTTACGGATGCGAGCGGCGAGTGCTTGATCGAAGGGCATTAGCGACTCCGCTTGTGCTGGTTGAACGTCATTCGAAAGTCGATCGTACGAATGTCGCTAGAGTATCACGGGCCACCCAGCGTAATTTCTATTTCGGCGCGGTTTGAGGACCGTCCTCCAAACCACTCATTCCAAAACGAGAAAAGCCACTTCGCATTCGAGATAACGATCGTCTGCAGGCTCTATTTGGACGCGTTGAATCACGAAACCGTGTTTCTGTAGCACCCTTAGCGACGCCCAGTTACTAGTCGCAACCTGGGCGTACAAGGGACGAATCGTAACCTCGTTCAAGAGCAACTCTAAAGCTCTGGAAGCGATACCCTGTCCCCAGAAATTCTTGCCCACCCAATAGCCGACAGAATAACTATCATCACGTTTGAAACAAGAAATATAGCCTGTCAGCAGGTCGCCTACTGAAATCGCTTTGGCAACGACGTTCGAGTCTGCCAGTGCGCTTTCCCAGTTGGCCTTAAAAGCATCGGCGCTCCGGGGGATAGTCCCTGCGAGACGATTGGCGTCCGGGTCGAGATTGAATTCGTACATCCTCGGCAAGTCGTCCGGCACGATATCGCGGAGGCGAACACGACTGATGACTGTTGGATCCATGTCGGTGAAGTAGCAACGGGGTTTGAACCGCTGGTCCTCAAGCAGGGAAAAGAATCGCGCCAACTTGCCCGAGCGGCAGAAGGCTGCCGGTCACAACTTGAGCATAATCTCTGAGCTGTGACTCTTGTCCCCAGCTACAGAAGGTCCCTCGGCGAGTCCGTCGAAGAGGCTTCTGCTTCATCAAGTCGGAGCGACTGCCGTTCGTTTGAGCATTTGATCGCAGAGTGCTTGGATGTGGTTCTTTCGCCATGTGCTGATCAGGTTGTGGCGGCTTGTGGCGGCGAGAGTTTTGAAACGCTCCGAGGCTGTGATTCTTTTGTGGAACACGATTCCATCGTGCTTCGTTTCAGGCACGTTGGAAACGTGCCCCACGTTTCGGCGGCAAACACTCACCACCTCTCCGCGTTCTTCAGGCGATGGCCGGGACTAAGGACGCCAGCCATGCATTGGCGGTGTTCTGGCTGGAAGCGAATGGCTCCAGGAATCGGTAGGCGAGCAGTCGCTGTCTTCAATTCGGGTAATTGTCTTGCCGACACATAACATATCATATATGTTATCTGCTAGAGTGGAGAGCCAGTTCGGTTTGGCGCGGAGCATGCAGCATGATTACGGAGATTGGTCCGTCGTTTCCGCCTGTGCAGAAAAGACTTGCGCTTGTTGATCAGGTGCTGGAGCAACTGCGGGCTCGAATCCTGAGCAAGGAATTTGCTCCCGGTGGGGAGCTTCCCCCGGAAGGGGGACTCGCTCAGATGCTGGGCGTTTCCCGCACGGTCATCCGCGAAGCGATGCGAATGCTGCGAGCCGAGGGGTTGGTGGAAGTGGCTCAGGGGCGCAAGCCACGAGTGAAGCCCGCAACGGCCCAATTTGCGGTGGATACGATGGTCTCGCTGGTCAAGCGGAGCGATGGCACGCTGCTCGACCTGATTGAAGTTCGTCTTCCTTTGGAGCGAGCGATCGCCGGTCTGGCTGCAGAACGCGCGACGGTGGAGCAGATGGAGCAGATGGCAGCCGCGATCCATGCTCAGGCGACTGCTCTCAAGCTGTCCGAACAGATCGATGCCGACTTGCGATTTCACTCGCTCCTTGCGGCCTCAACGGGTAACGCGGTTTTTGGCATGTTCCTCGGAACGCTTGCCGAGCTGTTGCGCGAATCGTTCTCCAGAACGAACTTCAAGACGGGGGCCGAACGAGCTGTCAGCGGGCATCGTCGCGTGTTGGAGGCGATACGACGACGCGATGTGTTCGGGGCTCAACAAGAAATGATGTCTCATCTTGAACTGGCCAAGCTCGACTTGCTGGACTGAGCTTTCGCGGTTCTGAACGTCGAAATTCCGGGAGAACTTACATGGATTCCTCTCGCGTCGGTGATTCCAGGTCCGGTCAAACTCGCCGCCAGTTCGTTCAATTGGGAGCAGCCGGGCTAACGATCCCGCAGCTTCTGGCCGGGAGTTCTCGTCCAGTGCGAGGTGCCGGAACCGCCTCATTAGACGGATTTGGACGGGCAAAATCGTGCATTGTGCTATTTGCCTGGGGCGGGATGAGTCATCTCGATACTTGGGATTTGAAGCCGAACGGTCCCGCAGAAATTCGCGGCGCGTTCCTTCCGATCATGACATCAGTTCCAGGCACAATGATCGGGCCGCACCTGCCGTTACTGGCTCGGCAAGTCGATCGCCTGGCGATCGTGCGCAGCGTTTGTCACAAGGCTGCCGATCATCGCGAGGCGGCTTACTGGAATTTGACGGGACACCAACCGATGGTGTTGGGATTGCCCCCAATCATGCCCTCCCGCGCCGACTGGCCGTCGCTCGGTTCGCAGGTCGCACTCGTCCGCTCGAAGACTGGAATGGATCCGGGAGCGGACAACGTGAGTGATCCGCAGACCGCACCGGTCACCGCAGCACGTTCTGAACCAGCCAGCGAGCGAGCCGCTGACAAGGTGATCAAGGCGGTCAGTCTCAGCACCGATGTCCTTGGTCCTGGCACTTTCCCGGTCGGTACGTTCGGGCGGCAGGACGGTTACACGAATCATGAGACCGTCGAATTGATCGGAATGATTGCCGAGTCGAGTCAGGCTCGAACGCCGCTGACTCGCCAGGTGAACGGACCCGTCGGAGACTTTACCGGATCAATTTCGGGAGACGGCACGGCGGGTGATTGGGGAAGCGACACTCACGGCCGCGGCGGAAACCTTTTTCTGTCAGGCGATGGAGAACCGAATCGACCTCACGCTGGTTTTGGTGCGCACGCCAATAAATTCATCACGTTTGACCTCGATCAGATCCGCAAGAAGCATTTCGAGAATGCGAGTGGTCCCCTGAAGTTGTCGGCACGCGTCGGTGCGAACGGTTCGATTCTCGAGGCCGCTCAAGTTCAGGGAGGGGTATGGATTGATGGGAAGCGGGTGGCCCTGTCGGAAGAGTTGTCGCGGCTCGACAAGTCTCACAATTTCACACTGTATTTCTCGGCCGGCCAGCGCTATCTGACGCTGGCGATGCTGAACGGTCCCGGCAATACGTCGTATGATGATACTGTCTTTCGCGATGTTCAACTCGCATTGATCGACGGCGATATACCTGCTGACGCTAAGGTTGCGGATGACGACGAAGCGGCCGTCACGTCGTTGGGCGATGCGTTACCACGAACGATCAGTATTCCGTATCAGATTGCAGATCGCGGCCTGTTGAATGGCCAATACGGCGGATTTCTGGGAGCGCAGTACGATCCGATCTACGTCCGCCCAGCGAAGGGGACGCCGTATAAGGGAGTTTCGCCAGCGGGTGCGGAAGTAAACTTGAATCTGGCACCGGGCGTGAATGAATCGCGGTTAACATCTCGCCGAGAACTATTATCGACGCTGGAAACCTTTGATTCGCAGGTCCGGCTGCAGAGTCCAGCGTCGCAGGTAGAACGCAATCGCGAGAAGGCGATGAACATGCTGTTCTCACCTCAGGTGCGTGCGGCCTTCGATCTACGTCGCGAACCTCGTTCGATGCGTGAGGCTTATGGCGATCATATTTGCTCGCAAAGTGTGATGCAGGCGCGCCGACTGACCGAGGCCGGAGTTCCGCTCGTCACCGTTTACTGCTCGGTGGGAGATTTGAATGGATCGTCTGGCGATAACTGGGACACGCACACTAACAATTTCCAGCGATTGACGAACGATCTGCTACCGCCGCTTGATCGTGCCGCGTCGGCGCTCCTGACCGATCTGGCCGACCGAGGAACTCTCGATGAAACTCTGGTTATTATAATGACCGAGTTCGGTCGCACGCCGAACATCAATCCCGCAGCAGGCCGCGACCATTATCCAGGATGCTATTCCGTGGTCTTTGCGGGTGGAGGAGTCCGCGGCGGCCAGGTGTATGGCAGCTCTGATGCTCGCGGCTCCGCCCCCGCCGAACTGCCGTGCGGCCCCGAAGATCTGCACGCCACGATCTTCCATGCTCTGGGGATTGATACGACATTTGAAATCCACGACCTGCAGGGCCGGCCATTTCCCCTGTGTATTGGTCAGCCACTGCCAATCTTCTAGGCGCGACGAACAAACATTTTTTTGACGTTTCGCCGGGAGCGACCTGAACGACGCAACTCTCGCGGTTGGCGCCGGTTGGTTGTACTCGGCCTGCCGGGGTCGCAAAGCGACAAGAAGCCGAGATTGTAACTTCTTGTGGCAGTGCCACTCCGGTAGCCCGTACGCGCGACAACCGGGGCTACCCATTGCGACTGCAGTCAGGACATTCGCGTGATTCCACTAACATTCCAATCAATCGACGTGCTCACGGCGGCCGGATGGTCTCCCGGCACGCAATTAAGCACAGACGCCTATGTGAACACACTTATCGAAAAGGGCTATAACCCATTTTTCAGTGCAATAAACTTTGCCCGAGAATTTGGCGGCATCAAGTTTGCCATTGATGTACCGATCGTGGCTGGCTACAGAAACTGTACGGAGTTTTTGCAGGACGCTTCATGCTTAGGTGGTCCCAAGTATATCGCTGAATACGAACGATCGCTTGCTCGTAAATTGCTTCCAATCGGATTTACCTCAAATGGACATTACGAATTGCTGATTGATGAAGGTGGTGCAGTTTACGGGGGAGGTGATGGCGTATTAGTCTTTATCGGCTCTGACCGTTACGATGCGATAAACGCGATCTGTGAATGCAGAGAGTTCAGGCAGATACCTTTAATCGAGCAAGAAGCCTTTACCTTTTCGGGGCCGGTCCCTCTTGAGCTTAGCCGTGCTACAACTGCCTGCCTGGAGCAAGTTGGATGGCATTCGGGTCGACGTGTCAATTGCCTGAAGGAGTTCGCCGAACTGACGGCTGCGGGTTACTCGTTGAGTATTATTCAGCGATCATTCATTGAAGAGTTTGGCAATCTCGAGATCGGGACAGTCGATGGATCGGAGCCGTTCACAATCGTGTTTTGTCCCGCAGAAGCAGCTCGGCAACTCAGCCTTGGCCGAGTTTCCAAATGGCGAGAGTATACACGCGAATCTCGACTGGCGCCAGTGGGGGTAGTTCAGGATCCGCTCCTGATCGTGATGCTTGGTGGTGACGGGGCCCTCTATCTAATGATGCCGGAGTTGGACGACTGGATCACTCGATTTGGTCGGAACGTTGCAGAGTCCTTGAACACGTATTGTCTGAAGCTTCAGGCCGAAGCTGTTCGTTGAGCGACAAGAAGCTGAAGTTGTAATGTCTTGTGGCATTAGCACTCCGGTTTGCCGCAACCGAACAGCCGGAGCGACCAAGCACATTTCGACATCGCAAGTTGGATAATACCGCGCCGTGGTCGATACTCTCAGCACGAAACACAACTGACACCTCGAAACCTACCCCTTGGATGGCGCAGGCGCCTTAACCGCTTTGGGTTTCCCGGCGGCTTTTCGCTCGATGGACTGCTTACGAGTTGGCCGGGTCTTCTTCGCGAGCGGTGGCAGCTTGATGGTTCGCTGCGTGAGATAAGATTTGCGCAGCGCATCGATAATGCGCACATCCAGTAGACCTTCCCAGCCTGATGGCTCCGGGTCCTTATTCTGGCGAATGCAGTCGGAGAAATAGATCAGTTCCGCAGCCACCTGATCCCGGTGCTTGAAGACCGTCGTCTTCGACTTTTGCTGCTGCGTGATCGTCTGCTCGATAGCGGCATTCCAGGTGAATGCGGGGTCCATCGTCAGTATGCCTTCAGTGCCGATCACTCGGTATTCAGACACCTTAGTCTCTCCGAAGCCGCATAAAAATGTTGCCAGGCGATCTTTCGGGAAACGCAATGTCGCCGCGACGGCTTCGGGCACTTCTTTGAACCGGCGGTCCTTGCCGTGAACAGCGACAGCCGTCACGGCCTCAGGTTCGGCTTTGAAGATGTAGCGTGCGGCATTCAGACAGTAGATACCGATGTCTTCCAAAGGGCCACCTCCGAGCGACGCGTCGAGACGAACGTTGTCAGCAGCCACCTGCATGGTGTGCACCGACGTGAAGAGCCGCGCTTCACCAATCTGGCCGGAATGGACTGCTGCGATAGCAGCCAGATTTCCTTCTTCAAAGTGCAGTCGGTAAGCCGTCATGAGCCGCACCTTGTGCTTCTGGCAGCAATTGTAGATCGCCCGCGCATCCGCGACCGAATAGGCCAATGGCTTTTCACAAAGCACATGAACCTTGGCGCGGGCGGCCGGTTCCGCGAAGGCCCGGTGTTCAGAGTTCGGAACCGCGATATAGACGGCATCCACCTTTCCACTGCGCAGCAACTCAGCGTAGTCATCGTAGCTATAGGCTGCGACTTTGTACTCATTGCTGAGCTTGCTGGCCTTTTCAGGATCGCTTGTGACCAAGGCCGCGAGCTCCGCTTTGTCTTTGGCATTCGCGAACGCGGGCAGTATGGCCGTCTGAGCGAAGTTCCCCAGTCCCACAACGGCAAAGCGAACACGATCGGGAGCACTGCCCAGATGCAGCAACTTCGTGAGCAGATTCATGGCAGATCTCCTTGTGTGCGCGTTCACGGAACCAAACTCGGCGCGAATGCCCGGCGTGCTTGTACGTGGTGAAAGCCGGACTACGAAATTCATCCAAAGTGGCTTGCGCTATTACCCTGCGGCACAGGCAAATGACGTTCCTGAGTCCGAGGAGACGAGAACGCTCGGCACCAGTTTTGAGAAGCCAACCGAGGCCGTGGAGTCCAATAGGGGTCGATGGAGATCAGCTCGGACGTGCTTGGGCGGGGTGCCGGTATATGCACGAAGGGGCAGAGTGACTCAGGTGTGGTAAGTATCAATGCTGTTTTCTCCGTCGGCCCTTGCAGCGTGCGCACTACCGCAGTGGTAAAAAAGTGCCTAAAGGCGTGCACATCAGCGCCGACTGACCATAGGCTGATGGCGCGCCTGGATGCCGATCTCGTGGCGAGAATTGCTTGCACAATCCGATCAGATTTCTACCGAAATGGTTCTGAAGCGACCTGCGTTTCGCTCGTCAAAGTCGTTCTCATTTGAATAGTCTGACACTGAGATAACCGTCGGCATTCAGCGTTCATTTTCGTACATAATCCGGCATTCCGCATGGATCACTCAGAACGCGCTCGACCGACTTCCTCACGGGGGCGTACGCCACGAGCCCACCGGAACAGAATCTGCTAACCGCTGCCCATGTTCGACCTCGTTGTTGCCAGCAGCATCGCTATTGCTGCCTCGAGGATCGTCTTGAGTGGTCGCTCCACTCGCTCAACTCTTTTGGAGGAGAAGTTACATGAAGCGGATCCGTTCCTTTCTACCCCGAGTGATCCCCTTTTTAGGAATAGTCTCGGCGGCTGTCGTAGGGATCACCGTTGCTACAGCACAGAATCAGCCAGACCCGAAGCCCGCACAGCCAAACACAACCAAGCCAGCTCAAGAGCAGGCCGCGCCAACGAAGCCTGATGCACAACGACCGGCTGAACGTCAGCCGAATGCGCGGCAAGAGGACAGGCCGGACGCTCAGGGCGAGCGCGCCGCGCCGAGAAGCGACAGGGCCGAAGCCGCAAAGGCTGCCGCCCTGGGCGTGCAATTCCAGGCGCAAGGAGATCAGGGCCTGACGGTCACGACCATCGAGCAGAACAGTGCCCTGCGGCAGGCAGGTCTGCGACAGAACGACCGCATCGTGTCGATCGAGGGCATGACCTTCGCGAGTCCGCGCCGACTGGAGGCATTTCTTCACGCGAACGCTGGCCGGCCGCTCCCAATTATCATCGATCGAGGCGGCCAGCGCTATACCGTGACTGCCACTGTGCCCGCCGCCAACGCCGACAGTGGTTGGCTGGGAGTCTATCTCGAAGAAGGGGATGACAAGATTCAGGGAGCCACAATTACCCATGTTTATCCGTCTGGCCCAGCGGCGCGAGCGGGGTTGCAAACGGGAGACATCATTTTGCAGATCCAGGATCAGAAGGTCGAAGGCACCTCGGACGTCGTTATGGTGGTCCGCGAATTCCAGCCGCAAGCTCAAATTGAACTGCTCATTCGGCGCGATCAACAACAACTGAAAGTGCCCGTGGTCCTTGGCAGTCGTTTCGCCTTCCAGCCTCGCTGGAACAACGAGATTCAGCAAGCCCAATACCAAGCCCCGTATCAACAACAGCAACAGCGTTCGCAACGATCCGGTGACAACTATTTCGACGGCATCCCGCCGTATGCCATGCAGCTTGAGCATCAACGCCGCGCTGCCGAGCAGAATGAACGGATTGAAAACGAAATTATTTCGTTGCGTGAAGAAATTAAACAGCTTCGAGCACTCATCGAGGGCAAGAAAGACTCCAAGAACTGAAGCAAACAGCTTCTAAGAAGCCGAAAGAACAGTGGCCTGCGAGCCGGAGCGCGTCAGCGTCCGGTTCCGAGCCAGACAAAACTGGAACGCTAGCGCGATCCTACTCTTTATCTCTAAATTCAATGGGAGATTCTCCAATGAATGCATATTTGAAAACTTTACTGATTGCTGGCAGCGTAGCTTTGGGATCTCTGGCAATGCCGGAGACCACAAAGGCCGACCAGGGGCCGTACTGGAGAGGCTATTGGGGCTGGTACGATCAGCAGTACGTGCCGTACCACAGGCACTACTACTCCAGTCCGTCCTACGGCCATGGCTACGGTAACAACTACGGTTACGGTGATTACTACTCAAGACCTTCCTATGGTTACGGTGGCTACTACTCTGCCCCGTATCAGAGCTACTATGCGCCGGGACCACAGGTCGGAGTCCGCGTGGACGGAGGCCGTACCCGCGTCCAGCTCGGCTGGTGGTAATCCAACCGCAGTACCTCCGCTAACAAAAGAAGCCCGACTGCATGGTGGCGGTCGGGCTTCTTTTTTGTACCCGGCATGATTTGTCGCGGGTGATCCCGGTCGGCGGTACTCGATCTATTCGGAAGCTTGAAGAGCAATGGTCGACGAGAGTCGCCATTCGCTTCTGGCTAATAAGCGACCAGAGTCGTCTGACTTGTCCGTGCTTATTGCCATAGCCTGGTAGCGCTAGCAGCGATGCGTCGGATGTAATTGCCGGTCGAGAAGCGATCGAGCGCCAATTGGTCCTGAAACAAGCGCTTCATTCAATGTTCATCCAGCCCACTGCAAACCTTCACATTTCGCGTCAGTCTATAAGACGGGGGCTGAACCCGCTGTTCCCAGGCTGTTTGCAGCGAAACGGTCGTTGGCCAATCCCGCGTGATGACCGAGTCACCTCGCTTCTCGCGGGACTTGGCCGCAATCCGGCGGCTCACGTGGCCACGACGATGTCCTCAATCAAGGGCGAGTCATCCAGTCCTCGTTATTGAGCGATCGAAGAAGCCTTGGTTCCCGAGTTGATAATGCAACCTCAAATGCGCGCCTCGACCACTGCCTCAGTTCCCGAGCACGTAAGATCAGGAGACTGGCGGTCGCTGTTGAAGCGGATTGGTCCCGAACTATTTTGCGTCGTCGTCGCTGTCCTCGTGTATGTTCCGGTTTGGACCTTTGGCCTGGTTGAACTCGACGACACAATCTATCTCGAAAAGGACGGTCAAGCTGAGCGACTCATCCAGGGGCTCTCAATTGAGAACATTCGCTGGGCGGCTACGACTTTTTACCACTGCAATTGGCACCCGCTGACCTGGTGGTCGTGGTTGCTGGAAATTGAGTTGTTTGGCTACTCGGCAGCAGTTTTCCACACCACCAATCTCGCCTTGCACGGGCTGATCACGTGGCTGGTGGCGCGGCTCATGATCGAATTAACGGGCCAGCGCTGGCTGAGCTTAGCGGTGGCGCTCTTGTTTGGCATTCACCCCTTACACGTGGAAGCGGTCGCGTGGGTTTCCGAGCGCAAAGAATTATTAAGCACATTTTTTGGCTTGTTGACGATGCTGTGCTACGTGCACTACGTGCACCAGAAGCGGCACCTTTGGTATATTGCAATGATCGGGGCGTTCGTTCTGACGCTACTCTCGAAACAGATGTTGGTCACCTTGCCGTGCGTGCTGCTGTTGCTGGATTACTGGCCGTTGAATCGGCTGAACCAGTTAGATTCGAGCGGCCGAACACCCCGTGAGAGGTTCTTGCTGGCCGCGCGAGACGCCTGGCCCTTGATCTCTGAGAAGCTGCCTCTGTTTGGCCTGTCTGTCCTCGCGTCGGTGGCCGTCATCGTCGCTCAAAGGGGAGGCGGTGCCATACGCACGCTGGACGAGATTCCGCTGTCGTTGCGACTGTTGAACACCCCGATTGCCTACATCCTGTACCTGCGAAAGACGTTCTGGCCTTCCGATTTGGCGGCGTACTATCTCCACCCGGGCGACGCATTAACCTGGAGTTCGGGCGCGGCAGCTCTCGTCCTGTTGATCGCCATTTCCGTAGTGGCAGTTGCCCAACGCACGCGATGGCCGTGGCTGGCGGTGGGGTGGTTCTGGTTCCTGGGAACCCTGGTGCCTGTGATCGGGCTGCTGCAGGTCGGCGAGCAACAGATTGCTGATCGATATATGTATTTTCCTCAATTGGGATTGCTGATTGCGATCGTTTGGGGGGGTGCCTCGTTACTGGACCGATTGCCGAAACGCGGGCGAGTCGCATTGAAGATCGCATCCGGTGCGGCATGCCTGGCGTTGGCCGCTGCGACCTCTCTCCAGACTCAAATGTGGCGCGACAGTATTGCGTTGTTTACTCGCGTAGTGCAGTTGAATCCCGATTCGTGGTATGGACACTATTGCCTGGGCAAGGCGATGGCGGATGCGAACCGTCCCCAGGAAGCGCTGGAGCAATTCGATCGCTCGCTCGCAAAACGGCCCGGAACTGCAGATGTCCTCGCCTGTCGTGGTTTGCTCTTGCTACAGGCACAGCGTGTCACTGAGGCGGTGGCGTGCTTTGAAGAATCTCTCCAGGCTGTCCCGAATGACGCCAAGGCTCATTACAATCTCGCGAGTGGTCTGGTAATGCTCGGCCGGACGCAAGAGGCGATCAAGCATTTCCGCGAGTCGTTAGAAGCTGACCCGCGCGCTGCGTTAACCCATCATAATCTGGCCATCACACTGCATAGCTCCGGTGCGATCGACGAGGCCGCAAAACACTATAAGGCGGCACTCAAGCTGAATCCGAACCTGGTCGAATCCTATTACTATTTTGGAATCCTGCTTCGCAATGCGGGCCGCAATCGTGAAGGCAACGCATTCCTGTCGAAGGCGATGAAGCTGAATCCACAGGTGGTTGCGCAGCTCCAAACGCAGGTGCAATCAGGCGGTACAAGTTCGCCTTAGTGCTTTGTCACCGCTTATTCAGTGGCACCCAACGCCGTTCAGAGTTTGGGTAAGCTGGTAGCAAAAGTCCCTGGGTGGCGCCGGTCGCCATCTTGACGGCTGTTGGAGATCCTCGGTGCTCGGAGTGTGGCCAGCCTTGTGGTCGGCACTCTCCGTGTGCCGACGGACCCAAGAAACCCGCACACGGAGAGTGCGGGCCATCTTGGACAACACTACCCAACCCAGTTTCTGCACCCCAATTCCTTGCTGTGACACAGCACTGAGCAGTTCAGGTTGAGGGACCGATCTTTAAGACTTCTTAACAGAGTTAAGGGCAGAGCCTTTACGAGCCGCGATCAGCATTTCGCCGAGTAGTGCCTGCCCCGATTTCCCCCATCGACTGCTTTTCAAATGCCCGAACAACTCTCGGCAGCTCCGATTTGCGAACCCGAGCAGATCGAGCGACCTGGCCTGCATCATCGAACTTCGGGCGGCAAGTGGTCACTTGGCACCTACAGCCCGGCCGTCACGGCAATCGAATGTGCTTCAGCCCGGGCGGCGTTCGACGAACCCTGTCCAGTTTGCCAGGAATCCAGCGCCTTGCCGCAGTTTCGAGTCGATGGATTGGACAGCGAAGTGGTGGCCTGCCCAACTTGCGGTTTGGGCCGCTTTTACCCCATGCCCACTGCCGCGCAGATCGTGGAGTTCTATCCACGTTCCTATTACGGCTCGGAAGGTAGAAAATTTCGATTTCTGACCGAGTTGATGGTGCGCCTCGTGGGCTTCAGGAGCGCTCGATTCTTGAGCCGCGGGTTGACTCGTGGCGCGCGAGTGCTGGACGTTGGCTGTGGACGCGGTGTGCTGTTGCGAGGTCTGATCGATCATGGATGCGAAGCACATGGCTTTGAGATCAGCAAAGAGGCCGTGCTCGGCGCTGATCCTCGCGCTCACATCCGAGTTGCTCCCGACTTGCAGGCTGCCGACTATCCTGACGCTTATTTTGATCGAGTCGTCATCTGGCATGTGCTGGAACATGTCAGGCAACCAGACCAGACGCTGTCCGAAATCTACCGAGTGTTGAAGCCCGGCGGCACGATCTCGGTCGCAGTACCGAACTTTTCGAGTTGGCAGTCACGCTGGTCGGGGCCAGACTGGTTTCATCTCGACCTGCCGCGTCACTTGTATCACTTTCCTGTTGCGGCGCTCCGCCAGTTGCTGGAGCAGTGCGGCTTCCAGTGCCAGTCGGAGCATCATTTTTCGCTGCGGCAAAATCCGTTTGGCTGGGTGCAGAGTGCCCTGAATCGGTGGCGCGCAGGACCCCGCAATGGCCTCTACTCGATCCTGCATTCTCACGCGAACCAGCCACATCCGCTCCTGACTCGACTCATGCTGCTGGGGGCCTTTTATGCCGGTATGCCCGTCGCTTTGGGAATGAGTATCATGGCTGCGTTGTGTCGATCCGGCGCGACGGTGCATATTGTTGCCCAGCGTCCCCCAGCCTGATCCGAGCGAATTGATAAACCCGGACCTGAATCTGCGATATGGATTCCAGAAATTAAGTGCGCGTGCGGGTAGAGCCGCGGCGAGTAATGTGGTTGACGGAACCGCACGGCGCGTCAGGGAGGGCGAGGCTCCTGCCGAGCCGCACCAGCCACTTGAAGCGGCTCGGCGGGAGCCTCGCCCTCCCGAACTGCGTTTCAGCGTCGCGTGGTTGATACCAATTCTTCATGGACGCTCGGTCGCATCAAGCGGTCGGAACCACTCTTTCGTTCGATCGTCTGCTTCAATTCCATCAACGCCGTAAACGACCAAGTCTGGATGCTGCTGCTGGAACTCTTTGACGGCCGCCGCTGAAACCTGAGTCCCGCCCAGATGCAGTCTGTGCAAAAACATGAAATCCGTTGAGAGGTAATACCGCCGCAGCCCGTCATCCGTAATTGCGGTATTACGCAGGTCGAGATTGTTGAGGCGCCTCAGTGTGTTGAGCGCCTTCAGGCTGCGGTCTGTGATGCGGCTGTTTGCCAGTCCGACAGTCATCAACTCTGAATGGTGAAGCAGCGCTTCGACACCAGCATCCGTAATCGAAGAGTTCAAGATGCTCAAGGTCCAGAGATGTTCATGGGCTATCGCTTTCAGGATCTCGTCGTCGATCTGCGGGCCGCCTCGAATTTCCAGTCTGCGAAGCCACGGGACGCTTCCAATGAGCTTCGCGGTTTCCAACGAAAGATCTCCCGTTTCCGTGTCCACCGATTCACGCTGACCGCCCTCCAGAAACCTCCTGAGAGCGCGGTCGGTGAATTGACCACCTCGTAGTCTAAAAGAACGTAAATTCGGATTTCGTGACAGTTCGTCGGCGAGGTGGTCATCAATGTGCGGGCTTTCGAGGTCTAGTTGGTCGATATGCATGGATCCCAGTGCTGCCCAGGATCTGCGGGTCAGTAGTGTCTTATGAAGCGCAAGCAGACTGAGTGACGGGAACCCGGCGAGATCGGGCACCTGCTCGTCCGTCAGTTGCGAATCTTGCCATTCCAGATTTCGCAAATGAGGTAACCGGCCGAGACCAGTCACACGAACCGCATCCGAGAGTGGGCCCGCGAGTTCGAGATCTGTGAGCTGTCGCATTCGCTCCAGCGCATTCAGGGCAGTTTGATCGAAGGGGCCCTCGGCCTTCCACAATGCCTCCAAGTTCGGATTGTGGGTCAGAGCCTCATAGTGCTTGTGAGTGAGCTGCCGGGGACGACCGAACTCGAGCATTTTGAAGTGTTGGGTTTCGCACAGCGTCAGCAACGCCTCGTCAGATACATGGCTGCCATCACTGAAAAGCATGCGATAAATCGATGGTTGGCGAACAAGCAGGTCCAATTGGCGTTCAGAGAGTGGCTCCAGGACGTCAACAACGAGTGGTACGTCAACGATTCGTGGATCCCAGATATTCTGGAGCTGATCTCCCAACCACGTGGGCATCCAGACGGGGTATCGCTTGTCTCCAAGGTCCCTCACATCAAGGCCGGGTGACGCTCGAAGTTCGGCCAGCACCGCCGCCCGCCGATATTCGATCCAGACTCCACAGCCCACCCACAACAGCAGCGCGGTTACACTCCCGAGTATCAACAGCAGCCAGGGGCTCATCAGCCACGACCACATCGTTGTCTGTGGCCGGTCAGTAGTGCCGGGTGATGTCTCTTCATCCTGTTGCATGCTGAAGTCTCTCGGCCAACCGAACTCACGGTGTATCCTGCGAAAGACTGACTAACTCTGAGGACTTCGTCAAAGCGGTAGTTTTTCGCTTCAGCGGGATGAACCAATAATGATTGGCATCCGGTTCGCATCCCGGCACGCCGATGATCATCGCGCTCGGGCACCGCTTGAGAAACTCATCCACCCCGGCCTTGGTGATCGGTGTGCCTGCAACGTGCAGTCTGATATCAGCGTCGGGGCCTGCCAGCATCCAGTAGTGCAGCAGGCCGGAATCGGTGATGGCTGTAGATCGCAAATCGGCGTAATCGGGTTGCAGCATGGCCAGCGTCGACAGGCAGGCGTCGGTGACTCGACTTCCAGCCAGGCTGATTCGAAACAGCTCTTTTTGATTTGCCAGAGCCGCGACCCCGGCATCGGTAACTTGCGAATGGTTGAGATCGAGCGAGCCCAGTTCCAGTCGGGTCAATTCGGTGAGCCACTCATCGGTGACGTCCGAAGCATCCAGCAGGGTAATGCTGCGTAGCGTTGGCATGCTGGAAAGAGAACGCGCACTCGCGAGGCTGAGCCCGGTTGCTGTGTCCAATTGCAAATGGCCGAGCTTCGAAGCTGAAGACAGCTCGGCGATGCCCTGATCAGTGATTGCGCCACCGCTTAAGTTGATCCCGCTGAGTTCCTCGTTCCTCGCCAGATAACGGAGCGTCTCATCGGTAATATGAGGACTTTCGAGACTGAGTGACGCTGCGTTAATACTCGAGAGCAGCGGCCAGGACTTGGCGGTCAGGCGAGTTGCCTTGAGGTCCAGACTTGCGAACCGACCGCTGCCGTGAAGCTGTGCAAACTGCTCATCGGTCAGTTGAGAATGGTGCCACTCAATGCTGCGAGCAAAGCTGTGCTTCGTGAGCCCGCCGAGGTTGGCTGCGGTCGCGGGACCTTCCAGTGTCAGATAGTCCAAACCTTGTAACCTACTGATACTGTCGATGGCATGTTGGTCAAAGGGGCCAGCCAGCGTTGATAAGTTTAAGAGAATCCCCTTTTCCGTCAGCGCCGTATATTGGGCTGCGGTCGGCCGGTAAGGAGCTTCAAACGACAGCATGTAAAGATCATGGCTGGCGATGGAGTTGATGAGACTGGCTTCTGAAAGCCCCCCTGCGTCCTCAAACTCGATGATTCTGATTTCGGGAATGCGATTGACCAGGGCGACATCGGCGTCTGTCGCTCGGCCGAGAAATCGACATCCCGTGAATTCAGGCGACCTGGACTGCCATGACAGGGGCAATCTGTCGCCGACGAACTCGGGCAACCAGGCCGGCAGACGACCGATCGTGGGCGATAGCCCACACCCCAGAAACGAGTTCAGGTCGACACGCCCTTCGCGTTCCAGTCGGTAGACGGCGTCTTGTCGCCGGGCTTCCGCCACAACGCCTGCGCCGACCCAGCCGCCGAGCAATATCACGATGCCGATCGTCAACAGAACCCACGGATGTCCCAGCCAGGCCAGCGTCGCGCGGCGCGGCTGATCGGTGGCATCGGGCTGTAGTTCCTGATCCGCCATGAAGCATCCCTCTAGGAAGCGAGCACTCCGAACGGAATAGCGTGTCAGGGTCGCAGCCTCTTTTCCAGTGGCGATATCCATTCGCCTGCATTTCCTGTTTCCCAGACTTGCAGTTCGGCTGGTTGAGGTGCATACATACTCAACACCGCCGTGACTGTGAGTTGATATGTGCTGAATTGATATCAGCCGCTGCGCTGCGAAGGAGACTGCTTCCGCTATGACCAACCGAGAGGACCTCGCCCGGCGTAACGAGAAGTTACGCCGTCTGCTGGCGCGAGGAGTCATTACCGAAAGTGACTACGGGTGCCAGCGATATTCAGATATGCGCGATCATGTCCGCGACAATCCGGACGACTCAGAGCCAATCGTATTGCTGTACGCCGACCTGCCTGATGCTTCCCGTCGATGCGTCGAGGACGTGCTCACCAAGCTTCCTCACGAGGGGGGATTCTGGTGGTACCCCGGGGCCACAGGCATTCCACAGGCTCTAATTTGCGATCCCGCCCCGAGCCTCCGGTCTCGGAGAGATATCGCGACGATCCGGCGTTGTATCACGGATTATTTGTTGTCCATCGGGGAAACTCGAAATACGGCACCTGGAGCCCCGGTCAGGATCGGACCTCCCGAGGGTGTCACTGCGAACATGAGACGACTGAAGAACCTGCCGCCAGATGCGCCCGAGCGACAATGGAAATGGTTCAGAGGTCCCGTTACAGAGACGCGGTATCTGTTCCGCTGGTGGCTCAGTTCTCACATGTCCTCGTACGAGGTTATCGGCCGAGTTGTCGATTATTTGGATCCGGAACGTATTGAAGAGGATATCAAGGCGCTCACCCCGATTCCGAGAGATGATATCGTGAGACTATTTTCGTCTTACGACACGCGCACGCTCAGTTGGGGGACTCGTCGGCCGATTGATTTTGAGTGGCAACGCGAACGCGAAGAGAAGTACATCGCCATCATGGCGCACTTCGGGCTAGCTCTCCCTGCCGGGTGGCGACGTAAGGTCAAGGTGCAGGAATATGTTGAATTCGACCAGCGGAATGATAATCGGTACGAGTGGTACGTCGGAGATGTGCTGCCGCTTAATCCAGAAACGCCAGCCAAGCAACGCATTCGGCAAAATCTGCAGACGATCCTGGAGAGGTCACTGCCAGGCAGCGACCTCAAGCTCTATGGAAATGATCTTCGCATTCGCACCGCATCAGCACTGCTCACACACACGGACGCGAGTGTGTTCCGCGATGCTCTGGACTACGACTACTTTGATAACACCACGGTTCTGAATCCGACCGTGGTGTTTGATATTCTGCCCGCATTCGATCGACCCTATCGCGAGGGCTACAAAGGGGAGCACTATCAGACGATTGATTCACTGCAGGAGTATGTGCAGATTTCCCTGAACGAGCCGCGAGTGGATTCCGTGACGAGGCATCAAGGCGGTCCGTGGCCGATGCAAACCGCCATGCCACCAGAGCAGTCGCTCTGGCTGGAATCCATCGGGTGTGAATTGCGACTGGCGGAGCTTTATGAAGGCGTCGATTTCAGCCGGGCCAGCGTCGCTGACCAGTCGCCGAGCGAAGAAGACGCACCACCAGGCTTTTGATTCGCAGTCGTCGCGGGCAATGCGGCTTGAGGGGATCGCACGGGGTGCTTGGGAGGGCGAGGCTCCTGCCGAGCCGTTTCAAGTTGCTAGTGCGGCTCGGCAGGAGCCTCGCCCTCCCGAACTGCGTTTCAGCGTCACGCGGCTATTTTCTGGGAAGCGTATAAAAGCCGCGGTGGTGCCGAGTGGAGGCGCTGTGCGATTTGCAGCCTGGCTTCTCAAGCGAGCCGGACAACCTTGTCCGGCTGTCGGATAGGATTGTCCCACCTACAAGTCCAAACCAGTCAGCTCGGCACGACAAACCGACCGCCGCCGGTCCGTGTTGGTTTAATTGCGTGTCACTTGCGTGAGCGTCTGCTGGTAGGAGCGTGGCAACGTCCGGCGCACGGGGGGCAGGACCGCGGATGGATCGCGGGGGACGAGACGGAAGCCCAGGCCGGTCCAGAGGACACGAAAATCAGGCTGGCTCCAGAGTTCGCGGCCGACACGCGGGTCACCCATGACTCCCAGGTGACTACCACGCATTTCGAGGCACACCACAGCGTGAGTTTGTCCGGGGATCCAGCCGCCGTCTTCGTGGTAGAAGGGATCAACTTTTTTGTCGTCCGGCAGGCAGGCGACCAGCAGGGCAGGACGAGCTTGTAGTTCGTCGAGTTGAGTCGACTCTGTCTCGAAGATTTCCACCTTCCACGGTGAGCCTGCGGTCTTCAGGCTGAGCCCGCGAAAGAGACCCTGCCAAGACGTCCCCTTGCGGCCGTAACCGGTCAGGCAGAGTTGAGCCATCTCCTGTTCGGTGGTCTCGATGCCGTGGGCACGCAGCAGCGTCGCGGCGCTGGCGGCGCTACAGGTAAAGGCCGTGGATTGCAGGCAAATGGAGCCTTGCCAGCGATTCAAGCATTCGGGAGCTGTACCAATGACCGGAAAGACCGTCGAATAGACACCCGCACCCATGACGCCCGCCGCCGCGATGCCTCGCCGCCAGCCGGGAATGCTGGAGACTCGCACCACCACTCCCGCCAAGGCTGCGGCAAACAGGCCGAACCAGTTACCCCAGACGATGAGCGCCGAGCTGGGGATGAAGCGGCTCAACCAGACCTGATCCCAGCCCAGGAAGCCGTAAGCTGTACCTGCCAGCACAACGACAATGGCGGCACACTGACACTTCCGAAGCGAAGCGCCGGCACAGACATACGCCATAAGGCAGAATGCGATCAGGGCGCCGAGGGACAGACACGCCAGACTGAAGGCTAGATCGAGTTCCATCACCGAGCCTCATGTGGAACGACGCGGAATTCACAAAGAATTCATCAATGCTTCGCAATCTATAAACAGACCTCGACTCCCTGCAGCGCCAACTTCGTTAAGAATGCTCACCCCTGATCATAAAGGCGGAAAGTCGCTCAAGTTGCGAATCGATCTCAAGAAGCTCTGAGACTCACAGCCGAGTGTGAAATTGAGCCCGCTGAGAGCCGGTCGCAGCTCTGCAGGTTTTTGGACAAAGGGGCTCAACTTGCCGCGTGGTGCTGATGACGCACGGACGGGGGCGTCCATGCTACGGGTGACTAACCCCGGGCGGTATCGCGCTCGAGGAGGTCGCCGATGACTCGACCATGCACGTCGGTCAGGCTGACATCGCGGCCGCCGAAACGCACGGCGAGGCGTTCGTGATCCAGCCCCAACTGGTGCAGAATCGTGGCGTGGATGTCATGAATCTCGACGGGGTTCTCCGCGACCGCATTACCGAAATCGTCGGTTGCCCCGTAAGCGTAACCGCCTCGGAACCCGCCACCTGCGAGGAAGATGCTATACCCGTTGACGTGATGATCGCGGCCGCAATTGTCGTTGATAGCGGGCGTGTGCGGCGTGCGCCCCATCTCACCACCCCACAAGACAATGGTATCATCCAGCAGGCCGCGCTGTTTGAGATCCTGAATCAACGCCGCAACCGCCTGATCGGTGATCAGAGCATTTTCCGAGTGGTGCTGACGAAGCTGGCCGTGTTGATCCCACGGGGAATTGTTGGCATGAGTCAGCGGGCAGGTGATTTCAACAAATCGCACTCCCGCTTCGACGAGCCGCCGCGCCCGCAGGCATTGCAGGGCGTAGTAACGCTGATAGTCGTTCGAGCTGTTTAATCCATATGCCTGCTGAGTGGCTGCGGTCTCTTGAGTGACCTCAGCCAGATGCGGCACTGCGGCCTGCATGCGGAAAGCGGTTTCATAGTTGCGAATCGCGGCTTCAACCGGACTGGAATTTGTTGCTGCAGCGAACTCGGTGTCCTGATCTCGCAGCAGGGCCAGCTTACGCCGCTGAATGGCCAGCGTGTCGCTCGGCTGAATGTTGTCGACCGGCATGCCCTTCGCGCGAAGGACAGTCGCCGAGTGATTGGCCGGTAGAAACGCCGCCGAAAAGTTCTCGAAGCCGCCGTTGGGAATCCAGTCGTTGTTGAGCAGCACATAACCCGGCAGGTCATGGTTGTCGGACCCAAGTCCGTACGAGACCCAGGAACCGAGGCTCGGAGCCCCCCCGGTGACTCGGCCAGTATGCAACAGCAGGTTCTGCTGACCATGCAGCGGCTGGCGCCCGACCATCGACTTCACCACGCACAGGTCGTCGGCGCAGCGGGCCAGATGTGGGAAGAGGTCGCTGACCCACAGACCGCTCTCACCGCGCTGACGAAACTCCCACGGGCTGCCAAACCAGACTCGGTTGGCACTGCTCTGCGACAGCTTGGAGACCGCCTGCTGGCCGATGGCCTGACCCTGATGTTTCGTCAGCAGAGGCCGGTAATCCAGCGAATCGACGTGGCTGGGACCGCCGTCCATGAAGCAGAAGATGACGTGCCGGGCTCGAGCCAGATGATGAGCGAGCGCGGCTGGCGACTCGGGCGCAGCAGCTGCCGAGCGGGCTGCCAGATCCGCGAAGGCGAGCCACCCAAACCCGGCGGACGCGTTCTGCAGCCAGCGGCGACGGCTCATCAGCGGCATGATGGAGACTCACTTGGAAGAACCGGGCACCCGGACAGATTCGGCAGGCAACGGTCTTATCATCGTTTCACGCGGGCGCAAAGGGAGGGCGAGGCTCCTGCCGAGCCGCAGCAGCGGTGAATTCAACGCTGGGAGCTTCGCAGCCGCCAGAGGTAAAACGTTCAGCGGTTTTCGGGTTGCGGTGGCGGGAGCGGAGCGGCGGTGGTGTCCACCTTGGCTTCGCGGAGGTTCTGGCCGACGGTGATGCGCCACGTCTTGTCCTGCTGCGTGAACTGGACGTAGTCGCGGCCGATCTTCGTGACGGTGGCGTTGAACCCGGCGTATTGCAGCGGCTTGCCTTCCTTCAGGATCAAGCGGGCGTTCTTGGATCGGTCGTAGAGCCAGGCTTGCATTTCCGAGTCCGCGGCGACCGAAGCCGTCAGGAACGTGAACTGGGCGGAGTCGTCCTGCACGGTGATCGGGACCGAAACGGTCGTCGACTGCGGGGGCGTGCCGTTGTCGGTCACCGCGACCGAAATCGTCACCGCTCCGGGTGGCAGCGTCGCCGCCGGGGTCCAGGTGATCTCGCCAGTCGATTCATTCAGCGTCACGCCTTCGGGCTTCGGATCGTTGAGCTTGTATTTCAACTGGTCAGCGGGCGTGTCGGTATCCGTCGCCGTGAGCTTAACGGTGATCGGCTGGCCGATTGTCGCCACAAGATCTTTCGGCATATCGACTTTCGGCGGCGTATTGAGGTCCTTCAAAGTCAACTCGAACGAGCCGTCCAGCGGAGCTTTCAGGCCCGGAGCGGTGGCTTGAAACGCCACTTTGAAGGTTCCGGCCTTGGCTTCGGAAGGCGGCGTCCAGACGAGTTTGCCGTCGTCGAACTTCATCCCCGGAGACAGTTCACCCACGACCTTGTAAGTCGGGGCGCCCGTGCGGGAATCGAAGCCGGTGGCCTTGGGCTCGAGCGTGACGCTGCTGCCGCGCTGCACGGTCTTGTCGCCGACCAGTTCCAGCTTGGGCCGATACGGGATCGGTTTCGCAAACGGGTTCTGCAGGATGAGCTTCTCGAAATCTTCCGGCGTTTTTCCAGCGAACTCGGCGTTGGTCGGAGACAGTTCGACGGTTGCGCCGGTCTTCGCGGTGAGCTTCTGCTTCGGTGCGGGTTGAATCGTCCAGACGGTGTTTTCAGTCTTGGTCACCATCACGTACTGGTCGGCGATTCGGACTTCAAACGGGGCTTTATCCGGGAAATCCTTGGCGCTGGCGACGCGGATTTCCTTGGCGTCCGCAGCGATGTCCGCGTTCAGCGTCGTGCGCGGAAACACCGACAGGTAGTCGTTCTTCGGAGCGTCACGCAGGGACATGGCCTCAGCCATGATGTTCACCTTCAGACGCGGATTCAGGCTGTTGTCCATCGCCTCGACCGTCAGGTTGGTGATGTGGTGCATCAGGTTGGCGCGATGGAACCGGAACAGGAACTGACGCACCTGTTCGATCGAAGCCTCGCCCGTCACGCGGACTCGCACGAGTACGTATGTGTTGTCTTTGGCTGCGAGAATGCGTTCAGGTGTGACCAGCGGCTTGGAGAACTTCGCGACGACCTCGGCCAGGTCGCTCAGCCACTGCTGGTACGACAACGCTCCCTGCGAGGCGTTCGAGGACAAGCTGCGGGCCTTGTAATCCTTCATGCGGGTCAGCGTGGACAGATTGCGAGTCAGGTCCTGATCCTGCGTGTCCCGGAGCCTCTCGACGGCCCCCAGCTCCTTCTCAAGCTGGGTGAGCGGCTTACGGAAGTAGCCCCATATCGTCGGAACAACGACAAACAGGAGCAGGGTGCTTCCCAGGGAAATCGCAAGGATTTTTTCACGTTTGTTCATATTCAGTCACTTCGCCCGTCGCGTGGTCGGGCAGTCTGCGGAGTGGCGGAGCTGTCGAGTCTCTGCCTTCGCCGCGCTGAGCATCGTTTCGTGCAAGGTTTTCGCCGATGAATTAACCCGCGTTAACGCGCTTTGCCAGTTTCTTCACAGCCTATTCAGGTCACTTGTGCGATGAAGGGTCGGGGCAAGCGGCCCTTCGTTCGAAGCCGTGTGACATGACACTTGAAGTGAGAACGAAACCGCCCACGGCAGGGTGCGGGTAAGTACCGAAATGTCAGGCAGGTATGATCAAGCCGACCTGACAGTCTGGAAGTTCGGTGGTGCGGTTTGTTCCAAGCCACAAGCGACATCCAAGGAACTAAGGTTGCGGGGCAGACAGCGTCTTGTGAGTCGGTTTTGCACGCCACTAGCATAGCCCCACGTTGATCATGATCGAGAGCCTCAAAGGAAATACCATGCGTTTTGGCATGAGAGCCTGGTTGTCCGGATTTGTGCTGACTGTCAGCCTGGCGACAGTTCAGCCGGCACTGGCGCAGTTTGGCGGTCCGGGCGGAGGCGGTCGCGGTAATCGTGGCGGTGGTTTCAATTTTGATTCCGTCACCTTCGTGATTCAGCGTGAAGACGTGCAGGGCGAGCTGAAGCTCTCTGACGAGCAAAAAGAGAAGCTCAGGGAGCAGCAGAACGCCTTCAGAGATGATCCCAAGCTGCGCGATTTCTTTGATCGTCTGCGCAATGCTGCCGGCGACGAAGAACGCAAGACTATTGGCGATGAGATGCGGCAGTATCAGGAAGGTCAGATCAAGACCATTCTGAAGCCCGATCAGTTTACTCGCCTGCAACAGCTTTCGTTCCAGCGACAGGGCACTCGCGCGCTGGAAAATGAAGATACCGCGAAGGCTTTCAATCTGACGGACGCGCAGAAGGAAAAGATGCGCGCCGCCAGCGAGGAATATGATAAGGCCCGCGAAGAACTGTTCCGCAACCGCGACATGCCGCGCGAAGAACGCGATGCGAAGCTCGCCGAAATGCGCGCTACGCGAGATAAGGCGGTTGAGGCGGTGCTGGATTCGTCACAGCGCAAGCAGATGGAAGAAAAACGAGGTTCAACGTTTACCTTCCAGGATCAGCAGGGCGGTTTTGGAGGTTTCGGCGGCCAACGTCCGGGTGGTAATAACAACGATAGCAACCGCCGTGGTGGTACTAACAACAATCCGCCGCCGCGCCGGCCTGATACTCCAATTGGCAGTACAACAATTGTTCCCGGCGCGCCCTTGCCGGGCGCTGTTGCCGCTGACGGAACCGCAGTTGCGGCCGCGCCGGCGATTGTATCGTTCGGACAAGAGAAGGCCGGCGGCAAGAAGCTCGAAAAGATGTCCTTCAACTTCCGCTACGCTCCGTGGCAGGACGTGTTGAAGCTCTTCGCCGAAGCGGCCGGTCTGACGCTCGATCTGAACGACGTCCCGCCAGGCACGTTCAATTACTACGACGAGCGTGAATTCACGCCGATGGAAGCACTCGATGTGCTGAACGGCTACCTGTTGCAGAAGGGTTACGTACTGGTACGACGCGACGAGTTTCTGGTCGTGCTTAACATCGATGTGCCGATTCCGCCGAACCTGGTGCCGACGGTTGCGCTCGACGAACTGCCGAAGCGCGGTCGCAACGAATTGATGACCGTCATTATTCCGCTGACGGGCATGACGCCTGCCGAGGCTGTGGAAGAAGTCCGGGAATTGCTCGGACCGCAAGGCAAAGCGGTTGCTCTGAGCAAGACCAGTCGCATTCTGGTTACGGACATCGGTCAGAATCTGCGTCGTGTGCATGAATTGCTCAGCAACCTGAACGTCGAAGTCGGTGATAAACAATTCAAGCAGTATCACCTGAAGCATGTGACGGTTGTGGACGCTGATAATATCGTTCGCGATTTGTTCGGGTTGCCTCATCGCGGCGTCGAGAACGTCAGCGCGGGTGGCGGCTTCGATTCGCGTGATCGCGATCGTGATCGCGGCGGTTTCGGTGGTGGCAGCAGTAGCAGCCGCTCCAGTGCGCCGACGCGCACCGACCCCAATGCCCGCGTGCAGGTCGCGGTTGATGAGCGCACCAATACGCTGCTGATCACTGCGAAGGCGGATGATATTCGTATCATCGATGACGCCATCAAGACGATCGACATCCAGCAGGAAGGCGAAGTTGCCAAAGGTAGCAAGACACCTTACCTGGAAGTCTACGCGCTGAAGTCGGCTGACCCTCAAGAAGTCGCCAAGACCTTGAACGTGCTCTTTCCCGGCAGTGTGGTGAATGAGGACGGTCGAGCGCGCCGCATTCACATCCAAGCGAGCTCCGAGCAGCATGACCGCATTCGTGAAACGATCCGTCGGCTGGATGGTGAGGGCGGCAGCAGTCAAGTGGCCGTGGTGCCGCTGGGGCGAATGGATGCTTATACCGCGACGGCGTCAATTCAGTCGCTGTTCGTTACGGAAGGCAACTCAGCTCCCGTTATTCAGCCTCACCCGCTGGGCACGGGCCTGATCGTCCGCGGGACTCCGGATCAGGTGGAACAGATCAAGTTGCTGATGGCCGAACTGGATCCCACTTCGGTCGGGGCCGCGAGCCAGCAGGGCAACGTGCGAACGGTGCCGCTGGGTGGCCGCAATCCTGAGCAGTTCCTGAAGGCTCTGGAACAGGTCTGGAACGCGAAGAGTCGCACGCCGATTCGCACCGTGATTCCGTCAAACAGTTCCACAACGATCGACCGCCGCGTTCCGGCAAGCAGCCAGGATCCGGATACGACTCCTTCGGCCTCGAAGGACGAGCGTCTGGATCGCATCCTGAACAATCCGCCCGCGAACCGCACTCCGCGCGATTCCACCAGCGGTGAAGCTCGCCGTTCTGAGCCACAGCCGGAAATCAAGAAGGCGAAGGTCGACAATCTGGATTCAGTGTCCACGCAGGAACTGCGTCGGGCGGTGTCCGAAGTTGTCGCGGCTGTGGCAACTGGTGAAGAGGACGACGAAGACCAGCAGACCGATCGGGAAGCTGCCGACGAGTTCAACAAGCTGTTCGATGAACTCGAAGGCGCGCAGAAGCCGGCTGCGAAGAAGACCGAACCTGCGGCGAAGTCATCCGACCCTGCAGCAGAGGGTTCTGAGGCTCCGATCATGGTCACGATCAACAACGGCAACCTGGTGCTGATGTCGGATGATCCGCGAGCACTGGATCAGCTCGAAGACACCATTACCTCGCTGGCTCGAGCCATTCCCGCCAAGACCGAATGGACGATCTTCTATCTGCGATCAGCGGATTCACTCGAAACAGCGACCGTTCTCGAACGGCTGTTCCCGAGCAGCTCGGTATCAACCACCGTCGGCGGATCGAGTGGCATGATGGGCGAACTCACCTCGGGTATTTCCTCGATGGGTCGCGGTATTATGGATCTCACCGGCATGAACTCGCTGACGTCTGGACCGCAGACGCTCCGCATCGTGCCTGATACTCGTACTAACGCGCTGATGGTGAGCGGACCTCCGCACCTCGTCACGGAAGTCGAGCAGATGCTGGAGATCCTCGACGCGTCGGAAACTCCTGAGCAACTGCGTAATCGTGCTCCGCGTTATATCAACGTGAAGCACGCTGAGATCTCGGATGTCGCTGAGATGATCCGCGATATCTACAAGGAAGAACTCGAACCCGATCGCGGCGCACAGAACAATCCGCTGGCAGCCCTGATGGGTGGTGGCGGCGGTGGTGGTCGTGGCGGCAGTCGCGGTCAGACACAAGCGCAAGTGAAGCTGACGATCAGCGTGGATTCGCGAGCGAGTCGGCTGATCGTTTCCTGCAGCGAGCCGTTATATAAGCAAATCGAAGCGATGGTCGAACAGATTGATACTGCAGCTCTCGAATCCAATCGGACCGTGCGCGTGGTGTCTCTCGAAAACGTGAAGTCGACTCAACTGAAGGCTGCACTCGGAGCCGTGATGCCCAAGGTGAAAGTCAGCACCAGCCGCTCAAGCAGCGGTGGCGGTGGAAGCGGCGGCGGTCAGCCTCCGCAGCAACCGAATCCGGATGAAGTCCGTCAGCTCATTCAGCAACAGCAGCAACGCAGTAGCGGTAGTGGCTTCGGCGGCGGCGCCAGTCCCTTTGGTGGTGGCGGTCGCGGCGGCAGTCCCTTTGGTGGAGGTGGCTTCGGCGGCGGAGGCCGTGGTGGCCGCTGATCATCGCGCCGGTTCACCCTTCACCGGATGAAAACACACAACGCGTCGGCGATTGCCAGACGCAACGGAGTGACTGCCTGATCTCTTCGGGTGCCACTTCTCCCTCGCGAGGATGGGTCAGTGCGATTCATCCTCGCCCCTCCCGCCTTGACGTTCCCACCTTGCTCCGCCGGGTTTTCCATCATGGAAATTGCTGAATTATTCGTTCGACGCCGGTTGATGTCCGCTGAGCAATGCGAAACGGTACGTCGTCAGATCAACGGCAAGCGCTTCGACCAGGCGGTCATCGAACTGGGTATGGTCGCGGAAGACGACGCGCTGAAGGCCTTCGCTGACGAACTCGGGATGCGGTACGTCGAACTGGACGAAATTAAAGTCGACCGTGAATTGATCAGCCTGTTCCCAACGTCCGCGATCTTTCGGCACACCGCTTTGCCGATTGCACGCGTCAACGGCCGAGTGGAAGTCGCTGTTGCTGATGCCTTCGATCTCGAAGCCTTGGATGAACTCAGTGCCCTCAGTGGATTGCGTCTAGAACCGGTGCTCGCGCGTCGCGCGGATCTGGACCGCCTGATCAAGCAAAGCCTCGGCGTCGGCGGTGATACCATCACCGAACTCGTCAAACAGAAGACCGACGAGGATGACCAGTATCTGGCTGAGGCCGCGCGGGCCGATGGCGAACTGGCCGAGCAGGCTCAGCAGGCGTCGGTGATCCGGCTGGTAAATCAGGTGCTGCTGGAAGCGCTCGAGCAGAAGTCGAGCGACGTGCATATCGAGCCGAGCGAGCGCGGCTTGATCATTCGCTATCGCGTGGACGGTCTGCTGCGCGTGCAACCCGTGCCGCCCGAGATCAATCAATTCTCGGCCGCGATTGTCACCCGCTTGAAGATCATGTCGCGGCTGAATATCGCCGAAAAACGTCTGCCGCAGGACGGTCGTATTGAATTGAAAGTCGCGGGGCGGGATATCGACGTCCGCGTTTCGATCATCCCGATGCTGCATGGCGAAGGCATCGTGCTGCGTATCCTCGATAAGGGCCGCATGGTCTTTAATCTGAAGGGTATGGGCATGCCGCCCGAGATTTACTCGGACTTTCACGAACTCATCACACTGCCACACGGCATTCTGCTCGTCACAGGTCCGACTGGTAGTGGTAAGACGACAACGTTGTATAGTGCGCTGGCGGAGATTCGTGATCCCACCGTGAAGATCATCACGGTCGAAGACCCGGTTGAGTATCAACTGGAAGGTATCAACCAGATTCAGGTGCATAGCCGCATCGGACTGACGTTCGCCGCTGGTCTGCGATCGATTCTGCGTCACGACCCGGACGTGATTCTCATCGGTGAAATTCGTGATAAGGAAACGGCCGAAGTGGCCGTGCAGTCATCGCTGACCGGTCACCTGGTATTCAGCACGCTGCACACCAATGACGCCGCCAGTTCGTTCACGCGACTGGTGGATATGGGCGTGGAACCGTATCTCGTCGCCAGTACCGTTGAAGGCGTGATGGCTCAACGACTGGTTCGCCGACTCTGCAAGCACTGCCGTCAACCCTATCAGCCGACTGCGGACGAGTTGCCGAGAGACTTCCCGAACAAGAGCCCCGGCACGCTGTATCGCCAGGTGGGTTGTCGTGAATGCGGTGAAACCGGCTACTCGGGCCGAATCGGTATCTACGAACTGCTGCACACGGATGAACGGATTCGCGAGCTGTGTGTGGAACGTGCCAGTTCGACACGAATTCATGCTCATGCGAGCAAGCAGGGTATGTTGACCTTGCGTCAAAGTGGCTGGCGGCGCGTGATAGATGGTACGTCGAGTATCGAAGACATCCTGCGCACCACTAAGGTTGACATTCCTCACTAATGGGATGACTTGCTCATTATTGGAATCTGAAATTCGTCATTTGAAACTCTCTGAACATGCCTGATTTTCAATACGTGGCCAAAGCGATGAACGGCGAGCAGGTGACCGGCCTGGTCTCCGCCGGCAGCGAGACCGAAGTGGTCTCGACGCTTTCCATGCGCCAGCTCTTCCCGTTGAAGATTGAGCTGGCGGAGTCAGCCAAGAAGCAGGAACGGGCTCGCGGCCGTCGCGTGAAGGCGATGGACGTCGCCAACTTCTTTTCACAACTGGCCGACTTGCTTAAAAGCGGCGTGCCGCTGATGCGCTCACTGGAACTGCTGGAACGGCAGGCTCGCAGTCAGTCGCTCAAGCTGGTGGTCAATGAAGTTCGTGGTGAGGTCTCGCAAGGCACGCGTCTCGCTGAAGCCGTCCGGCATCATCCGCGAGTCTTCAATGAGCTGGCCGTCAGCATGGTGCGAGCCGGTGAAGAAGGCGGCTTCCTGGAAGACGTACTGAAACGCATCGCGACGTTCACCGAACATCAGGAAGACATGAAGGACCGCGTGAAAGGTGCGCTGGCTTATCCCATCGTCCTGTCGATGTTCGGTGCGGGCGTGGTGACGGCGATGATGATCTGGTTCGTGCCCAAATTCGAACCGATCTTCCAACGCTTCAAGGACCGCGGCGAGTTGCCGCTGGCGACAACCGTCGTCGTCGGCATCAGTCATGCGATCGCAGACTACGGTCTCTATCTTCTGGCAGTGCTGGCGCTCACCGGGTACTTTGCCTTTCGCCACTTCGAAACACCCGAAGGCCGATTGCAACTGGACAACTTCCGCCTGAAAGCACCGATGGCGGGCAGCATTTATCGCAGTCTGGCCATTGCGCGGTTCTGTCGCATCCTGGGCACGCTGCTGAAGAACGGCGTGCCGATTCTGAACTCACTCAGAATCGCCAAGGACGCGACCGGAAACCGCGTATTGTCTGTCGCGATCGGCGGGGCGAGTGAAGGCATCTCGGCAGGTAAATCACTGGCTCAACCTCTGCGAGCCAGCAAGCAGTTTCCTGAAGAGATTGTGGAAATGATCGCGGTTGCCGAAGAAGCGAACAACCTCGAACAGGTGTTGGTCGATGTGGCCGATGGCATGGACCGCCGCACGTATCGTTCCCTGGACTTGTTTGTGAGATTCATCGAGCCTGTGATGCTCGTAATCATGGCTGGTGTGGTGTTGTTTGTGATGCTGGGGCTGTTGCTGCCGGTGTTGCAAAGCTCGTCGGTATTATAGTTGTGGAAGTCGGAGCAGGATCGGCTGATCCAGAGTCAGTCGGGCCGCGTTGCCAATCAACTCTGGAAATTGCGAACGGTTGAACGGTGGGTCTCGGCCTTGTTCAGTTGTTGGCGTCCAGTATCAAATTTACGTGGCCTCGAGTGAGGCTGATTCAAAAAGGAGCAATTAGCATGCGTCGACAAACTGGAATCTCGCTGAAACTCAATCGCCGGCGCGCCGCGTTCACACTCATCGAAGTGCTGCTGGTGCTGGCCATCATCGGTGTGATCGCCGCGCTGGCCGTGCCGAACTTCCTAGGTAAGCAACAGGAAGCGTTGATCAAGGCGACTCAAGCCAAGATCAAGGGTCTGGAGCAAGTAGCGCAGATGTACGCCGTGGACAATGATGGCGTTTATCCATCCGGCAACGCAGACACGGCGCTGGGGCTGCTGGTTAACCCCGGCAATGACAAGAACGGTCGTCCCCGCAAGCCCTACATGGACGAGATCCCGACCGATGCCTGGGGCAATCCGCTGAACTACGAGTTTCCGCCGAGCGGAAACCGTTCGACTCCCGGTGGCAAACCCGCCATCTGGTCCGCCGGCCCTAACAAGACCGACGGCGACGAAGACGACGTCACCAACTGGAACCAGAAGCTGTAGAGTTTGAATGTGAGCGGTGAGAAACAACCTCACTGCGCATTCATGGCTCCCCTCGCCCCGGTAACGGGGAGAGGGGTCGGGGGTGAGGGGCTATCAACTCACCCTTAACGATGCTCGAGAACTCCGCACCTTGCTACCAGTATGAGTTCGATGATCGCTCTGTGATCATCACCTTCTTCTGCGGTGTATTGCAGACGACTGATAGAGTGGGTGATCGCTGACATCGCCCCTCACCCCCAGCCCCTCTCCCCGTTACCGGGGCGAGGGGAGCAGTGATTAGAGCGCGGCTCTTCGTGAGACGCGTATTACCTCGACTCACCGAGACTTTCCGTGCGACGTGCGTTATCCACATCACGATTGCTTCGCGATCGCGCTCATCCAGCGCAAGCGAGCCTCGTGTCGCGCGGTTATACGCTCATCGAAATGCTGCTGGTGGTTGGTATCATCGTGCTGGTCGCCGGACTCGGCTGGCAGCCGTTGATGAGGCTCGCCCGCGAACATCGAGTCCGCGAAGCCTCTGAAGAAGTACGGGTTGTCGCTGCAGGCACTCGCACGCAGGCTTTGGATCAGGATCTCACGTTCCAGTTTCGCTATGAACCCGGTGGCCGCCGCTTTATTCGAGTGCCCTACGAACAGCCTCAATCGTCCGGCACGAATGGGCAGACTGCGACCGTTCGCGGCCAGATGACGGGCTATCTTCCCGAAGGCATGACCTTTCAGGCCATCAGCGGAGTCAGTGATGGCGGCGGTATCAATCCCGCGATGACCGCTGGTCTTTCCAGCGAGTTCACGAACGTCTCCTGGTCCGGCCCCGTCCTGTTCTTCGCCGACGGCACCGCCGTTTCGGCCACGTTCGACATCGTCGACGAAGTCAGCTCCACCCGCCGAGTCACCATCCGCGACCTGACCGGCGCGGTGACGGTATCAAACCTCAGTAACAACTGAGCGACGCGTCGAGTCACCGCTTGTTTGTAGGTCGGACAATCCTGTCCGACGCCGGACAAGATTGTCCGGCCTACTTCGCCCGCCTCATGACAGCCTCGAAACCTGAGTTGTGCTTTCGCCGCCCGCTTCCGCGACTACGATGTTGCGGAATTTCAGCTCCGCGCACCACACGCCTCAGGTAATTCGATGTCGCAACTGCAGCCGCTCGACGATCTCAAGCAAGCCGACATGCCCGAAATGAAGGGCACATTCTGGCAGATGGCCGGGCCCGGCGCGGTGCTGGTCGGACTATCGATCGGGGCGGGTGAAATCATCATCTGGCCGCGACACATCGCCGAGTTCGGACCGGGCATGGCGTGGTGCGCGGTCATCGGAGTCTTCCTGCAGTTGTGGATCAACTTTGAAGTCGGTCGCTGGACCATCGCCACCGGTGAGACCGTCTACACGGGCTTCTCACGGTTGTGGCGCGGCTTCGGGCCGATGTTCATTCTGTTGAACGTGATGGGCTGGCTGGCTCCGGGTTGGGCTCGCGCTTCGGCCAGCGCGGCCAAGGCGTTGCTCGTCGGACCTGATTTCGCGGCCGGGACCTTCTGGGGTTCAGATACGTTCTGGACCAGCCTGACGTTCGGGGTCGTGTGGCTGCTCTTGTTCGGGCCAAAGATGATTTACAACTCGGTTGAGAAGGCCATTGAGATCATGGTCGTCACCGTGACCGGCGGTTTGATTATCGTCGCGTTCGCCGTCGGGACGTTTGATACCTGGAAAGAACTGGCCGCGGGTGCGGTCAACTTCGGTCATAAGCCGGAAGGCGTGACGACCAAAGCCATGTTCATCGCGCTGGTCTTCGCGGGCGCGGGTGGTACGTCGAATTTATTCTATTCGTTCTATCTCCGCGACAAGAACATCGGCATGGGTGCGCTGATCCCCGACATGCAGAATCCTCTGCGCGGCCGCTCCGAAACCATTCCGTCGACCGGTTTCGTCTACCCAGAAACTCCCGAGAATCAGGCGCGCTTCAAGACGTGGTTCCGCTACATCCTGAAGGATCAGTGCCTGTTCTTCTGGGCCTTGAATACCTTCACGCTGATGCTGTTCATTTTCGGCGCGCTGGCCGTGCTGCATCACAGCAAAAGCGGCAAACCTTTTATACCGCAGGAAGGTCAGTTGATCTGGGACGAGTCGCAGATTCTAGGCGAGGTGTTCGGCCAGTGGGGCGCTGGCTGGGGGACGATTGGACGCATGCTGTTCCTGATCGTGGGAGTGGCGACGCTGTTCAGCACTCAACTGGCGCTGGTCGATGGCGTGGGTCGTTCGATCGCGGACATCCTCTACACCAACTTCAAGTTCGCTCGCAAACGCGAATTGAGCTGGTGGTACATGGTCATTGCGATGTCGTGGATCGTGATTGGCTGCGTCATCACATCCGTGACAGAGTTCTCCGGCATTCGTGAGTTGGGAGTGCTCTTCAACGCGGCCTACATGGGCGGCTTCGCGATGGCGATCTACGTGCCGACGATGCTCTACATGAACCTCAAACTGCTGCCCAAGTCCGCCCGGCCCGGTTTGGCCTCCATCGTGATGATGAGCATCGCATCGGTGCTGTATGTGGGGTTTGCGGTCTCATGCATCTACTGGGAGGTGCGTGATTACTGGGACACGTCCAAGTTCAAGAAAACTCCGGTGGCCTGGCAGACATCGGGAAAGTAGCAGGCACGCTTCGTGTGCCGTCCGCTGAAGGATCATGACTGTCGAGAGTCTGGCACGCTGCCCGAGGGTCGAAGGTCGCGTTACGACCAGCATCACATCGTCCGTTGAAGGTCACGGCACATGGAATGTGGCTACGACTTTCACAGATCCCGACACGGATCGCGGTGACGATTGCCGTGAGTTGCTACAGTGCGTCTCCGGCGGAATGAGCCAGATCCGTTCGCTTCAGATTCCAACTCAGAAACCAGCAACGATGTCCGATAAACCCCTCGTATTAGGCAGTCATGTGCTTCAGTCGCGGCTCATTGTCGGGACGGGAAAGTACTCCACGCTCGAGATGATGCAGCAGTGTCTGGAAGCCAGCGGCTCGGACGTGATCACGGTCGCCGTGCGTCGTGAGCGGCTGATCGATTCCGCCGGTCGCAACATCCTCGAATACATCGACCTGAAGCGCTACACGATTCTGCCGAACACCGCCGGTTGCTTTAACGCCGAAGACGCCATCCGCGTTGCTCGACTGGGACGCGAGATCCTCTCCGGTCTGGAAAATCCCGGCGCGAGCTGGGTGAAGCTGGAAGTGCTCGGCGACAAGAAGACCTTGCTGCCCGATCCTATCGCCACGCTGGAAGCGACTGAAAAACTGGTCGCCGACGGCTTTCAGGTGCTGTGCTACACGACCGACGACCCGATCACCGCGAAGCGTTTGAAGAACGCCGGGGCGACGTCCGTGATGCCGGCGGGCAGTCCGATCGGCAGCGGTCAGGGCATCCTCAATCCGAACAACATCCGGATCTGTCTGGAGTACCTGAAAGAGAACGATCCCGATTATCCCGTGATCGTGGATGCCGGAGTCGGCACGGCCAGCGACGTCGCCATGGCGATGGAACTGGGCTGCGACGGCGTGCTGCTCAACACCGCCATTGCGAGTGCCCGCGATCCGCTGACGATGGCTCAAGCGATGAAGCACGGCTGCATCGCCGGACGGCTCACGTACCTCGGCGGACGCATTCCGAAGAAGCTGTACGCGACAGCCTCCAGCCCGGAAGCGGGCGTGATTGTGTGATGGCAGGGGATAGGGGTTGGGGATTAGCAGTCTGCTGCACGCCGTGGGGCACGTTTCCAACGTGCCTTGAATGCCCGAATCAGAGTGCTTCGAGCATGATGGAATTGCGCTCTATCGATCTTGGCGATGCCCCAACTCCGGAGTGGGTAATTGAAAATGGGTGTTAGCCGACAAGGCCACTTCCCAGATTCTCATGAACCGTTCGCTCATTCGGAGCGTTGCCAATAAGTCATCACGCACGGCGATCAGAATGTTATGGCAACGCAATGATCGAAAAACTCAGAACGAAATCCTCACGGAAACTGAACTGGTCCGTTCCGCGCTGGTACACCGCTCACGAACTCAGGAAAGTTGTTCCCATCGTTTTCGGGTCTCGCCCGATCATTCGAATTACGGTCGTTTCACTGCTCATCGGTGTCGGTCTTTGCGTGGCGGCGAAACTCGCTTTTCCGCAGATTCAACTGGCTGTTGCCTGGAAGGCCGTGCTCTTTATTCCAGCAATGTTCGCCTACCTGGGAATGCATTTTGCCGTTCGGCTCCTGGTTTCCACGCAGGTCAAGATCACCGAAGAATACATCTTTTGTTCACTCGGAACTTCGGCGTGGCGTATCAATCTTTCGGAGATCGAGTCATCAAAACTCATTGTGTACTCCGCAGAGCATGTTCAGGTTGTAATCCGGGCAAAAGGCAGGGTGCGAAAACTGGCTCTGCCCCCGACAACCGATCTCGAACTGCTGAAACTTCTGCTCGGTTCTATAGCAGTCGTCGATAAACGCGCCGAATTTCAAACCGCACGGCGATTGGTCGAATCGATACGGTCGGCAAAGAATGCAAGCTAGCAATCTGTTCTACCGAAGCGGCGATTGACGCCGGTGGCTCCGATTGGCAGCATTGGACTGCTGAGTCATTCCTGCCAGTCCGCCTCGCCGATGTACCACCGTTGGCTGATGGACCGGCCACCTTCGACGTCGGGATCCTGGAAGTTGTCGAGCAAGCCGCGTTCGCTCAGGCCAGGCGGAATCACCAGATTCCATTCGGCTGCCAGACTGCGATCGCTGATCACAGTCGTCTCGCCGTACTTGCCGGAGGACGGCAATGTGTGGCTGTGGAAGTAATCCCGGTCGGTGTAGATGCAAACCTCGCTGGAGAACATCCACGGCAGACTGATCGTAGCCACGATGCGATGTCCGGCGGCGCTTTCCGGCTTCGACTGGATCAGGCGATTGCAGGCATCAATCAAGGCTTGAGCGCACTGACGCCGCGTCTTCTGCATCGACTGCGGGCCTTGGACAAGTCCCAGATGCACCGGGATCTTGAAGTTGTAGTAGCAAGCCGCCTGAAGGCTGGCCTCGGGATACCCGAGCGAGAATGCGAGCGACCAATCGTTGAGCCCGCGCAAGCGACGACGGACGCCTCGAATCTTCTTGTCGGTCAGCATGAGGCGGCGTAGGGACATCGGGGCACTCGGTTCACGTGTGGTTGATTCAACAGGGTTGAGCTGCCAGCTCTTGCAGGTCGGACAATCCTGTCCGACAGCCGGACAAGATTGTCCGGCCTACTTTCCAGTTCCGTTCGGACAGGCGACTACAGCGTAATTAATACCTTGCCGCCGCGGCCGGGTTGTTGGGCGGTGGCGATGGCAGAGTGGATCTGGTCCAGCGTAAAGCGTTGGCCGATGTCGCTGGCCAGCACGCCTTCCTGAATGAGCTTTGTGATGGTGCGAACCAGCTTCAGTTTGGACGGCAGCTTGAGCGACTCCATGTAGTGCCCGAGCCAGAAGCCGGAGATCGATCCTCCGGGCGTCATCAGGTCGCGCGGTGAGAAGTTCAGGGGCTCACCCGACAGCGTTCCATAGACCAGCATCTGCCCGCGCTGGCCGAGACAACGCACGACGGCTGAACCTGTCGCTCCGCCGACGCATTCGATGGCGCAGGGGACTCCCGCGTTGTTCGTGAGCTGCTGCACTTGGGCGAGGAAGTCCGCTTCCTTGTCGCGCGATGGATCGAACGCGATGACAGCATCAGCTCCGAGCTGCTTCAGTTCCGCCACCTGATCCGGTCGACGCACGACGTTGAGAGTTTTGAAACCGAACTTGCGACCGAGGCGGATCACCATGCGTCCCAGCGTTGAACCTGCCGCCGTCTGCAGCAACCACTCGCCCTGCGGGACGTTCAGGATACGGCGCGTCATGATGAAGGCGGTCGCCGGATTCACGAAGAACGTCGCGGCCTGATCGACATTCAGGCCACTGCTCAGCGGAATGACCTGCTTCACGTTGACGACGCAGTAATCAGCCCAGTTGCCGCCGCGTTTGTTGAGCACGGCCACTCGCTTGCCGGTCATGAAACGGCCCAACAGTCCACCGCCTGACGCTTCCACTACCCCTGTGCCTTCGAAGCCCGCACCGGCCGGAAACTTCGGCACCAGCGTGTACTGGCCCTGCACGTACAACACGTCTGAGGGGTTAACCGGGCTGGCCAGCATCTTCACGAGGACCTGACCCGCACGCGGTTCCGGACGCTCGATTTCTCGCACTTGCAGAACAGATTGTGGGTCTCCGCACTGGTCGAATTGCACAGCTCGCATAATCACTCGATAAAAAAGAAGGCGACAAACACAAATTCGCAAGGCAAACTAGCACGCCAGTCGAACTGGAACGAGACGCAGGCCGGACAACCTGTCCGACCAACAGACCTGTCATCTCAACCGTATTGAACGACTCGTCCGTCGGGACAAAATCACCCGCGGCCGCGATTCATAGCACACATCACCATTGTCAGCCGATGCAACAGTCCTGATAAGATAGTGTCTCTGGCAGTCCCTCACGATTGCCGTCCCCACTCCGGGAGGAACGTCTCGACAATGACCGCAAGCGGCATCTCCACTACCGCTGATTTCCTCGGCCATCTGCGGCAGAGCAAGTTGCTCAATGCGGAGCAGATCGACGCGGCATTAACCGAGTTGGGTTTCAACGAAGACACCGAACTCATCACGCTCGCGAAAGCTCTGGTCAAAGCCGGTCACATCACGCGACTGCAGGCCAGCCGGTTGCTGGAAGGTCGGCACCGCGGCTTCTTCATCGACCACTACCGCATTGATGAGATCCTGGGTTCGGGAGGTATGGGCTGGGTCTACATTGCCAAAGACCTCAACACTGGCGAAGACGTCGCGCTCAAGATGCTCTGCGAGCAATCGGAAACTGATCCCGGCCTGCTGGCTCGCTTTCGGCTGGAAGCGGAAGCCGGCAAGCGACTGTCGCACCATGCCATCATCCGCACACGCGCGATCGGTCAGACGGCTGGTCTGTACGGCGATGTGCATTACATGGTCATGGACCTGTTCAAGGGCGTCGGCGTGGATGAGTTCGTCGCGATGGGCGGACCGATTCAGTGGCCGATGGCTTGTCACATTACGCGCCACGTTGCCGCCGGGTTGCATCACGCGCATCGACAAGGTCTGGTGCATCGCGACATCAAGCCGGCGAACATTCTCGTCGATGAACAAGCCAACGCCCGCATTCTGGACTTCGGTCTGTCAGTGGCTTCGCAGGCCAGCGGCGGCGACGAATTCTCCCTGGCCATGATCTTCGGTCAGGACTGTCTGGGCACGGCGGACTACATCGCTCCCGAGCAGGCGGAAGACAGCTTTCAGGTGGATCGTCGCGCGGACATCTACAGCCTGGGCGCGTCGATGTACTTCATGCTGTGCGGGCACGTGATGTTCCCGGAATGCAAGACGCGAGCCGAGAAGATTGACGCTCAGATGCGCAAGCCGCCGCGCATGATTCGCGATCTGGTGCCGAACGTCCCGGACGCTGTGGCCGCCATTCTGCACAAGATGCTCGCCAAGGACCGCGAAGATCGTTTCATGACGGCGAAGGATGTTTCACAGGCGCTGGCCGAGCACGCTCACCCGAAGCGCGTGCTGTTCGACTTCCGCTCGGTGCTGGATCGTCGTTTCCTGATCGCTCAACAGCGCCAGAAAATGCTCGATGAACGCGCCCGGCGCGTCGCGAATTCGACGAGCCTTTCGACGTGCTCACTGGACTCCACCGCCACCCGTCTGGTCATCACGCCTCGACCGGACAAGCCGTCCCATTGAGCTTGAGTCTGCAATCGCGCGGCCGCTCATTACAGTCAGAGTCAGGTGGTGGTCCTGATCCTCACTGCATTCGAGATGTAGCATGCACGGGTTCATTCGGTACGAGCGGTGTCCTGGTCGCGTTCGAGGTGGCTGCACAATGCTATTCGCCAGTGTCGTCTGGCTGCTGAGTGCTCTCTCGACGCACGCCGCCGAACCGTCATTGATCTCGATTGATGACCTCTATCGCTTCGACGCGCCGACCGGACTGGTGGTCGCTCCAGATAATCAGAGTGCCGTCTACGCGCGGCGCTGGAACGAACGCTCGTCGCGCACCGTGCGGTTCTCGTTGTGGCGAGTCGATGGTGACGCCTCGAAGCGTCGGCCTCTGGAAGACGGTGAGCCCGATGCGCGGCAGCCACTGCTTTCGCCGGATGGCAAGTGGATCGTCTTTCTATCGACGCGGCCCTTCGCGGTCGGACAACCCGCTGTTGAGCCCGTGCCGCCGTATTCCGACACCGCGACGGACATCTGGCTGATGCCCGCGAAAGGTGGCCCGGCCATCCCGCTGGCCGGCAGGAACAAGCCCTATGGTCGCGTCTTCAGTGATCCGTTTTATGGCAACATCAGCTTTTCCCCGGACGGGCGACGGCTGGTCTTTGTTGCCGACGACGGCGTTGACCCGCGAACTCCGGAAGAGCGTGCCAACAACGTGCAGGTGGTGCGCGAGGATCAGGGCGAGGGCTATGAAGGTTACCGGCCGGCTCAAGTGTGGATTGCGGACCTGGCTGATCAGCCGACGGACGTCGCCGCCGCCCGCGTGTTGCGAGTCACTCAGGAAGACGACGCCTGGTTTGGCGACCCGCAGTGGTTGCCGGACGGCAAGTCACTGGTTGTGCACTCGAACCTGAGTACTGACCGCGAATCCGTGCGCTACAGCATCAACAAGAATTTTGATTTGTGGCGGCTGGACGTGAGCAGTTCCGGCGATGTGACTCGCAGCCAGTTGACGAACGACGTCGGGCCTGATGTTTCGCCGCGCGTCTCGCCGGATGGCAAACGGCTCGCGTATCTGAGCGTCCCCCGCAAAGGGTCCCACGCAGACGTCTTCAACCTCGTTGTGCTGGATCTGAATTCTCCGCTACGCAGCCGGCGCGTGATCTTCAATCATCATGGCGAGCAGGCCGATCGTCCGCCGCACTTGCCCCCCGCGTTTCCGCTGCCGCGCGATTGCTGGGTGAACGAAGACCGCATCTCGTTCAATGCCCCGTATCGGACGGGCATGAAGACTCAAGTGGTCGACTTCGGTGACGGCCCGGCCGCGCTGGACGAGTCGAAGAGCGGAACTCACAGCCCTGCGCAGACGAAGCTGGCTGCGGCGCGTACCAAACTCACTCCACAGGCGGATGAGTTCCTCAAGAACCGGATCATCGCGAAGGGCGAGGTCATCAACTGGAAGAGTTTTGACGGCATGGACATCGAAGGCATCTTCACCCGGCCGACAACGCCCGGCGCGAAGGCTCCGTTCAAAATGGTGCTCTACCCGCATGGCGGCCCGCACAGCCGTTCGCAGCTCGGGTTTGATTTCACGGTGCAGGTGCTGGCCGCGAACGGTTACGCCGTATTTCAGCCGAACTTTCGCGGCAGCGCGGGTTACGGACAGCGTTTCATTGATGCCGACCGCTACGACTTCGGCGGCAGCGATATGCGCGACATCCTGACCGGCATTGATCACCTGGTGCATGCAGGGCAAGTCGATCCGAAGCGGCAGTTTGTCTACGGCATCAGCTATGGAGGTTATACGACCTGCTCGCTGATCACGCAGACGCAGCAATTCCGGGCGGCCGTACCGCAGAACGCGGTCACGGATCTCAACATGATGTGGGCTCTGACCGACATTCAAAGCTGGACCGAATGGGAGTTCGGTGGCTTGCCTTGGGAAGTGCCGCAGAAGATCAGCGATCACAGCCCCCTGACTCACGTGGCGAAGGTCACAACGCCGACGTTGATACTGCACGCCGCGAACGATCGACGCTGCCCGCTGCCAATGGGTCGAGCGTTCTACCGCGCCCTGAAGTCAGCGGGCGTTGAGACCCAGATGGTGATCTATCCCGACGAAGGACACCCCATCAAACAGCCGATGCATCAGGCCGACGTGCTGCAGCGCGTCCTCGCCTGGTTCGCGAAGCACGATGTGGAGACTGCAAAGTAAAAGTAGCAGGCACACTCCATGTGCCGTCCGCCTGGTGGTATTTTCCAGAGGGTCACGGCACATGGAATGTGCCTACTACTTCTTAATGCCGCTGCCGATCTCATTCGCTGACGCGAATAGCGCGAAACCTGTCATTCATGGCGCTCCAGACACTGGCGACATTCGGAACTTCCCGACGGCACTCCCGGAATAGCTCGCCAATTGGGTTGAATCGTTTTCGCAACGCATCCGCACAACCGTCACAGTCCAACCTGAGTCATTAGGCACTGCGGTCCGACGCGCCTTCAGAGCATCACGGTGACGGCTACACCGCTCGGAAGAGGCGTCAGATCCTGCGATCGTGACGAGTGCGATTGTCTGGTACATCAGCAATTGCGTCGGCACGTCCGCGGATTGATCCAGTGCGGGCCAATCCCTCACACCGAAGTTACATGGGCGGGCTCGACGTTCGCAGGAGCAGCGGCGTCGGACCCATATTTGTGCATCATGCGTCTCTCTCTGGGCCTGCGTCGTCTGTTTGGCAAAGCACCCCGCGCCAAAGTTGATACTTCACGTCGCTCCCACTGGCTTAAGCCCCGTCGCGGTCGCGCGGGCGTGGTCGAGAATCTGGAATCTCGCCAGTTGCTGACGATGAATGTGGCGGTGGTCGGCACGGGCCTGGGCGGCGGCGCGGACAGCGGTTTCGTCTATATCCGCAACCAGCTCAACGACAGCACCACATTCGACTTCAATGCCACGCTCGTTGCGCCGACCGCTGTTGATACTCTGGCGGAACTGCAGACCTACGATGCCGTGGTGATCGGCGACAGCGGCAACAATCAGGTGGATTTCGCAGCTTTCGAGAGCGCTTTGCGCTCCTTCGTCGAAGACGGCGGCGGTGTTGTGGGCGCTGGCTGGCTGATCTACGGAGCCGGAAACTATACCCCGCCCGCGCACACGGATATTGACGCGATTATACCCGTCAACACCATCGACTTCGACGACGAGATTCAGGGCACCGATGTAACTCCGAACGTGACCGTGCATCCGGTGACGGCGGGAGTCGGCGCGTTCAACGTGTCGGGAGCGGGTGGCTACGTGTCCATTCCGCGTGCTGATACTCAGCCGCGCGTTGATCCCGGCGCGACGGTCCTGGCGACGAGCTTTGATACCAATTCCGGCACCAATGAAGCCAGCGTCGTCGTTGGTAACGTCGGCCTGGGGCGGTCGGTGTATCTCGGCCCGATCTACGCGGCTAATAGCAACATCTACAGCGACGCCAATCTGCGATCTGGCGACGGCGACCGATTGCTGGAGCAGGCGGTCGCGTGGTCAGTGCGTCCGGCGACGTCGTATGTCGATGACAGTTGGTCGATGCTCGCTCTGGGCAGCGATCCCGATGGCATGGGCCCGGCCACGGCACTCGGCTTCGATGCCTTCTCCACCATCCAGGAGGCCGTGGACGCGACCAAAGTCGGCGGTTCCGTGCTGGTCCATGCAGGTAATTACGCGGAGCAGGTCAGTATCACCAAGGACCTGACGCTGGATGGTATCAGCGGCGTCGCGGCGGACGTCGTTATCGACACTGCGCCTGCGCCCGGCGGAAGACTCCTCATCAACGCGCCCGCGACGACTGTGAACGTCTCGGACCTCACAGTAACGGGAGCAAGCGTCGGTCTTTATGCGACATCGATCACGGATTTGACGATCACCAACGTGGCGGCTACGAATAATGTGGACCACGGCATCATCGTATCGGGCGCGACAAATGTGACGATTACCGACAGCGATGCGTCCGACAACTTCACGTCCGGCATTACTCTCGGGAATATCTCCGGAACGACCACGATCAAGAACACGAAGGCCACGAATATCGTCAACGAAGGACTGCTGGTTGTGAACAGCGGGCCCGTGATTCTCGATGGCGGCACATTCACTTCGATCGAACTTTCAGGCGTGACGTCGGCTGAAGTACAGAACAACAAAGTAACGGCGCAGAAGTATTTCCTGATCAATGCGTCGAATGAAGTCACGCTGAACGCGTCGGTTGATGCCGGGGCAGCGGTGAGTATCAATGCGAATAGCGATGGCGCGGGCAATGACAGCTTCGTGATGGCTGCGGGCACATCCCTCACGACCACGGATGACTCCGAGTTCGCCGTGTCGATCTTCGTCAACACGCTGATCGGTGGTACGGGCGATGCGAAGATCGGGGCCATCAGCGCGGGAACGACGGCTGGCCCGACGGGCGGGCGAGTGATCATCGGTGTGACCGGCGGCAGCATTATCGACAACAACGCGGCGGCGATGAACATCACCGCTGGCAATGCAGTCTTAACCGGCACTGCGGGTATCGGACTGGGGAACTCGATTGAGACTCAGGTCAGCAATCTGGAAGCCGCGGGCTCCGCAGGCGTCTTCATTGATAACACCGGCGCGCTGACGGTCGGTGGTATCAGCACGATGACGGGCGTAAGTTCCTCCGCCGGTCAGGTTTCGCTGACTACTCACAGCCCGCTCACGGTCAGCGAGAACATCAGCGCTGATACCACTGTGGAACTGACGGCGACAGAAACTGCGGGCGACACGGACAACATCACGGTGGAAGCTGGGGTCACGATCACGTCGTCCAAGAACGACATCGAATTGTGCGCCGGCGATAACGTGACGCTCGCCGCAACTTCCGTGCTGAACGCTCCGCAAGGCAGCGTGATCATCGAGATCGACTGCATGAACGCCGACGCGGCGGGCGGCGTGGCCACGATCGCTGGCACGATTAACTCGCTGAACGGTGCGACAGTCACGAGCGATTCGAACGATGATCAGTTCTATGTGTCGAACATGGGCACCGGCGGTCTGGAACTGGACGGGCTCAACGGCAATGACCTGTATCAGATCACGTATCCCTCGGTGGGAACATTCGGCAGCGACATCACGATCGCCGAATCAGGCACAGGCACGGACCAGGTGATCGTCGAAGGCACGAGCGACGCCGACGAGATCTTCATCACGACCGAAGATCCGCCGAGCACAGCCACCACTGAGGAAGTCAGCCGCGGCTCGCTGGGCAGCGAGAAGATTATCATTCCGGATACCGTGGAATCGCTGCTGGTGCGGACGTTCGAAGGCAGCGATCTGATTCACGCTCAGCCGTCGATGCTGTTCCCGATCACGATTGATGCGGGTGATCCCTGCATCGGCGCGCTGATTCCACCAGATCAGGGCGACGTGCTGGACTTCGAGCCCTTTGGTAACGAAATCTCGTTCGATCCGTACACTGCGACCATCAGCACGGCGGGTGGCAATCCCGACCCGTACTTCGGCGTCACGGTGCTCAACTTCGAGAATATCGAATTCAATCCGCTCGGCACCGGCGGTCTGCAGCAGTTTGACTTTAATAATTTCAATACTGCTGGAAGTGTCCTGCCTTCGCCGACTCAGGCGGGTTACACCAGCGTGCTGCCGAACACATTATACTCGGGTGGCCTGGGCTACGGCTGGCAAACCGCCGTGCAGGGCTTTGAGCGGAACGACGGTTTCTACGGCAACAGCTTCGCCGATCTGGTGCGCGACGGACATTCGTTCGGAACGTCCGCGACCTTCACCGCCGATGTGCCGACCGCTGGCTATTACTATATCAGCGTGATGTACGGCAGCCCGTACTCGGACATTACCGGTATGTCGGTGAAAAATGGTGATTCCGGGACCACTCTGGCGTCTGGCCTGACGTCGCTGGCCGGATCTTCCGTGCACCGCGAATTCCTGGTCTACGTGCCTGACACGAGCCTCGACCTGACTTTCGTCAACAGCAGTATTAATCCGAAGATCTTCGCCGTGAACGGCGTCTCAATTCGTCCGGCGGATATCATGACGGTCGGCGTTTGCCCGCCGGCACCACTGACGGCGGATGGCGTGACGGTCGATTCGTTCCCGATCGCCGGAGCCACTCCGAACACGCTGATCACCATCGGCACGTCGGCCGGCACGATCATGAATCCCGATGTCGACGACGAATTGGCCGGTATCCAGATTCTGACGAACGGCGCCGGTGAGGCGACTCTGCTGATTCGACGTCCGTTCAACGCTGTCACCGCGATTGTGACGTTCGCCGCTGTCGACGGCAGCATTGATGGCTTCAGCAGCTTGCAGTACGTGCTGCCGGACGGTCGCAAGTTTGACTTCAATCACAAGAACTCCAGCGCGTCGTCAAGCGCTTCACCGACTCAGGCTCCTGTCGCTTCCGGCATGAATCCGGACGGCTTCATCGGCGTGCTTCCGAGCATGCTCTACGGCAGCACAACCAGTTTCGGCTGGTTGCAGTCGCCGTACAGCTTCGATCAGGGTATCAAGACGGACAGCAACGGCACGCCGATTCCTGACCCGGATCCGCTGTATGATCTGCGTCGCGATGGCGCTCATGATCTGACTGCTCGCACCTTCCGCGTGGAATTGCCGAATGGTGATTATCAGGCGACCGTGACGCTGGGCTGGGATCGGGACGTCGATCAGGTGTCGGTGCTCGTCAACGGTGCGACCAAGGCCAGCGGTATCGCGGTCGACGCCGGTGATAACGAAACCGTCACGTTCATGTTCTCGGTCGTCAACGGCATCGCGGACTTCACGTTCACTGACCTGGGTGGCAGTTCGCCGATCTGGGCCGTGAACGGTATAGAGATCGATTCCGTCTCGGCGGTATCACCCATTACCTTCACTCCGAACATTGGTAATGTGCCAGCCGACGGTATGACGATTGTGACCGTGAACGCCACATCGGGCATGGCGGCGGGCCAGCAGGTGACGGTCTCGACGACCGTGGGCACCGTGGTCAGCGCCGACGTCAATGCGAGTGTCGATGGAGTGCAGGTCCTCACCGGTCCGGGCGGAGCGATCGCGTTCGATGTGCTCGCTCCGACGCAGAGTGGTACTCCGACGCTGCGAGCGGTCTCACTGGATGGCGCACACGATGGCTCGATCACTTCGGCCGCGTTCCTGTCGTTCGGACTGTCGGATGCGCGACGTTTCGACTTCAACCATCCCTACGTGCTGGGTGGCGTTGGACAATCACCAACCGCCGCGGGAGCGATCGGAGTCTTGCGGAGTGATACGACTCCGCTGGTGGATGGCTATGGCTGGGTGACCTCACCGAACTCGGCTGACGTGGGTGTGCCCAACGTCCATGATCAGGGCGGGTCCAACACATATAATAAGCTGACGACGGACCTGTATCGCGACTATGCGAGCGGTCATACGTCGCTGGGTTCGCGGACCTTCCAGGTGCAGGTGGCCGCGGCAACCGACTATGACGTGCGAGTCTACATCGGTGCTCAGAACATGGATCAGGCCGTCACGGTGACGGTGGAAGGCGTGGCCGGTTCGCAGAGTCTGTCGACGAACGCCAAGCAGTTTGGCACCCTGTTGTTTACTGCCGCTGACGATGCCAACAACGACGGCCTGCTGAGTATCACTTTCATATCCGCCGGTGGTATCTCCCCGTTCTGGGCGGTCAACGGTGTTGATATTGCGGAAACTTCTGGATCGTTGCCGGTGGAAGCTCCACTGGTGACGTCCACACCCGGAACAGGCGACGGCGTCGGCCCCCTCACGCCGACCGACCTGGCTCCAGTTCAGGCCTTCGCGCTCACGGCCTGGGCGAGCACCGGGTTGACACAATCCGAGCTGGATGTGCTCAGCAGCACCCTGATTATCATTCGTGATCTGGGTAATACGAACGGTGCACTCGGCATGGTGGATGGCCTCGGCCGTATCATCATCGACGACGACGGAGCCGGTCAGGGCTGGAGCACCGATCTCACCGGCCCCGCGAGCAATCGCGTCGACCTCGCGACCGTGCTGGCTCACGAATACGGCCACATCCTCGGCCGCCACGACCTCGACCCACAGGTCTACAGCGACGACCTGATGAGCGCCCTGCTAGGTTTGGGTGAACGCCACGACGTCGTTGATGGCGTCAGCGGTTTCTTCAACTGATCGCCGCTGCTGCTTTGTTATACCCCTGATGTTGGGTGCCACTGGCTTCGCCAGTGGAGGAATTGGGGTAATCGAGCACGAGTTATCGAGATCCGAGCGCGAATGGCATTTGTATCCCACATTCCGCGGATGCAGTCCGACCCTGGAGTGCTCCGGCTCGACGGAGCCCTCCATTCTTCGCGGCACGGCGGCCGCGCGTGGTCAACAATCTGAGCCGTGAAGCGCAGTAGTCGATATCTCCTCTTGGAAGGTAAGTGGACGGCCAAGTTCCGTTCTCCAACCCAACTGACCACCGCAAACAAATGGAGGGCTGAGTCAAGCCTCAGCACTCCAAGATCTGGCCGCCGTGGAATCACAAGTTCAAGCCGCGCAAGGAAAACATGGCAAGCGACACCTGAATATTTTATCCCTAATGGTTGACAAGTCACTAATGCGGAGACACTCTGTGCCGGGCTACTCAAGAGCAACAGTGGCACTCGGCGGAGCTAGCCAGTGCGCCGCTCGATTGACTGCTATTGGATCCAAAATATGCCAAATCTAAGGCCAAGCGTTTTCATCGGCTCATCTGCTGAAGGACTACCTGTCGCGCAGGCGATTCAGGTCAACCTCGACCATGCTTGCGAGGTTGTGCTGTGGAGCCAAGGCGTATTCGGGCTCAGCGGCGGAACACTGGAGACGTTGGTAGCAACTCTCGATACGTTCGATTTTGCTGTTCTTGTGGTGACGCCGGATGACATGGTATCAAGCCGTGAGAAGGAGCAGAACGCGCCGCGTGACAACGTTCTTCTTGAACTCGGCATGTTCATCGGGGGAATTGGTCGTAAACGTACATTCTTTGTCTACGACCGCACCGCGGACTTGAAACTTCCTTCCGATCTCGCTGGCGTGACGCCCGCCACATATCAACCTCATCATGATGGAAACCTGCAGGCAGCGCTTGGTGCGGCGACTACGCAGATACAAAATGCGATCAATGCTGCTGGTCGTCGCCAACGCGCGAAGGAAACAGATTCTGTCCACAAGGACACGCAGTTCCAGATCATTCATGACCTGCTCGATGATGCGTCCGAACAATATATCATCTTGATGCATGAACGGAATTTGAAACTGCAGCGTCGCCGAAACGTCTTCGATCCAAGAGCCCGCTATGTATTCTGGAAGAATGACGGCGGTGGTGGCACAGGTGGGTTTTCGGTTGATGATTTGTGCAAAAGACTTCCAGATGCGGATCTTCTCGCAGTTGATCTTCGGGACCAAGTGTCACTGACGCCGCGTGGTCACGAATACGCGAAATGGCTCATCGAACGTGGCCACAAAGCTGCCTTTTTCGAAAGCGAGCTTGGAACGTGGGGTGAACGTCCTCAAGAGGCTGCTGCCGCAATGGCATTCATGCAGCATGTGGGGAAACCGCCAGGCGAAGAAGCAAAATAACCGGGCGTTGCTGGGTTTCTGGCCGCGACCTCAGTGCGCCGACTACAGCCAATCGATTTCACCCTGCGGACTTGAGATCATACGGAATCGCCGATGGCCAAACGCAAGATCTATCTCAGCCAAGGCCCTTACACCGACTTGCATCGCCGTGTCTGCGACAAGATTGGGGAACTCCTCGAAGCTCGTGGTTGCGAGCCAGTCACGGTTGGCCAAAACGCCTACGGTATTAAGTCCACCGTCGAGCAGGTGCGTAAGAATATGAACGCCTGTTCGGGAGCGGTTGTAGTGGCATTTCGGCGATTCCGGCTTGCTGAGGCTGTGGAGAAACCGGGGACACCCGATGAGAAGTCTATTTCCGGGCGGTTTCTGCCAACCGTTTGGAATCACTTGGAAGCCACGTTTGCTTATGGTCGGAATCTTCCACTACTTATTCTCGTCGAGCAAGGTGTTTATCAAGAAGGGATGCTAAGCGAGAAAACGGGTCTCAGGCCCATCGTTGCCGATCTCGACATGAAGTTTCTGAAGTCAGAGGAGTTCACCAAGACGCTTGAGGATTGGCTTGAGCACCTTGATAAGCAAAGCGAGCGGTCGGTTGTGAACATTGAAGCTCTACGACCTCATGATATTTTCCACTCGCTTTCCATCAAACAATGGTGTGCAGTCGGCGGAGTGGTTGTGGCGTTGCTCACGTTCATCGTTACGACAGCTTTCTGGATGGGTACAATTAGCGCCAAGCTGTAGGCGGGGGCGTGTTCACTGGACAATCCGGAGGGTCTATCATGCAAGACACTGGTGAGTCGCGGCGACAAACAGTCATGCTCATCGGGGCGGCGCCGTCAGAGGACGCATCTGCCTCAACGTCTTGTCGCTCTGCGGGAAAGTGTTAGTCATGTCTATAAATGATGAGAATTTCACCAACTCTGAAAGACCTAAGGACTTGTTCGATGCCTTGGCGCAGATGAAGGTACGCCCCATAGGGCCTATTAAGGTTACAAATCGAGAATCCGATCGAGCGTATAGGTTTCATGCGCCTTGTGAGGTAAACGACATGTGCAATGCCAAGGCTGGTCTTTATGAGCAGGTTCCTGAGATCATCTTTACTCTGAAGAAGCTCTCGCCGACGGTTGAGATACACTTCGACTTCGGCGCGAATGGTGTGAGTCTCGATACGAAGGCCATAGATGAGCGGTTCGTTGACTTCTGTCGTGCATCGAAGTCTGTGAAGATTGTCGTGCGAGACAAGCCACAAGAATCAGCTAGGTTCTCAGGCGAGGAGGTACTGCTGATCTGCGGAGGCGCTTGGCCCATCCCCGAAATCGTTGACAATATTCAAAGGTCCGTGAGTGAGCGCAAAGCATATCCGCTGCCGGAGCCTGGGATTCCGGGCGGCGGCGGAGTGTCGACAGGCGCTGTCGGGCAAACAAGGAAGCCTGGATCGCATCGAGACAATAGAGGTCACAATTGAGAATCCCTCCGTCTTTGCACGAGTGGATTCCGGAAGCTGTGGCTCCGGTTGAGGTGCTGGCTATCCTGCCTTTACGGCTGTTGAAGGTTTGAAAGCGAAGTAGAGCATGCCTCGGGTGATCGATCGGCGGGTTATTGACATACCGCAGGACTCGGCTGCTGCTATTACGTGGTCGGGATGTACTCGCAGCTTTGGATAGGCGCTGACGGCGATATTCCACGAGTCTCCTGATCGTGAGTGGATGATATCGTGAACCAGGACCGTGTCCTCGCGGTATTCGAGGAAGCACGTGTGGATGCGGTGGCTGTCTGAGCGGACGGGGATGAAGCGTTGGGCGCTGGTTAGTTCGTGAGTTGCGTAGTCACGAAACGAGAGCGTCAAGACTCCATCCGGACTCAGATGCTGAGCGGCTTCACGAATTAATGAGTCGACCGCGTCCACGGTGGGAAGGTGAGTCAGCGTGTCTCCCATGCACGCGATCAGCGACGCGTTGCGAGATGGTAGATGAGCGGCAAATTCGGTCAGGTCGGCTGCAATGGGGTGGATCGGTAAGTTACCTGCTGCAGTCTTGAGTTCACCCAGCAGGTGCGTCGAGGTGTCGAGCGAGATCACTTGATAACCACGTCGCGCTAACGGAATCGTATGCACACCATGACCGCAGCCCAGATCAACGGCGAGGCGTCCTTCTCCGGCTGGTAACCCGACCTCGGTATAGAAAGAGTCAACCTGTGAGCAGGCAGCCTCGAAGTCTCCGACCATCCAGGAATAGATCGGAGCGAGATGTTGTGCGTAATGGTCGAAAACGGTTGTTGACATGCTGCGATGCGGGGTAGGCGGAACAGTCTGCAGAACCAGGAACATCGTTCGGGAGACCTGCGGTCACGCAGTGTGGCTCGGTCGGAGACCGGCCACAACGATCTGGTCTGCGTTACGCGTCCGCCACGGACCCCCTCTACCGGCCTGCGGCCACCTTCTCCCCCTTGCGAAGGGGGAGAAGGATCTTTTCGCCGACCTATTGAAATGACAAAGCCTGAATCGCGAGCGATTCAGGCTTTGATAAGCGTTTCAATCAGCAGTGACTGCAAGCTGCTCAGGACGCGGCGGTCGAGAGGGATCGGGCCAGCATCACGTTGCAGATCGCGTCGTCGACTGATTCAACAGAGAGGTCGTTGACCAGTTCGTCGGTCAGCGGGACTTCTTCTTCCTTGGCTCGTTCCAGAGCGATATCAACCGCCTTGCGTTCGCGAATCTGAGCTTCCAGATTCTCGATCACCCGGGTCTTCTCGAGGCGAGCACGGACGCGGCGTGGGCTTTCGCCACTCTGGAACGCCATCGCCATGATTTCGACTTCGATGTCCTGCGGGCTGACTTCGATCTTCTCTTCGGTGGCGATCTTGTCGAGCACGAAGTGCTCCTTCATCGCCTGACGCGTAACCGAGACCGCGTTCTGACGCAGTTCGTTCTCGCGAGCCTTGATTTCCTTGCTGGTGTAACCAGCCTGTTTCATCTCCAGAATTTCGCGGTGCAGAGCGTTCTCAACCTGCTTGAGCACCAGAGCTTCCGGCAGATCCCAAGCGGTGGATTCGGTCATCTGCTCCAGCAACTGGGTGCGGCAGGACTGACGCTGACGGTACACGACCTGGCGTTCCAGCACCGTGCGAACCGACTTGCGGAGTGCTTCTTCGCTGTCAGAGCCGATCTGAGCGATCGTTTCCGGAGTGAGCGTCGCCGGAGCAAATTTTTGTACTGCGGTGATCTTGAAGGTCGCGTTCAGCGTTTCGCCGCGCATCGGGACGTAGCCAGCCTCTTTCGAGATGACCACGGTTGTATTGCGGGTATCGCCAACCTTGGCTCCGGCCAGCAACTGGTCGAAACCGGCGATTTCGGCATCGCGGAAGCGCAGAGTCGGCTGCAACCGCAGGCTGATGTGCTTCATGTCGCGGATGAGCTTGCCACCATGCTCGAACTCGACGTCCACCGTCACACTGTCGCCAGCGGCGGCAGGCTCGCCGGTGTCAGCCTTGGTGCCCAGTTCAGTCAGCAGGCCGGCAAGATACTTATCGACGTCGGCGTCACTGATCTCGCGCACAGGCTTCTTGATCAGCAGCTTGGCGTAGTCCGGAATCTGGACGTTCGGACGAACTTCGACCTCGAAGCTGTAGGTGAAGTCACCCACAGTCGGAATGTCGATGTTCTCAACGTCCATGTCTGGTTCGTTGATCGGGTCGACTTCGTTCTCGAGCGTCAGTTGCTCAAGGCTGGCGACCAGCACCCGTTGCTTCAGTTCGTCGAGCAACTGCTGGCGGAACCGGGATTCGACGATATGGCGCGGTACGCGGCCAACTCGGAATCCGTTGATGTTCGCCTTCGCGCAGTAATCAGCGACGATCTGCTCGCGAGTTCGAGCGATATCCGCTTCGGGAACAGTGACTTCGACTTTCTTCCGGCATGGGCCTGTTTCGGAGATCGTAACCTTCAGACCGTACTTCGAAGTGTCGCTGCTCGCCTTTTCAATGGCCTCAGTAGTACTCAATGTAACCTTCCTCCGAGACAGTCTCGCCCGGCACACCAGATAGCGGTGGCACGATTCCGTGTGGGCAAAAAGAAAGAGCGGGAGACGGGACTCGAACCCGCGACAACGACGTTGGCAACGTCGTGCTCTACCAACTGAGCTACTCCCGCTGACTGCGCCGGCAAAGCATTTTGGCCGACGTCGGAGAATGTTAGGTTCGATCTAAGGAACAGGTCAAGGCACCCGGATCGCCCCTAACGGCAGCGGGGAGATTATTAGCCGGGCTGGCCCTTTGAGCAAGCAGCAGGCGGTCAAATCGCGACCAAACCCGAGTCCACAGGCCGCAGGTGCGGGCGGGTTTGCCGATTCGTCGCATTCTGCCGATTTGTTCGCCCGATCTTGGATGGTGCTGTAGGACGGACAATCCTGTCCGTCGCATCCGTCCTCGCAACGGTGACGGACAGGATTGTCCGTCCTACAACGATGAACCGCCGCGCGGCTAAACTGCGGCGGGCCGACACACACTTCCTCAGGAAAGACCTCTCATGCCGTTCATCAACATCAACGACTATCAGCCGATCGAGCCTGTTCCGGGTTGCCGCATGCGGACGCCGTTTGGCAAGAACCTGATGCTGTCGTACCTGGAAATGGACGACGGGGCGGAAGTGCCGCTGCACCACCACCCGCACGAGCAGGGCGGCATGCTGCTGAAAGGCCGGATGCAACTGACCATCGGCGATGAGACTCGCATCTGCGAAGCCGGTTCGATGTTCCTCATCCCGCCGAACACACCGCATCGAGCTGTTGCCATCGACGGTCCGGCCGTCGTGCTGGACGTCTTCAGCCCAGTCCGCGAGGACTACGCGGAGCTCGTGAACCGCTACATCCCGCCGGTGAAGTAGTGGCAGAGATGATGCAGCCTGTGGTCAAGTCACAGGCTGCTAGCTGAGGATGTCATGGACGACGTGGCCGTGAGTGTCCGTCAGGCGGTAGTCGCGGCCCTGGAAGCGGAATGTCAGGCGTTCGTGATCGAAGCCGAGCGTGTGTAATACGGTCGCGTTCAGGTCATGGATGTGGACGGGGTCTTTCACGATATTATACCCGTAATCGTCGGTTTCTCCGTAGACGGTGCCGGGCTTGATACCGCCGCCGGCCAGCCACATGGAGTAACACCGACCGTGATGATCACGGCCGTAGTCCGCCTGCAGACCGCCTTGACCATACACCGTGCGGCCGAATTCTCCGCCCCAGATAATTAAAGTATCTTCCAGCATGCCACGTTGCTTCAAGTCGGCAATTAACGCGGCTTGAGGCTGATCAATGTCCTGGCATTGCTTCGGCATGTTGCTGGGCAGACCGCCGTGCTGATCCCAGCCGCGATGATATAATTGCACGAACCGGACGCCGCGCTCCAGCAGTCGCCGCGCGAGCAGGCAATTCGACGCGAACGTGCCGGGTTTTTGAGACTCGGCGCCATACAATTCAAAGGTTGATACCGGTTCCGACTTCAAGTCCGTCAGTTCAGGCACTGACGCCTGCATGCGGAACGCCATTTCATACTGCGCGATGCGCGTTGTAATTTCCGCATCGCCCGCCTGCTCGAATTGATGCTGATTCAGTTTCTTCAAGCCGTCGAGCATCTGGCGCCGCAATTCGCGATCAATGCCCGGCGGATCATTCAAATAGAGAACCGGATCGCCGCTGCTGCGCAATTTCACGCCTTGATGGTTCGACGGTAGAAAACCGCTGCCCCAGAGTCGTTCCAGCAGGCCTTGATTCGCGTCGCGTCCGCTGCCGTGCGAAATCATGACGACGAACGCCGGCAGGTCATCGGCTTCACTGCCGAGCCCGTAGCTCAGCCAGGCACCCATCGAGGGACGTCCCGGCTGCTGCGATCCGGTTTGTATATAAGTGATAGCGGGATCGTGGTTGATCGCTTCGGTATGCATCGACCGAATCACACACAATTCGTCGGCGACTCGAGCGGTATGCGGTAGCAACTCGCTCAGCCGCGTGCCCGCTCGGCCACACGAGCGAAAATCGAACTTCGGCGCGATGACCGGAAAGCTCTTTTGTCCCGATGTCATGCCGGTCAGACGTTGTCCCTGCCGGATGGAATCAGGCAGTTCTGAACCGTGCAGTTTCTTGAGTTGCGGCTTTTCATCCAGCAGTTCGAGATGCGACGGACCACCGGACTGAAACAGGTACACAACTCGTTTGGCTCGCGGGGCGAAGTGGCTGAGCAGCGTAGCTGCGGCACCCGTTGCGGAGTCTGTCGGCGCGGCCAGTCCCGAGCGGTTCAGCAGCGACGCGACAGCACCAACTCCCAGCGCGCCTGCCGAACGTCCCAGGAACGCCCGGCGACGCAGTTGCTCCTGCGGCAATCCACCATTCATCACACACCTCGCGATTTTGGAATCGATGCCGACATTCTTATCGCGAAGAGGGGCTGCCCGGTAGGTCTCGACCCGAACCTGTGGCCGCCGTGATGAAACAGCGGACGGATGCGGGACGCATCCGCCACGGATCACGATTGCAACAGCGTTCGCACGACTTCCGCGTTGGCGGCGGGGAAGGGCAGTTGAGCCAGTTCGCCGCGGTCGACCCAGCGGAAGCCGTTGAGAGGTTCACCGTCGGAAGCGGGACTGCACAGCCAGAAATGCAGATCGACGATGGCGTGCGGGTAGGTGAATTCAAGCCGCTGCAGCAGTTTCACCGGCGCGACCGCGAGCCCGGTTTCTTCGAGGCATTCTCTCACGGCGCAGACTTCGGAGGCTTCGTCCGGCAGGCACTTGCCGCCGGGAAACTCCGCGAATCCAGCGAGATCTTGACCGACTCCGCGGGTGCCGACGAGGAACCGCCCGGCGTGTTCGACGATCGCGATGCCAATCCGTTTCGGCTCGGGCATGGACTATTCTCCGCTGCGTATTCCCGAGGTCGCTGCAGTCGTAGGACGGACAATCCTGTCCGTCGAAGCCTCAATCGACAGACCAGACGGACAGGATTGTCCGTCCTACTTCCAATTTGTAAGCCTTGAGCGGTAGGGTGGGACAAGCGATCGCGACTTCTTGGTGGGCCTGCGCATTCGGCAAAAGGTGATCTTGAGGGTCGGTTTCCGCAAACAACAGGGCTCGATCGCGCCGGCCCACCAGATCACGGCCTCGAATGCTGGTCCCACCCTACAACTCAGTTCGCTGGCACGGCGGGAACGTCGGTCATCATCTGGCGCAGGTCGCTGATGTCGATCACGGCACCCAACAGGCGTTTGGGACGATCATCCGTCGGCTTGGTGACCTTCGCCCGGAACAGGATCCAGGCTTGGGAACCGTCGCGGCGAGTGACTCGATGCACAGCTTGATAGCTCTTGGCATTATTCTCAACGGCGTCGTTGATTTGAGTCGAAATACGTTCGCGATCTTCCGAATGGATATGATTGAGCCATTCCGAGAACGCGTTCGGCATTTCGTGCTCGCGGTAGCCGAGGATCGACTTCAGGCACGGCGACATGTAGACGCGCGGCTGATTCACGGGCCAGTCAATCACGCCGACTTTCGCCTGCGACAGGATCATCGCATGCCACTCGTAGAGGGCTTCGAGGTCCGCGATGGTTTCTTCCAGTTCAGCTTCGCGATCGAAGGGCGCAATCATGGTGTTTACTCAGGCAGTGTCAGGGGCGAGGCAACTTGATCCGGATTGCCAGCGCGGGACTCACATCCCAGCTCCAGTTGGATGAGGCGACCGCCATCAAGCGAATCGCGGATGTGCGTGCTGCCCAAGGTAATCAGGCCGACTTGAGTCTGGATGTTGCGAAAGCTCAACGGGCGTGTTTTTTTCCGGACTCGGTTGGCATTTGCGTGTTGCCAAAGAAAGACACGCTCCACAAACCCGACCGGTCGTAACGATCCGGCAGGCTGCTGAGACTCTGCAGGGATCGATCCTAGCGACGCTGCCGTATTCCCCGATTCCGCGAGCTTGGCGCATCGATCCGGCGTGTCACAAGGGACGTTCGGCCAACCGCGGCGGCACTGCGACGCCAGCCGAAACAGTTCCTTGCTGGAGGTTGGACAACTCTCCACAATCCCACGGTGAAATTAAGGATGACGACGTAGACCTTGCTTGCGACTGTTTGCAGGGCGTTGTCAGGCAGAGGACGCGCTGGAACCGCGAATGTCAGATCGCAATGAACCTGGGCCGACACCAACGGATGAGTTGGAAAAACTCTTCTCGAAGGTGTTGGGCTACCTGAACTTCTCCAGCGGAAAATCTGACCCGGTTATCCTCGGCCTGCTCAACCAGTTGGCGGTGCGGACGGGTTTTGAGTCCGGTTGGGATCCTTTGCGTCAGGCTTTGACCGAATCGCTCGCGACGCTCAAACGCACGTCGTCGGTGTTCAGCGACTCCACGCAGGTTGAATCGTTGCTGCCGCTGGTCTTCGATCACGTCCTGCCGGGTTTTCGCACTCATCATGCGGACCTGCTGTTTCATCTGACGGATCAGGATTTTCTGAATCCGTTCTTTCTCGGGCGAGTCTTCGAGGCCACCCTGGCTGAAGGCGGCCCTTGGGACGAAACGCCCCGGATTGTTTCGGGCGCGATCGAACGCCTGAACGACTTTCTGGGCTACCGACCGCTGGCCGTGCTGGAAACCGGGCAGAAGATGGCTCCCTACGAGCATGAGCGCACCCGGCCGCTGCCGCTCTACATCGCGGGCGCTGGAGTCTGTGCCACCCCGTATCAATCAGTCGTGGAGCAGGCGCTGGAACTCTTGCGGAACGCGCCTCAGGAAGTCCTGGCGTCCGCTCGCTTCGACATCTCCAATATGGACGAACTGGCGTTGGACATGCGGGCGTACGATCACGATCACCCGATGTTCAAGCGGACCAACTACTTGTTCGGCGAGTGGGATCCGCACCTGATCGACGGTCGGGGGTACTACCGCCGCTTCGTCGTGCGGAAGATCATTCTGGACGCGCTGGTGCAATGGGTGTCGCAGCAGTCCGATCAGAAGGAAGCCATCTTCGACACCGGAGCCGTGCTGTGCGGCACGATGTTGATGGCGTCAGCAATCAGTGGCGACGGACCGGCCTCGCATGACTCGAATGTCACGCTGACGTCGCTGCTCCCGAAGGTCGCTCGCCAGCGCGACGACTTTTATCTGCGACTGCTGCAGACGCTGAGCGGCGCGCGGGCGAAGCGGTTGCAGCGCGAATCGCAGACGACGCAGCAGCCGTTCGGGCACGTGCGACAGTCGTTGAATCTCTATCTCGCCCACTATGGAGCGGCTCAGGTGCAGCATCGCCATCTGGCGATCTGCTACGCCCGCATGGGTTATACGGAAGCCGCCCGGCATGACGCCGAGATTATCCCCTGTGCGTCGGCCCGGTTTGAAACCGAGATCCAGTGGCGCCTGACGTCGGCTCAACGCTCGATTGAAGGCGGACAGATCGCGCAAGCGAATCAGCTTCTCGCGGAAATTGATGACCTGCTGCATCGCGGCATCCACTGTGGAGCGCTGGTCGATCCGTGGAATATCCTCGGTTTTCAGGGCAACTTCCCGCTGTTTGCCGCGCGCGAAGACAGCATCCCCGATCAACGTGCTGAGACCTTGCTGGAGATGCTCGAACGCATTTTCGGCGTATTTTCGCGAGCGCTCACCGAGGCGGCGGCGCAGGGCGAGAAAACGATTCTCAACGAGATCACTGCCCGCTTTGAGAAGCTCGCTACGTACTGGGACCAGTTTGCCAGTTATGTCATCGAAGAGCTTCCCAAAGTCGAAGGTCATGAAAGTCTCGAGTCTGCTCAGCATGTCGCGGCAGCCCTGGCGGAATGGCGGGCGGCGGGTGAAGCGGCGGGCAACATCGCGTTCTGGCGCAAGCACGTGGAACGCTTTGAGTCGCCGAAAGCCTATGCCTGCGTGATTGAGATCCTGCTCTCAAAGGGTGATCACATCGCGGCGATGGCATTGCTGGTGCAATGGCTCAGCCGCGCGGAAGAGATCGGCATCGAGTCTGGACCGTTCTCAATTCAGGCCCTGTTGATCGCCTGGATGGAACGCTTCACGGCCGGGCCGGATGGCGCGATGAAGTTGCCGGTTGACTGGAGCTCGATCCGTCGTCTGTTCGACTACCTCGAAGCCAACGCCGGTGAGTACTGGGAAGTCCCCAAGCTGGATAATTACTCGGATACTCCGCCGCGTAAGCCTGCCGAATCTGACAAATGGGAAGGTGAAACTCCGGAAGGCGAATGGAACGAAGCAGGCGACGATGAAGATAACCTCTTCAAAGCCGCCTATGACGACGTCACGTTCAAGGACTCCGCTGACGATGGTCAGATGGGCGATATCGCCGACAGCGGCTCGTCGCTGGGTAATACCGAATTTGAACTGATCAATCGGATGCTGGAGCCGCGTATCAAGTTCGTGATGGCGTTGGCTCAGCTCTGGCAGATTTCAGGTGGTGCGCTGGCGGTGGAACACTTCGGCGTTCCCGGTAACGCTGGCAAGCCGCTGGACCCCGAGCGTTCGGAAGCGGTGCTCAACTGGTGGCGTCGGGTGCGTCAGTTGCAGACCGACCTGCAGGGCCTGATGGAATCCATCTGGCGGCAGGGCATCGACGAGACCAGCGGCGATCATGACGCGAACGTTGAATTTGATATTCAACTGCAGACGAAATTCTACTTATTAAATACAACGATCGCCGCGCATATCAACTGCCGCATCGCCGAGATCGGTTTGCTGTGCCTGCTGCCGGACGTCGTCGCCAGCAACGAGATCAGCGAAGACGATCGCAACATGATCGGCTTCTATCGAGCCGTGCTGACGCAGGACGTCGGTGAGGTGCGCCGCCTGCTCGGCGCGCAGTTCCGTCGCTTGTCCAAAAAACCGCTGCTGTATGTGCCGCTCGATAATGGCGGGCATCCGGATCAGATCCTCGCCGCGCGTACGGTGCAGGCTGACCTGCGCTTCCTGCTGAAACAACTGCCGCGACTGGGTCTCTACCGCGAAACGTGGCACGTGGTGCGACTCGCGCATCGCATGGAACGTGAGACGCGGCCGAGCCAGATGTCGGTCACTGAATTCGATCGCATCTTCCGCACGGCGCTGCGTAATACGATGGATTGTCTGATCGAGTCCGCCGCCAAGTGGCAGGATAGCAACTTCGCGGACGACGAACTCATTACCATTATCGGCGATGTGCTGGCTCACTACAGCGACCAGTGGCTGAAGCACAGTCAGACCATGCGGCTGTCATCGGTCGAAGGTCTGCGGCACGACCTGATGTGGCAGGACATCAAAGAGTTCATTGAGCAGTATGGTTCGGAACTCTTTCATCCGAAGTCACTGACGCTCGGGAACCTGCGCGTCATCCTGCACAACGGCGTCGACTGGTACCTCGAACAACTCGAGCAGCAGGAAGACCCTCTGCACCCGAATCAATTGCTGGCCGCGATTGAGCGTGGCGACTTGGAACGCGATGTGGCTATCGAGTTCATTGAACTCACCTACTCGGCCATCGTGGACCGCTTCGACCGGTTCCTCGAATATAATACGACAACAACGCAGTCGGACTACGGCGACAAGTTTTACGTGCTGCTCGACTTCCTGCGGATCGAAGCCGGTTACGACCGTCAGGCTTGGGAACGCATTCCGGAAAGCATCGTGCATCGCTCGCTGGCGATGTCATCGCGTCCGCAGGCGCTGGGTATGCTGGAAGATTTTCTGGAAGCCAACTCGCGGGCTGATGCTGACAAGCATATATCAAACCTGCGCGATCTCGAACAAAAGTATGGCGTGCACCTGCCGTCGATCAGCGATCGTCTGAAGGAACGCTTTATCAAGCCGCTGGCCGTGAACCGCATGCTGGCGCTGGTCGAACCCGCGATGCAGCACACTCCCGCCGCCGCTGAAAAGTTCGAACGCCTGCGTCAGGAAGTCGTGAGCTACATGCAGGACCAGACTGGTTCCGCCGTCGATGTCCCGCAATGGCTGCAGGACATCGAACGCGAAGTCTCGCGCCTCGAAGCCCCGTCCGACTACATCAAGCCCCCGGAGCTGGAATTGCGCCTGCCCGTGCGGCATGTCAACGAAGAAGAAGTGCGAGCCCAGCTTCACGTCTGGGGCGAGTCTCTTTCGTCTGAGCGCACCAAAAAGAACCCCGGCCGCCGCCGCAAGGAATAGACGCTGCGTACCCTTCTCCCCTTCACAAGGGGAGAAGGTGGCCGAAGGCCGGAAGAGGGGTAATACCGTTCATAGAAAATAACTGCGCAACGCAGTTCGGAAGAGCGGGGTCCTTGGAATGCTGAGGCTTGACTCAGCCCTCCATTGATTTGCGGACGCCAGTCTGGCTGAAAAACAAAACGCGACCGTCCACTCGCCTGCAGATGAACTCTTTCGAGAACGCGAGCATCACGGCCCAGGCGTCTTGCTTACTCGTTGCCGCCGCGCCGCAAACAATGGAGGGCTCCGTCAAGCCGGAGCACTCCAGGGCCTGAGCCACCCATTGATGAGTTGTGTGGATAACTGATTCGCACCAACTCGATCCATACTATCCACCACCGGCTGAAGGTCGCGCCTTGTCTGGTAACTTCAGCACGCGAATGCGAAGCCAGAGCACAATTTCTCCGCAGAGCCATAAGCAGTCAGGCAGCAGAATCGCAGCCCACCAGAGGCGCGAGTCAATTACTCCAAAATACGAACGCAGAATATAGAACAGGCCGGCGCCGGTGAGCGTTGCGACTGCTGGAACAGCACTGGACGCGGATGAGCCAGCACACCGGGTAAGGCAAATCATCACAGCGACTACTGCCGCCACCAGCCAATAGAAGCCAGCCACCACCGCGAGTAGCACCATGATCGCATCGATGAGGATCATTTATCTGCTTCGTCGATCTGCTGGTGATACTGTTCTCGCGGCACCTTGCCGAAAGCCCTTCTGCGGCTTGAATCGACCGACTGACTGAAGTGGTTAGCGGTTCGCTGAAGTTGTTGCTGAGCCAAGCGCCGTCAGTAGCGGTCGAAGCGTAGCCTGATTACTCGCCAGATCATCAGATCGATTCGTACAACGCAACTTGAAGAACGCGTTGTTGCGAGCCCAGACATAGGTATCTGATACGGCGGTCGCTCCGTCCACGGTCAGTTCGTGTTGCGACCACAGTGCCTGCTGTTGTGAGTCACCCAGGACGACAGTATCCGTCGCCTTCTCTTTCGCGGCTTGCCAGTAGCCAAGTTGCACGGCTTGTTCAATGCCGTTCTTCGCATTTCGAAATTCTTCCTGGACCGGTGCGGAGTTGAGATCATCCGAGATCGAAGCGCGCCCGCGAGTAAATTGGTAGAGAGTAACCGCCAATCCGGATTCGTGTTCATAGGCGACGCTGAAGCCGTGATCTTCCGCCGGAAGCGGCCGCAGTTTGGATTTCGACCAACCGGTCGGAGTAGTCAGCTCAATCACCGGGGCAGCCGGCTCGTGTTTCTCCGCCTCGCGAGCCGCCTGCGTGAAGGCTTCAATCGCGGCAGCTTTATCAGGCTGCGTCGTTGTGGGTGCTGGTTGTTGCAACACGGGTCGCGAATTATCACACCCTGCGGCGATAACGAGTAAACCCATGAGGACGGCAGCTTGATAGCGGTTGCGATTCATTCGGGGCATTCTAGAAACTGAAGATGGCATCGATTGGGACTTGAACGGCAGCGGCCGCCAGGGTGTCGAGCACGGAGTCCAGCGTCATCAGAGGTTCGCGTTCATCAGGCGTGTCGCGCACCGCGAGTGTCCCCGCTACGAGTCGCCGATAGTCTTCCATAGACCGCGCGCCAGCAAATAGAAAACCCTCGTCGTTCGATCGCGCTTCCGTCAGAGGCTTGGCGCCCACGTCATCTAACCAATAGAGAATCCGGCTGCCGCGAGCCTCGTGAAACCTGTCGTCGCGCTCGTCGTAAAAAAGCTCCATCGCACGTCTGTCTCCCTCTGCCGATGATACCATTCACCCGTCGTGCGACCAGCTTCGAACTGCGAGCTACGATGGCGAAGTTCGGGAGGGCGAGGCTCCTGCCGAGCCGGATTCCCGATCCGGCACGGCTCGGCAGGAGCCTCGCCCTCCCACGTTGTAGCACAGCGATTCAGTTGTTGGTCACCCTCTTAGTCTCGTGAAGACTCAACGACACTGCGTAAACTTGATGGCCCGGATGCCGGTCATTCGGGATGACCTGTGGAAGAAAAGTAGAGACGATCATCATGCCGAAGAAGCAGTCGGGATTTGATCTGGTGCGTCAACTCGTGATGAAACTGCCCGATGTTACGGAGAGCACAATTCATGGGGCTCCCGCGTGGAAGGTGGGCCGCAAACTGCTGGCGTGCGAAGCCATCCACAAATCCGCAGAGCCCAATTCGCTGATGGTCAAAGTCGACCCGGAAGAACGAACCGCACTACTTTCCGCTCAGCCTGATATTTACTACCAGACCGAGCACTATGCACACCTGGCCGTGGTGCTGGTGCGGCTGGCCCACATCAATCGCCGCGAACTGCAAGCTCTTCTGAATGAATCATGGCACTTCGTTAGCGGGGAGTAATCCCGGTAACAACTTCAACTACCTAAATTCGGTTTCAAGCCTCTGGTTGCTGCGTGACCCCGCGAATTCAGAGCCACATCAAGCCCATTCCGCACGACATCAGGACCCAGATCCATGTCCACATCAGCGTGAGCGGCACTTCGGCGACGGACCGGATCAGATACATTCGCCATGTGGGCATATCGAGCAAATCCCACAAGAACGTCACAGTTGGGATTGTCAGAAACATGATCGGCGTACCCAGCCAGTTTCCCTTGACTGACACGTGCGCGTTGTCCCAATCCTCGACGTATAAATAGCAATAAACGACAGCCGCACTGAGCAACGTCAAGTACCACAGAAGTGCCGCCCAGCCAGACTTGAGACTGGTTACCAGCACGAATTTGACGGTATAGAAACCCAGCCACACTCCCACGATGGTTATGACACTTGGTGTTTCAGGATCGGCGAACACCTCTGCTTTGGCGAAGAAGTCGTGGCCACCCGCCTCGATCTCTTTGGCTTTGGCAACTTTGACAAGCAGCGCATTCCACTTGGAGCAATACCAGCTCAGCAGCCACCAGAAGCCGGCGCACGCAGCGAGTGGAACCGCAGGACAGTTCACGAGCCAAACCAGCACCTCGCGTGGTCGATGTTGCATGGAATCCTCCTGACTGCCCAAACGAACCACCGCCACCTCAACTGCCACAGGGTATCTCGTGCTACGCTGTAACGGATGCGATCACATCATCGTCGATCTTGATAATAAAAGTGTGTTTTCGAGCGCAACCGAGGAACAATGGTCTGGTGTGTGTAATTTCGATCGCGGTGCCGTCGACTGACAATTGATGAACACAGTGAGTCTGCATGTGATAGATCAGACTCCAGGCGGTTGCGAGGCGGAAGACCTGGCCATTCACGGTGGCTGTCAGCGCGGCCGTGAAACCATTGCGATGCAACTTGATCGCGAGCGGCGGGTCTTGCGGGACATTCAATTGCAGGTTCATGGCGTCGTCCGCAGATACTCAGGTCAAAGGCCATTCATCCCTCTTTCATGGGTGATATGGATCTCCGCACAAATCATCAAGATGCGGCTCAGATCCTGGAGCGCTCCGGCCTGACGGAGCCTCCATGCTTTGCGGCGCGGCGGCTACGCATGACCAACAACCCGAGCCGTGAAGTGCACGTCTTCGAGAATCTTCATCCGCGCCTGTGGACGGCCGCAATCCTTTGTGTGGCCAAGCTGACTGCCGCAAACAATGGAGGGCTGAGTCGAGCCTCAGCACTCCAGGATCAAACTGCGCCCGCGAGCGGCTTGGATGCTGAGGCGAGCTGCGGGATTTGAATGTCTCCCGGATGGGTCAAACTCTTCCTGTTTTCCCGGATCTGGACCAAAAAGTCCGGCGAACTTGCGTTTCCCTCGCGGGGTTTTCATCGTCGGTTCAGGATTCGCTGGCACAATGTTCCCGGTGAGATTCTTTTCGGGGCGGCGAGCATGGTTCGGTCTTTGCGGTGGCGATTGCAGGCGTGGCACGCGGTGGTGCTGATGATCGTGGTCTCGATCTTCGGCGGTGTCGTGTACCAGTTGCAGTGGCAGACCCGCCTGCAGCAGATCGACGCGGAACTCGACCGCACGGCCGTGGTGCTGCAGTCTCGCGTGCGTCGCCTGTTCCCCGTACCGAACTGGTTCCGCCGAAGTCCTGACCCACGCGGACAGGGTGAACAACGCGGCCAGGATCAGCGCGGGCCAAGCGAACAGCGTGGTCCAGACGACCAACGCGGTCCGAATGAGCAAAGATCTGGTGAGAATCGCCCGCCGAGCGACCAACCAGTCGCGAGTGTTCCTCCGGTGGGCGATCGCGCTCAGGGGACGCCCGCGCCTGAGCCCACGTCGGTTCCCGCCAACCTCAACCCTGGCGGGCGAGTGACGACGTTCCGACCGTGGAATCCGCCGCCACCGGTGCCTGAGCCGCGAGTCATCGAGATCGCGCCGCGGGCTCCTCGAGCCGGTGAGACGCTCGTTGGCCCATTCCTGCCGGAAGAGTTTCATCATCTCTTCGACAGCGACAAAGGCCCGAACTGGTATTTCGTTATCTGGGGCCGCGACGGCATTGTGTGGCAGAAGTCCGATTCCGCGCCGCCGATCGAGTTCCCCGATCTGAAGGTGGAAGGTGATGCCGTGCCGCCGCGCGTCAGTCGGTCCAACGGACTGCTGCGCGAGGTGATTCACGTCAGCGGGTTCGGCACGCACGTGCTGGTCGGGAAGTCGCTGCAGGCGGATCTGGCCGAACAACGCACCAGCGGCTTCGTGCTGGGCATGAGCGGCCTCGGCGTGCTGGCTGTGGGCCTGATTGGCGGCTGGTGGTTATCCGGTCGAGCGATCAAGCCGATTGCCAGGATATCCGCCTCCGCGGCCGCGATCTCCGCCGAGAACATTTCGCAGCGCATCGATCTGGGCGAGACCGAGGACGAACTCAGCGAACTGGCCGGTGTGCTGAATCAGACGTTCGATCGTCTGCAGGCGGCATTTGAACAACAGAAGCGTTTCACGGCAGATGCCTCGCACGAACTGCGTACGCCACTGGCGGTGATTCTCACGCAGGCCGAGTTCGCCACCAGCCGCCCGCGTTCGGTAGAAGAATACCGAGGCGCTTTCGAGGCCTGTGAACGAGCCGGTCGGCGGATGAAGTCGCTGATCGATTCGCTGCTGATGCTCGCCCGGTTTGATTCCGGTCAACTGGCGGTGAACCTGCGCGAAATGGATCTGGCGATGGTGGCTGAGGACTCCGTGGAACTGCTCAAGCCGCTGGCCGACGAACGCGGCATCTCCATCAAGACCGAGCTCACAGCCACACGGCTGCAGGGAGACCGTGAACGGCTCAGCCAAGTGCTGGTGAACCTGCTGTCGAACGCTATTCGCTACAACCATGACAACGGCCAGATTGAGGTCCGCGTCGAAGCTCAAAATGGGTGCGCGATTCTGCAGGTGAGTGATACCGGTATCGGCATTCCAAACGGCGACCTGCCGCACATCTTCGACCGTTTCTACCGCGTTGATCAGTCCCGTACGCGAGCGGATGGAGGCAGCGGTCTCGGTTTGGCGATATGTCACTCGATTGTGGAAGCTCATCACGGCACCATTACGGCGCGGAGCGAGTTGCAGTCAGGCACGCGGATCGAAGTTCGCCTTCCGCGGCGAACGTCCAACGGCAAACTCTGAGACCGGCCATTTTGAGCCCCACATCCCCGGCTAAACGAAAATCGCTGATCGCCTCACGGTCAGAACGTTCGAGTACGGATTGCGTTTCAGCCGTAGCCGCGTCGAAGTCGCCAGCGGCAATCCGGAATTTCCCGCAGAGGCGCAGAGCTCGCAGAGTTTTGGAGTACGGAACGAGCAACTGTACCGATCCGCTGTGGTTGACGCCGACGGATGTCTTCTCTGCGAGCTCTGCGCCTCTGCGGGAAGCATCTTCTTTCCGAGCTCACTTCATCCGAGCGGCAGTGTTCTGCATACTCTGGTTCGTTGCGTGCTCCGGCGGCCTTACATCCGAGCCCTTCACCGAAATCACTGGCGACATTTCTCAGTTCCCTGCTCTTCCTGAGCCGAAACCTGCTGTTTCCGACTGGCCGTGGTGGCGCGGTCCGCAGCTCAACGGCATCGCTCCCGCATCGAATCCGCCGACAGAGTTCAGCCCCACCCAGAATGTAAAATGGAAAATTTCGGTTCCCGGCCGAGGGCATGCTTCGCCCATCCTCTGGGACTCGAAAATCTTCATCGCGTCCGCCGATGAGCAGACCGAAGAATCACTGCTGCTCGCCTATGACCGCTCCAGCGGGCAGCAATTGTGGAAGGTCATGCTGCATCACGGCGGCTTCATGAAGAAGGTGCATCGCCGGAACTCGCACGCGTCGTCAACGCCGGTGTGCGATGGCGAGCGGGTCGTCGTTAGCTTCATCCATCATGAGCGGTTGTGGCTCAGCGCGACGGACCTCAACGGCAAGCTGCTCTGGCAACGCGACGTCGGCCCGTATGACGCGGTCTATGGGTATGGACCGGCTCCTGCCCTGTATCAAAACGCGATCATCGTCTGTGCAGACAACGACCAGACCAAAGCCGCGTTCATGGCCGCCGTGCATCGCCAGACGGGCGAGATCATCTGGCGCGTGCGTCGGCCGGACGTCGACACCTACGCGACGCCGATCGTGCCTCACGTGGCGGGTCGCGACCAGTTGCTGCTCGGCGGAGCAGGCTGGTTGATGAGTTACTCGCCCACTACCGGCCGCGAACTCTGGCGTTGCTCTGGCCCGACCGCCGAGACCACCGCTAACACCGTCGCATTCTCCGCCGATCGCATCTTCGTCTCGGGCGGCTACCCGAAGCCCTACGCCCTGATGAGCGTCAAAGCCGACGGCGCGGGCGACGTCACTTCCAGCCACACCGTCTGGAAAACCGAACGCGGCATGCCCTATGTGCCCTCGCCCCTGTACCACGACGGTCTGGTCTACATCGTTGACGACAATGGCATCGCGACCTGCACGGACTCGCAAACCGGCAAGCCCGTCTGGCAAAAAAGGCTCGGCGGCGATTTTTCAGCGTCGATCGTGCTGTGCGGAGACCTGCTGTTCGCCGCCAGCGAACAAGGCGTGGTGCACGTGATGAAAGCCGGCCGCAAATACCAGGAAGTCGCCCGCAACGAGTTCCAGGCCGAGATCATGGCCACCCCCGTCATCTTGAACGGCCACATCTACTTACGCACAAAGTCCGAGTTGTTTTGCTTGGGTGAGTGAACTTTTTTCGTCCCACGCGGTCTGGAACCCGCGTTGGAGCGGCGTAACGACCCTGTTGGTGGGCGGAGAATGTTGTCCCCGCTGCTTTGTGGTCGGCACTCTCCGTGTGCCGACATGCCCGCACACGGAGAGTGCGGGCCACCGACAGACGGACGAGGCCCGATCGAAAGCCGCAAATTCTAAAGCGAATTGATAGCCACAACAGGCGGACGGGAAACCGAGTTTGACGCGTTTCGAACTCGCCACTAGAGTCCCGCCCGCTTCGGCACGGAGTGTAGCTCAGCTTGGCTAGAGCACCTGGTTTGGGACCAGGGGGTCGCAGGTTCAAATCCTGTCACTCCGACTTACAGTAAAATCAAATCCCGCCAATGGTTGTGAAAACAACGGTTGACGGGATTTGAACGTTTACAGCGACTGGCTGAATATCAGTCGGTGCGTCGGACCGAAGCAGATATTCGCGGAAGGCCATTGAGTTAGGGGTGAAGTTGACTCGCGATCCCTAACAGATTCCGTCTGGCGGCATAGCCATCGGAAAGTGCTGAGCGATCCACGCTTGCCACTGAGGCTCAACTGTCTCGACGACGGAGGCTGCCGTGGGGCCGTACAGGTAGAACCGGATCGACAACAGAACCTGTCCTCCCAGCGGCATCGCAAACAGATGAGCGATGCCCGGTGCTGGGGAGTCGAGACGCAGAAGCAGTTCTTCGGGATGGGCAGCTTCTCCCACATGCTCAACAATTCCAGTCAGTGCCGGAGCAGTTGAACGCGATGAGATCCGCGCGCCAATGACAGGACTCGTCAATCCGAGACGGTCGAGCAACGACGCCCAGACCGAAGCCTTGGGTGCTGCCCCGAATCCCGTGAGTGGAAACTGAGAACTGGGTTCGCCGCGGAAATGTGTGAGGTACAGCCGCAGAGTCCGGAAGAACGAAATCCAGCCGTAGCCGTGCATCTCGAATTCCTGGTCCCAATCATCCGTATCCGCGAACCAGCGATGCACCACGCGGACGACGCACGTGCCACCAGACCGAGCTTCAACGATCCATTCAGTAGCGACCTTTCCGGGGCTCTCGACCGTCTCAACCTCCATCTTGCTGGGTGGGTTCCAGACTTTCACCGTCCCAACCGACTCCATCCCCGGACCGAAGTTGGACTTTGCTTCACCGCCCACACGTTCTTCCACGGAACTGGGCACAAACCACGATGAGATTCCCGGTCCGGTCGCGATGGCCTTCCAGACTTCTTCGGGAGTACCCGGAACTTCCACTTCGACTTCAATGGACCGATTGCCTGACGAGTCTTTCTTGATCGGCATGTCTGTCTATTCCTTCGTCTGTGCTTGAGGAGCGGGATGCGCTATTACAACGAGTCGGTGCGAACGACCGGCTGGGGCCGATTCGTCGTGGTACTTGGCGACGAGTTTCGTGATGGCGTCGGAAAGTTCGCTGGTGAATGCGGCGCGATCAGCCGGTGATTTGAATCGAATTTCAGTATCAACCGCCAAAGTCGCGAGCGCTTTGCCAGCAGCGGTGGCTCGACGCACGAGGTCGCTTACCTCGTAAATAACCCGCGCCCCCAGGGCGATCAGAAAGCTGGCGGAGAGGCGGTCGATCTTCTGCGCGGGATTGACGGCAACGGGGCCCATCGCGTTCGGTGAGACCATGTAAGACGACGCTGTCGCCACCATCAGCCGCTCTGTGAGTCCGCCCCACAGCCTCTCTTCCGCCACGGTTACCAGCCCGTGGGCTTCCAACGTTCGCAGATGGTAATTCACCTTTTGACGAGTAATTCCCAGCCGTTCCGCCAGCGTCGCCGCCGAAGCTGGTTCAGCCAGCCCTGCAAGCAATCGACAGCGAATCGGGTCCAATGCCACGGCGGCAGCAGCGGGATCGGTAATGACTTCAACTGCAATCATGGATTCAGGATAGTCATTGACAAATTTATTTGTCAATAGTCCAGTTTTCGCTTTCGACCGTTGACCATTGGTCGCTCCAGCGCGCGTTGGTCGCATCGACCGATGCGTCCGGGGGAGCAAGTCGCGGCCAACCGAGATCGCTGCTCAACCTCGCAACGTCTCGCACGATTCCGAGACGCAAATGCAGGCGCGTCATGGCACTCCGTCGCCAGCGAGATGCCATCGCATTGCGTCCCCGGCGCGGAGCCCAGCCAGAAAAAGTTCTAACGGTGTCCTGTCATCCCGACTTGAAATCAAAACAGCTCGTTGCATTGACTTGCAGCGAGCTGTTTCTCGTTAATCGGCAGTGGGTTGCTCGAGAGCTGGCAGTCCCACAGAGTCAGTTCAAACAAACACGAGACTTCTGGAACTGCCCGATACTATTCGCCGAAAACTGATGTCAAACAGTGAGTTGCGGAGTTCAAATCCAGTAGCCACTCTCACGCTCTCCATGAGGCTGGTTCGAGTCGGTCCCGCGCAACTGGGATCAACCTTTTTGGAACCGGGCATTTCATGAAGAGTGTTCCCGAGACGACCTGGTGACCGAGGGCCAATGCCGGACAATCGGATCCGTGCGTCCGGTCCTGGCCTGCACTGGCAGGCACAATCCAAATGTGCCGGGCGGGCGAAAATGGATGAACTACAGAAGGCTTGGATTCGAGAGCGGGCCGTGAGCTTCGGGAGCATCGAGCCTGATTCACCGCTGACGGGCGGCACTGGACCGAATCTCCGCGGCCGCCCCGGTTGTCGCCATTGGTGAAGCGACGCACGGCTCGAGAACCGTGATTCAGTCGAGTGTGCGGGTACTCAAGTTTCTAATTGAGGAGCGCCAGGCGGACGTCATCGTCCTGGAAGCGTGTCCTGGGGCGACGCACAGACTCGACCGGCACTTGGTGCGGGGGGAAGGAAATGCGGAGCATGCCCTTGTCGCGATGGGCAACTGGAATTACGCCAGTCAGGAAATCCTTTCGTTGGTGACGTGGCTAGGTGACACCCAGCAGGCGCAATCCCGATCCCAGCGCCCGGTGCGCATCATGGGCTGCGATTGCCAGTCAATGGATGGTCCCAAGGCCGAACTGCTGCGGCTGCTGCAGGAGTTTGTCCGGATCGGTGCACTCGAGCAGGATGCGGCCGACGAGTCTGCAGCTCTGGTGACGGCGCTGCCCACTGACCGGGATCTCGGTCAGTTCGTGGAGTTGATTCTGCGCGAAATGGATGGGCAGGCCCCGAAAGAAAGCCGGATGGCTGACATCGAAGCCTGGCAGGCGAAATTCGTCGCAACCGTTTCGGTGTCCGTGGCTCGCGCCTGTCGCCGGCTGCAAGAGATTGGACTGGCGCTCCCCGCATCGGTCTCGCGCGACGACCGTTTCTTCTTCGAGCGGTGCGGGCGCCACCTCGAACAGGTCGTCCAGTTCTACTCCCCCGGTGATGCCATGCACGCGCGAGACCAGTTCATGGCGGAAAACATTCTGGCGCTCCGGCGACACTTTCAGCCTGAGCGGATTGTTCTGCTCTCCCACAATCTGCACGTGGCCCGGGTTCCCATCGTCATTCGCGGCTACCAGTTCGTGACGATGGGGCACCACCTGGCCCGGGAACTGGGGGACGCCTATCGCTCGATCGGTTCAGTATTCCACACGGGCCGATACCTGGCCATGACGGAATACCAGCCCATCGACGACATCGTCGAGGATGCCCACACGCCCGGTCCCCAGGCATTGGAATCCATCCTGCAGCAGGCGGCCGTCGATCGGCAGAGCCCTGGACTGCTGATCGATTTCCGCCAGTCAGCCAGCCAGGGTAATGAATCCCCGTGGTCGGAAGGGATCGAAATGCGGCTCGGAGAAGCGGCTCGCCAGGGAAGCTATGCCGACTGCTTTTTCAAGCAGCGGCCCGACCTGCAGTTCGACGCAATGCTGTTCCTGCCCGAGTCGAGTCCGATTACGGTCCTGCCCGGCTACTATCAGCAGGCGATCGACCAATGGAAGCCGGATGACGTTAGCGGCTCGTCCACCAAGTGACTGTCGCCAGTCGAGCCTGGCTTCGTTGCCCCTCTGGAAGGCGGACCGGGCTGCGGGCCGGATTTCTATTGTGGGACGCCGCGATCTCCCGTTGTTCGGGCGAGAGGGCTTCAGAATCTGGCGCGACCTCGGCTTTTCAGCGTAGTCGTCTCAGCAGACGCCCCCGACGGTCATTTATCACCCGGCAACCTGACGAAGGATCGCCGCAATCTCCCCCCAAAGCCCCGGATTCCGGACATCAAAAGTTCAATAGACGTCCTGCCACCCCGATTCGGAATACAAACGGTTCGTCGCAATAACCTGCGGCGAGCCGTTTCTTTTTTAACAGCAATGACTTACGGCTAGGCGTTGAGGAGTCCGTCTGGTTCAAGTGACCCGATTGGCAAATGGGTCAGCCGGGCCGTTTACTGTAACTCGTTACTGAATAGCACGTTGTTGAGTTCAAATCCCGGCGCCAGTTTCACCACGATCAATCGAAACGTTTCCTGCATTTGGGGGCAGGCAACTGGTTAACGCGGCGATGGGAAATGCTCAACGTGCGATTCTCCATTACGCCCTAAATAGATGACGCGGCGGCCGGTGATCTGAACGAAGTAGCCCACGCAACCGGCGGCCATCGTCTTCCGAATGAAATCGAGGTAGGTGTGCTCGTTCCGCTGACTCTGGCGAACGGCGCCTTCGACGGCCGACGCTGAAAACTCGGTAGCGATTGCGTGGGAAGGATGAGGTGTGGCGACAACCAGGGAGTCGCCATCCGCCACGTAATAAGTGACTTCCTGGCGGCAATAGTCCGCGTGATACCGCTCCACGCCGATTTGGTTGAGCTTGCCGACGATTTCCGGAAACGTAAGCTCACCGGTCAATGCCCCTTGTGCGCACCCTTGAATAATCGGTGCTTTTTCTGCATTCATGGCTTCTCCTAAAGTGTTTCGTGAGTCTGGATTCAATCAACTGGTAGGTCTTTCCATCCGTGCTGACGAACGATGTCCTGGAGTAAGCTCAGCAGACTTTTCCACTCTCCCGACTTCAGATGGCCGAAAAATTCGCGATCATTTTCGTCCGCAAGCCGAGCCAAGACGGGGACGAGCCGCGTTCCAGCTGCGGTGAGTTCGACCGTTTGATAGCGTCGGTCGCCTTCCGACGACGAACGCACGGCGAGCTTCTTTCGGCACAGCCGCTCAACGAGCTTGGAAACCGCACCTCGCGTCATACCCACGGCATCCGCAAGTTGGCTCGGATTGGCAGTTCCCGCACCAAACATTTGCCGCAGGAGAACCCACTCCGCAACCGTGACTCCCTGAGCCTCGACCTTGCGCGCGAAGGCGTGCGATACGTGGTTCGAGACGAACCGCAGCCAGTATCCGGCATGCTTTTCCAGGTCGCTGACTTCGATGTTTTGCTTCATTGACTTTCTCAAAGTGACGGGCTTATCTGTGTCAACTGGTCCAGTTCGTCGTCCAATTCTTTAAGTGCGCGCAAAGACCTCGTCCGGCATACCGGCAGGTTTCTCAAGAGTCACAAGGAATACAGATCCGGCCGAAACAGAAACGACGCGGGCGGTCACTGTCCATTTTCCTTCTTGGGCGTCGATGAAGTCGTGATCGAAGATGCCATGGGCTTCGACGCCACGAATGCGCAGGACGCCTGGACCATGCGGTGTTTGAATCTCCCAGCGATCCGTGCCGACTAACTTGGACGCCAGAATGTTGCGGACGGCCCAGGACGGCATCCGTCAGCCAGAAACATCCAGGCGACTTGGGGTGAGCACGGAAGGGAAATCGACTTGGTGACAACATTCATTGGGCGGGTGCCTTATAGTTTCCTAGGAAACCATATCGTCGATTCGTGGGATGTCAATCGGGGTTGATTTAGAGTCGGTCCTCCTGGGAGAGCATCTCAAAGATGCGATGCCGTATCTCGGCGAGGATGTCGAGAAAAATGTCCGCCGTATTTACCAATTACTACCAAGGCGCGGTCGTAAAGTACACTTGATTCACGAGTTGCATGACATCGCCATGTCTCTGTGGACTTCTTTCCAAGCAGCAAATGGACCCAGAAAAAGTTCAAACGACGTCTTGTCATCCCGATTTTTGGGCGCTAACGGCCAAAAATAGAGAGTTGAGCGGAGAAAGTAGTAAGTAGATAGAGCAGGTACCCAACCGCTCAACTCGGTCTACTCACTACTTTCTCCTTTCCTCTCAAGGCTTCACGCGATGGCGTTCGCCTTCGAAAAGCTGCTGGTCTACCAAAAGTCCGTCGATTTCGCCGATGCGATTTGTCAACGCACTGAGCAGTTTCCGCGGGGCTATGGGTTTCTGGTCGACCAACTCAACCGCGCCGCCGTTTCCATTGCCGCGAATATCGCCGAAGGAAACGGCAGGTTCACCAAGCCCGACCGAAGACACTTCTTCGGGATCGCACGAGGCTCGGTTCAAGAATGCGTGCCGCTACTCGAATTGGCATCGAGACGAAAACTGCTGAATGAGCAGGACCATCTGGAACTCAAAAGCTCGCTTGAAGAGATCGCGCGAATGCTATCAGGCTTGATCAAGGGCCTGGAGAATCACGAGGCATGAGCAGGTCAGAGCCTGAACGCCAGCCCGCAAAAGTTCAAACGGTGTCCTGCCACCCCGATTAGATTTACAAACGGCTCGCCGCCATGACTCGGGGCGAGCCGTTTGCGTTTATCACCAGGGCACTTGCGATTTCGTCGGATGCCTCCGTGATAGGACGAACAAGCTTGGCACAGCTAGTTTCGTGGAGGCCATCGGGCCCTCAGAACGGCAGGTCGTTGTCGCAAGCCGGCGAACGGATTTGTTCGTCAATGCGGCTTTGCAAGTCGGCGACGCGCGCAACGAGTTCTGGATAGCGACTCGCAATGTCCTCCAACTGTTCTTTGAGTTGCGTGCCGCAATCCGGAAGCTCTGCTCGGTCGCAACTGCGGAAAGCGCTGAAACTCTCATTGAGCGCTTGAAGGTCTTCACGCGGGGCGCCCGCAGATTGGAGTATCCCGACCACTTCGGTGAGCAGAAACGCCAGCTTCAGGTGTCCTTGGGGATCACCCGGCAAAGGATCATCGGAGATGTGCCCTGACCACGCCGAAACGAACGGGTCCGGGTCCGGTTCCGTCTCGCCGCGAGCTTGACGCTCGGCTTGTTTGCGATCGAAGTCGGCGGACATTTGGGCAAACTCGCGCTGCTGTTCCTCCCAATCCTCGCGAGTCTCGTGCAGCGAAAATGCGAACTCGTCGTCCAGTTCGAGGTGGTGCCCGTCGATGCCCACGAACGCCGTTCCAAACATCCCGTCCGCCATCATGTTGCAAATGGGACAATCGCAATCGATCTCGTGCCGATCGGCCTCACGCTCGGTCATCCCGGCAATGGCCACACCCATTCCGCGCGGGACTCGGCGACGGCTGCATTCGATGATGAACTGCGGCGGCGAACCCCCTTCGAACGGACTTGTGAGCCACTCATCCTTCACCCCGGTAAGAAATGTCACTAATTCGTGCTCACGCCGCAGACGGCCCTCAACGTCCTGCAATTCGATTCCCTGCGCCGCGCACCATTCCCAGCCGGAGCCAATTAATTCGCGGCACATGTCGAAATACATCACGACTTCTTCTCGGCCCATCGGCGCCTCGTCGTAGCCCGAAACGCTGGTCGGCACTGCGATCATTTCCCTTTGGTCTTCGAACCGCAGTCGCTGCGCCCATTCAACTCGGTCGAGCCAACTGACAGCGCCATGCAGCATCTGCCGCGGCATCTGGCCAGCCAGGTCCTGGCGAGGTGTCATGAGCCAGTCGCGGTGCACTCGCAGGGTGAAATCGTATCGCACACGCACTTGCTCGCCCGCACCCGTCGATCGCCACTCGTCCGACTCGACGATGTCCAAAATTCGCCTCGCCAGGTCTTCGATCAGTGCTGCGCCGAACAGTACTTCGCGATTGACTCGACGGACCGTAAGCGGAGTTTCGCGGTTTCGGTCCATCGCACTGGGATCGGTCTGTTCGAACATCTCCCACCACGGCGGCAGGTGAACGCTGAGCGGCCAGCGCTGCTTACCGAACTCCTCAACCACCATTGCAAACGCTTGATCACGGCCGATCGGTTCCATAGCGGGGCCGGTGGCGATTCGCCTGCGAACCAGGTCGATCACCACCCATGACTCGTGCTGGTCCAACGTGCCGCGAGCAGCGGCAAAGTCGACACGTTCGAGCGCCAGACTGTCGGCGAATTCAGGCACCGCCGGCGTGTGGTAGCGCGGCCAATAGGCGACCACATCGCCCCAACACGTCGGATCTTCAGAGGTCACCGCGACGAGCGTCAGTGCCTCTTCCTCGTCTAACGACACTCCCAAGCGACAACCGTCTTCCTCGACAATCACAACGACAACTGTTTGCATGGCCAGATCCGCCTGGGTCGGATGATTCTGCCCCGCCAGTCTGTGATCGACGCACATCGAAAGTTGTCACGTGTCTGCGGATCATGAATCTATGGCAAGTAGCGTCGCACGAGCATCTGTTCATTAAAAGGGACCAGAGCGCTGATTTCACGGTACGACCAAAGTCCACTGTTCGGAAGACCTGCCGCTGGGTCGATCTCCCTTCTCTCGTGGGTGTCACGCAAACTCGAACACAATTCCCCCCTGCCACCTTTTTCCTTACGCTCCTCACCTTGCTATAACCTCGGCAAACTCGGTCCTTTGACCGCTTCCTTGTGTTCTAGCAATGTGAAAACATCGTTCGTCTCTCGAAGGTGTTTCGGAACCGATACGTTTCGTTCAGGCTCATTGAAGAGTAATGCTCATGGCTGCTACGACGTCAATTCTCGCGGATAAACTGCACGAGTACCCCCAGCAAGGTGTTATCGACGGAAGCGGTGGAGGAGCCGCTTCGATCCTCGATGACTGCCTCAATAAGCACGGCGGGGTATTGCAACTTCTACACCGCTACGCCGGCCGGACATTTTGTACCCCAGGTAAACGCCTTCGCCTTGATGCGCGATCGTATTATCCGGATTACATGAACGGGACCGGTCTCGATGAGCTCTGGATGTGTTGCACCGTTCCCATCGTGACGGGTGTCATTGATACGCGCACGAAAAAGGCACCGTTTCGCGAAGGAGAGGCGCACGCCCTGACTTCGAACGGGCAAGTCATCTCGCTCCAGGATTTGATCGCCGCCAATCCGCAGGCTGTCATCGGCGACAAGGTTACCGCTTTTTCGAAAAAGCTGTTCGGCAACCCGACCTGGCCGATTGTGTCCAAGAAATTCGACAATCTGAATCCGATTCCGGATCACCTTCACTGGTCAAAGTGGGAAGTGTATGACATCAACTCTTTCGACAATCCCGGTGTCAGTGCGTCGCATTATCACACCACGGCGATGGGTCTGTACTCGTTCGTGACGAAGGATAAATTCCTCGCCTGTATGAAGAGCTTCGGAAAGAGTGAGTATAACGGGATCCGCCACCTGGCACCGCACGTCATGATGAAACTGGATGACGGCTTCGTGATGCCGAACGGTGTCCTGCACTCGCCGACGAATCTGTGCACTCACGAGCTCCACGTCACGATGGATGAGCATTTCCTGGCCGAGGACCTGACGCTCGACGGGCGTATTGGTGCCAAGGATGCGTTTTACGCTTGCCGGGAAGAAGACTACCCCAAGGCCAAGCACGAAGACTGGGATTACCTCGTCGAAAAATTCGACTTCGCCGCGAACCAGGACCCGGACTTCGTCTTGAAGAATTCGCGTCCGGCGATCACTGCTGAAGAATTTAAGGGCCAGGGGATCGACGCCAAGTGGATCGTTTACGGTGATTTCCTCGGCGACCAGAAGTGCTCGATTCTACGCCTCACCCTGCAGCCCGGTGCCAAAACGAATTTCCGCCCCGAGTGCCCCGCGCTGTTCCACACGAACGGCGGAAGCGGTCGCGTCGGAAAGCTCGACGTGCGCTATCACCAGAATATGGTTCTCGGCGAGATCTATCCCGAAATCGGATTCATCACTCAGGCGGCGCTGGCGAACGGCGGCGTGGCAATCGAGAACACGGGAACTGAACCACTCGTGTTGACCTTCGACTTCCCACAACACGCGCATACCAAGACGCCCGGTGTTGCCGTTGGGAAGTAATCGCACGAATGCTGGTCAGGCATGAGCAAGCCAGTGCCTGAATTCCGGTGAGAAAAAGTTCTAACGTACTTTATCACTCCGATTCAGCGTAAATACAAATCCCGTCGTTGATTGCCGTAGCAACTAGCGACGGGATTCTTATTTTCTGGCTTGGGTCCCGCAGCCCAGTTGAAGCCTCAGCCCTGAGCAGCGGCTGGAGACGTCCGCTCCTCGTGGACCTTCCGAACGAGAATGGCAAGCAGGCCGGACGAGCTTATCTGGAGGCAAGCGTGAAGACTTCCTCACACACGGTGCTACTGTCGCCAACACTGCGGAGATTGTTGGTCGAACTCCAGACGTGGTGCACGGCCGACTGCTGCAAAGACGGGGCGTTCTCCATCTCCGCGGCTGCGATCTGCCGATGGCTGGAGGGCGAGCGGATCGACCGGACTCCGCAGCTTCTGGATGAGGTCGCAGGAATTCAGTCCAGCTTGCAGGCTGCCGGAGAGCGGATCACGCTGGACGCACGCGGCTTGAAATCAGACTGGCGCGGTGACGTATTCCGGGAGTTCTGGGACCGGTTCGCCGGGGCGCTCGTCTCAGCCATTGCGGAAGGCAATGTTGCAGAAGCCGAGCCAGGTGCTGCAGCAGATGGCGAGCCCAGATAGGCGTTCTTGGTTTATAGCTCACTCAGCCTCGTCGATGATCTGATGCGCGTCGCACTCGAAGAACGCGTTGCCGCGATCAACAACTCTTTGAGGATATCCATCCGGTCCACGTCGCGTTCTTCAGCCCCGACTAGCTAACAGCCTGTTGAAAAAGCTGCGTCTCTCAAGGACTGAGACTGAATCAAATGGGACAGACTGAAGTGTTCCCACTCCGGTGCTGAGCGACGGCCGTTAAGAATCGACCGCAGGGTGAATGAGAGCGCGACTCTGAGGTCCTCACACCACAAACGCAAACGCTGGACGAACGCAAACGCTCGCG
>JAKFWA010000069.1 GCA_021732995.1 Planctomycetaceae bacterium | reverse complement strand
TCTGATCGAGTCCCACGAATGCTCCGTTATTGCCCTTGCGCTCGATGCCGTCAGCGAGGCTCGTATACGGCGAACCGTCGTACCACACGCCTGCGTGCACATCACCCGGCAGGTCGGCGATCTCATGACGCGACGTCAGTTGACCGACCGTGAAGGCGTAGCCGTTGCTGGCGCCAAAATACCGCCGCGTGGGTTGCGGCAGAGCCTCGATCGGACCGGCGTTGTTGAAGACACCCACTCGCAATTCCAACTGCTCGGTCAGTTGCCAGTAGGTAATGGCGCCGAAAGTGTTGTAAGGAAACTGGGGCAGAAACCCGAGTGTCGGCGTGATGCCGTACGTGCCGTTGATGAAATCGCCGCCGAGATCACAGACACCGAACTCAGCGCTGCCGTCGATTTTTCCTAAACGCACTCGCATAAAGTCATCAAACACTTGCCGATCCCACCACAGTTCCTGAATGTTGGTGAAATCCTGAGAATCGAGGTTGGAGATGAACTGGAAATCGCCCGTGTTGTAGCGCGTCGGGCCGCGACCGTGAGTCTGCTCAAAGTACAGGAAGAACGTGCCGCCGGGCCCTGACTCCAGTTGATTGAGGTCCGCAGTCAGCGTGATATCCAGATTGCCGCGATACGAGAAGTTGCTGTTCGAGTTCAGACCGCCACGCACGTTTGAAAATGAATCGCCGGTGTAGACGTATTCCAGCTTGATCCATTCATTGCCGCGAAACTGGTCGAGATACTGTTCGAACTCGGATTTGGGTTCCTCTTCTTCGCCGTCCCCCTCACCGTCCTCGCCTTCGGGTTCATCCTGCGACTGGGAACCTTCACCCTTATCGTTTCCGGCCCCTTCTGGCGTCTCAGGCTTTTCTGCAGGCTCACCCGGATCGCGCGGGGGCTTTGGCGGAAGACCGTCCGCAGATTTCTCCAATCCCCCCACCGCGTCGGCTTTGGCCCCGTTGGCGATACGCGGATAGCGGCGAAAGTGGCCGGCCATCGATTCCGCTGCCAGCAGGCTCAGCAGCACTGCGATGAACGCAATTTGAAACCGCAGCCGGAACGTCGGTCGCTGTCTGAGCAGTTTCATGGCCCGGGTCGCACTGTCATCGAGGATAAGACGGAAACGCAACAGCCATCGGCAGAAGCGGCAGCGTCGCGCAACACGATCCACGGCGGGATGCCGCCCGCCAGACGTCATCGGTTGGCCCGGTTGGCATAGGTGGTACAGATGGATTCATCCCTCAGGCAGCCGCCTCCCGGTGCGGCAACCCGGCGATCACCTTGTCCGGCGGGCTCTGCGGAGTTGACGATTGGCCGTGAGTCTTCAGAGTGGCGTCCATGACGTCATCAGCAGCGAACTGGCACGCGTCCACAGCGCTGTCGGTCGTCATCCTCAGAAACCGCTTGAGATGAGAGGTTCACCATGCAGCCCAGTCGCAGCGTGTATATCCAGTTTCTCACACTGTTGTTCGTCGTCATGTGTGGCCAGTGGACGGCTCGAACCGCCGTTGCGGTCGATCGTCCGAACATCGTGTTCGTGCTCTGCGACGATCTGGGTTACGGCGACGTGAAGTGCTTCAATCCGAACGGCAAGATCGCGACGCCGCACATGGATCAACTGGCTCGCGACGGCATGTTGTTTACGGACGCGCATACCAGTTCCTCGGTGTGCTCGCCGACCCGCTATGGTTTGATGACCGGTCGCTACAACTGGCGCAGCCGTCTGCAGAGCGGCGTGCTCGGTGGTTTAAGTCCGCGGCTGATTGAACCAGGTCGGCTGACAGTCGCCGAGATGCTGAAGCGTCACGGTTATCACACGGCGTGTATCGGCAAATGGCATCTCGGCATGGACTGGGTCAAGCTGCCTGGCAAGCAAGTCAGCGAGTTGTCGATTGAGACGGCTGCTCAGGTACGCAATGTCGATTACTCGCAACCGACTCAGAACGGACCGAACAGCGTTGGTTTTGATTACTACTACGGCATCTCCGCGTCGCTCGACATGGTGCCGTACACCTACATCGAGAACAATCGCGTTACGGTTTTGCCGACCGAAGACCGCGACTTCGCGATGATGTGGGGACGTAAGACGGGCAAGACACGCCTCGGCCCGGCGGCCCCCAAGTTCGACGCCACTGATGTCCTGCCCGATCTCACACGCAAGGCGATTGACTACATCGGCCAACGTGCGAAGGACGCCAAGGCCGGTAAACCGTTCTTCCTCTACTTGCCGTTCGCGTCGCCGCACACGCCGATCCTCCCGACAAAAGAGTGGCTTGGTAAGAGTGAACTAAACGCGTACGCGGACTTCGTGATGCATCAGGACGCCTGCCTGGGCGAAGTCCTCGAAGCGATCAAGAAGCAAGAGTTGTCCGATAACACGCTGGTGGTTTTCACCAGCGACAATGGCTGCTCACCACAGGCTCAGTTCAGCGAACTACAGGACAAGGGACATCAACCCAGCCACGTCTTTCGCGGACATAAGGCGGACATTTACGAAGGCGGACATCGAGTCCCCTTCATCGTTCGTTGGCCGGGACACGTGCAGGCCGGAACGCGCAGCGATCAACTGGTTTGCCTCACCGACTTCATGGCCACCGCGGCTGAAATCACCGGCATCCAGTTATCAGACAATACTGCCGAGGACAGCATCAGTTTTCTACCGGCGATGCAGGCCAAGGTCGCGCCGCTCGCACGTCAGGCGATTGTGCACCATTCCATCAATGGTTCATTCGCCATTCGTGACGGTTCCTGGAAGTTAGCACTCTGCCCTGACTCCGGCGGATGGAGCGAACCACGTCCAGGCAAAACCGACCGCACCGCCCCCCAGGTGCAATTGTTCGATCTATCAAAGGACATCGGCGAGCAGACCAACGTCGCCGCTGACAACCCCGAGGTCGTCATGCGTCTGACCAACATGCTCGAAGACTATGTCATGAAGGGACGCAGCACGCCGGGGCAGCCCCAGTCCAACGCGGTGCCGGTGCAGATCCGAAAAGGCGCGCCCGCGAAGTAACAGATCGAGGCTCGGTCGCGGCGGGTTCATGTTGACTCACATGACTTCCAGTTCTCGCAACGACTGAATGAAAGGACGTTCGAGCAGCGGCCGGTCGAGATGAGCCAGTTCGGCGCTGCGATGCAGATGCAACGCGGTCAGCCCCGCATTGGTCGCTCCCTGCACGTCGTTAACTTCATCGTCCCCGACGAACAGCACTTCATCTGCTGACGCTCCCGTCATCCGTAGCACCGCCTCATAGAACCCGCGCGATGGTTTCCGGAACCCGACTTCCGAGGAAATGATCCGGCACTGAATTCCGCTCACGGCGGGCAGCCCGTCCATGACCGCTCGCAGCCGCTGGTCGAAGTTCGAAGCCACCGCGACCTGATAACCACGCTGCATCAAGCGATCCAGTGCGGCACCGACGTCCTCAAAACACGCCCAGGCCGACGGGCGGCTGAAGTGCTCAAAGAGTTCGCGAAAGCACGCTTCGGAGTCTACCAAGTCGGTGAACACGGATCGCACGATGCCGCGCCAATAGTCTTCTTCGTGAGCCTCATTCGTCAGATCAGTACTGCCGCCAACGCGACGCTCCGCATGCTCGGCCTCGCGAAATGCGGCGCGAAATCGGCTGCGAACGAGTTCTAAAGACTGCTGTGAACCGTGTTTCTGGCCGACAGAATGATATGCGGTGGCCACATCGGGAGTCGGGTAGAGCAACGTGCCCACGGCATCAAACACAATCCATTTCACAGCCAAGATCTGTCCTTTCAACCGCCGCAACGACTTATCTCCAAGCCTGACATACTACTTCGGGCGAAACGAAATCTCGCGGCTTTCGCCACGTTTGTCTTCCCGCAGTTGCCGAAAGTCGTTTAGCATCTGTCTGAGTTTGTTGAACGTGGTGTTTGAGTATCCTCATTCCAGTGATCCAGCCAACCATGTCGCGAAGATCGCCGATCCTGTGCATCGTGCTCGCGCTGCTTGTGTGCTGTCAGCCCATTTGGGCGATGGCGCAAGGTTGCTGCTGCGTCGCTCAAGCGGGGATCGCCTCGCAAGCGGAAGTTTCTGCCGAATCTAAACCCGTTCGCTGTCCGCGATGCCGCGAGGCGCAAACCGAAGCTGCCAGGCAGAATCAATCTGGAACGCTCACCAGGAAATGCGAATGCCGCACTGAAGCTAAGCCTGCGGTGCTGGTCGCTCGCAAGTGGTCGGTCGACAAGCCGATGGCGGTACGTTTGCCGCGCGCGATTACCGTCGCGCCGGATCTGTTTCCTCAACGAGTTCAAATGACGGTTGAGCTACCTGAATCCCTCTCTGGGCGAGATGTCAGATTGAGGCATTGCTCGTGGCTCGCGTGAGAAGTTCGCTGCGGTTGGATTTGCAGTCGAGTTTCTTAGTTCCGAGTCATTCAGAGGAATCAAATATGATCCGTCGTTTGTTGAGCGTTGTGACGTTGCTGGCGGTTGCGAGCGGTGTATTCGTGGCCAGCGCAGTCGCTGACAAGGAAACCGATAAGCCATTCGAAGCGACCTGCGTCGTTTCGGGTGCTCCGGCGAAGAAGGAAAACGCCGAGAAGTACATGGGCAAAGAGGTTTACTTCTGCTGCCAGAACTGCCCCAAGGCGTTCAAGGCCGATCCCAAGAAGTTTGATCTGAAGGCCAAGGCGCAGTGGCTTGAGACCAAGCAGATCACTCAGGTTGCCTGCCCGCTGTCTGGCGGTCCAGTCAACGCGAAGGAGACCTCGCAACTGGGCAAGGCCACCGTCGCGTTCTGCTGCGAGAAGTGCAAAGGCGCGGTGGACAAAGCTGATGACAAGGCCAAGCTGGTCTTTGGCAATTTCGACAAAGGCTTCACACTGCAGACGTCTTGCCCCGTGAGCGGCAAGTCTCTGGACGTATCGAAGGTTGTTGAACATGACGGCAAGAAGGTCTACTTCTGCTGCGGTGGCTGCCCGGACGCCTTCACGAAGGAGCCCGCGAAGTACACTGCTAAACTGCCACAGTTTGCCAAGGCAGAGAAGTAAATCGTCTACCGTGAGCTGAATTGATTGACACAGCCCGACTGGACGTCCCAGCCGGGCTGTGCTGTTTCAGGGCTGCAATAATTATGGATTGGAACTCGGTGCTGTACCTGCTGCTGGCAATCCTGCTGGTTCTGCTGAACGGGTTCTTTGTGCTCGCGGAGTTCGCTCTCGTCAAAGTACGGGCGACACGCATTGAGGAATTGGCGCGCACCGGACAGCGCCGCGCGCAGGTCGCCAAAGAGATGGTAACCAAGCTCGATGCTTATCTCACCGCGACGCAACTGGGCATCACGATTGCCAGTCTCGCGCTAGGCTGGGTCGGCGAACCGGCCTTCGAGAGCCTCTTCAGTGGCCTGTTCGATGGCTTGGGCTTGTCGCAAAGGACGACCCACACGGTCTCGCTGGTGGTGTCCTTTCTGGTGATCACATTCCTGCACATCCTGTTTGGTGAGCAGGTCCCCAAGATCTTTGCCATCAAGAACGCCGAAGCGTCGACGCTGATGGTCGCGTACCCGATGCTGTGGTCGTACCGGCTGTTCTATCTGCCGATGCTCGCCTTGAACGGCGCCTGCACGCTGATCTTGAAGCTCTTCGGGCTCTCAGCGGGTTCGCACGAGATGGCGCATACCGAGCAGGAAATGCGGATGCTGCTGGCGCATGTCGAGATCGATCAGGACTTCTCGATGAGCCGGCTGTTCATGCTGGAAAACATCTTTGATCTCGGCCGCCAGACCGTGCGCGACGCCATGATTCCGTGGAACCACGTGATTTCACTGTCGCGTAGCAATTCACGATACGAAGTCATGCGGGTGCTCACCGAGCACAAGTTCTCCCGTTACCCGGTGCTGAATCCGGCCACGTACCAACTCGATGCCTACCTGCTGATGAAGGACTTGGTCGTGCATCAGGGCGAGGACTGGCAGCGCGTGCTGCGTCCGTTACGAGTCGTCCGACCGACCGACAGTCTCGAACCGACGATGCACATGCTCCAGCAAGACGGGGCGAATATGGCCGTCGTCATGGACCAGGATAAGCCGATTGGCCTGATCACACTGGAAGACATCCTGGAAGAAGTCGTCGGGCGGATTGAGGACGAGTATCCGCGCTTGCCGCGATGCTTCCTGAAGGATGCCCTGGAATCGGGAGCCGTTGTGCTGGATGTCGAAGCAGACTCAGTGGAAGGCGTCATCAGCGCACTGGCAACCGCCCTACCCCGCAAGTGGCTACCCGCCGAAGCGGACATTGCCGCCTTGGCGATGGAGCGCGAGCGCCTGCTCTCCACCGATGTCGGTCATGGCGTGGCGATCCCTCACGCGCGCTGTCCTGGTGCCATCAAACCGTTAATGGTGTTTGGCCGACTCAGCGAAGGAGTTTCTTTCGGTCCTGAAAGCACAACTCCCGCGCGGCTGGTCTTCCTGCTGGTGACACCTGCCGAACGCCCAAACTTGCAGGTCTTCTTCCTGTCGCAGGTTGCGCAAGTCGTCGGTAGCGAACTGGTTCGCGAGCGATTGTGCCGAGCCCAGACGCCCGAAGAAGTGATCGAAATCATCGCCGCTGCCGACCCCGCCGTGACGGGTTGATCTAACTTTGCGATGCGTGCCGAATGTCCGCGAACATCGCATGCGGAACACCAATGTCGATGACGCGAACTTCACCCGTCCAGACTCGCGACGCCGGATTCTCAAAACCTAACTTGCGAGCCACGAACGTCGCTGTGCAGTCGGCTCGGACACACAGCCCGCGCTGAGGATCGCAAGGCTCACCCGTGTCGCAGTCCATGCCCGAAGGCAAGTCGACAGCAAACACATTGGCTTTGGCAGCATTGATCGCACTGATGACCGTGACGAACGGCTCCTTCAACACCCCTTGAGTCCCCGTCCCCAGCAGTCCGTCCACGATCCAATCCGCGTCACGAAACTCGGCAGCTAGTTCGTCTTCCGCAGGAGCCTGCGTAAACGTCTTGATATTGGCCTTTGCGTGTACCAACACGTTGAAGTTGATGGCCGCATCGCCGCGCAAGTCTTGGGGATCGCAAAACAGCAGCAGCCTCACATCCACTCCTTGATTGGCCAGATGCCGCGCCATCACAGAGCCGTCACCGCCGTTGTTCCCCTTCCCCGCACAGATCACGACGGGACCGCTGACACCCTGCTCGCACAACCATTCAACGCACCCGCGCGCGGCGTTCTCCATCAAGACCACACCCGGCAGGCCGTATTCGTTGATGGCACGCTCATCCACCCGCCGCACTTCATCACGAGATATCACGCTGGGAATCATTACTGAACTCTCCCCACACCGAGTTGAGGTTGCTGCGAAATTGGAGCGTTGAAGAGACGCACGCCAGGAAATTCTGAAGTCGCCGTGACGCCGGTCGCGTAGTAACAATGCAGCAATCTAACGACTTATCGATCTGAGGCGGGTCTCGTGACAACAGCGACGTTTCGACAGTATCTCCTCGCATCCGACTGGTTGCCGGTGCTCTGGCACGGAGCATGGACGATTGGAGGCGTTGTCTGTTCTGTGCGGCTAATGGACGCGGAGTGGACAGCGATCCGCGACGTCAGCTTTCTGGTGTGGGCGTTGCCGATCGTAGCGTTATCGGTGCTGCTGGCGTCTCAATTATCTCTTGTCAGCGGGTGGTTTGTCTTCGGTCCGGTTTTGTACGCGCAAGGTCTGGAGAACGGTGGTCCATTTCGGTTGGGCGATCATGTGCAGTGCATCGCAGGCCGGTTTCGAGGCCGGACTGGCACGGTCTATTCCACGTGGCAACATGAAACAGTGCGCGTGGACCTGGGTGATGCAGCGAAGAAGTCATACGGCGACATCTTCGCGGCGTATCAACTGCCGAGAGTTCCCGCTGGCGAACCGAACGAGACTTGCCAAGGCGGAGCGGAAGTTCCTGGATCGGCCGCCTGACCCCACAGGTGACGGCGGTTAGTCCGTCACGAGTTGATAACACGCGAACTCTTCGCCGTTACGGACGTACAAGCGACCGTGGGCGAAGACGGGGTGATTCCAGGTTTTGCCCTGAATCGCCTGAAAGCGACTGCGTTCGGCGGTGCGTTCGGCGTTCTTATCCCACAGAGCAACTTCACCGGACTCCGCCATCACGATCATCTGGTCACCGAGATCCAGCAACTGCCCGTGTCCGTAGCGGGTGCGCTTCCAGTTGCGTTTGCCAGTCTGGAGATCGAGGCTGGCAAGAATACCATCGTCCAGGCCGATGATCTCGTTGCCGTGAATGACGAGGTCGTTGAAGCCAGCCTTCAGCTTGTTGGATTTCCAGCGAGTCGCCGCCGGCCACTTGCCCTCCGACCGTTGAACGTCCACCAGTGCGAGTTCCGGCTCGAACGAGACCAGTACCTGGTGGTCGTTGATGGCTCGAGGTTGCAACATCGGAACTTGATACTCGTTGTCGTTCGGCACATCCCACAACACGCGACCATCGACCGCATTCACGCTGACTAGAGCTTTGTTGTCGTGCAGCAGGACTTGCTGCTGACCAAGCAACGTCACCAGTTGCGGCGAACTGTAGGTTTGAGTGCCGCCTGCGATCTTCCAGACAAGATCGCCCGAGCCTTCCTGATAGGCCAGCCAACCCTGATCGTCTTTGCCACCGGCGTGAACGATGACGATTCCATCGACCACCAGTGGCGAACAGGAATAGCCCCATTGCGGTACGGCGCTTTGTGTCTCAGCCATCAGATCGTGCGACCAGATCAGCTTGCCGGTCGATGCGGCGAGGCGGAGGAGTTTGCCACGCGCGGTCGTCGCGTAGATTCGCCCGTTGTGGAAGGTGGGAGTGGATCGCGGGCCAGCGCCCGAAACGGGTTCATCGAATCGAACTGATTCCTCGTGCGCCCAGACTTCTTTCCCCGTAGCCGCTGCATAGCAGGTCACGGCTTCGTGTGGCCCGCGCTGCTCCTGCGTGACGATGAAGCCATCGACGACAATCACGCTAGACCAACCCGGGCCGATTCGCTGACGCCAGACAAGCTTCGGTTCGGGCGACATCGCAGATGCCGCCAACTCGGTGACGACGCCGTTGCGTTGTGAACCTCGGAATGCAGGCCAGTCGCCGGTTTGCAACGTCCATTCGGGGAGAGGGTTCTCGGCGGATTCCTTGGTGGTAGACGGCTCAGGCGTCGCGATGGAGGGGCGTGAAGCCAGGAACTGCTCTTCGGCAGAGGGCGTCCAGCGCCAATGAATTTCCGCTCGCTGCAAGCCGTCAATGCCGTTGAGTCGCATCAGGCAGAAGCCACCGATGCAGAACAACGTCAAGGCGGCGATGCCGAGCCGCTGCTTTTGATAAGACTGCTTCTGAGTGAGGGTCAGCCACGCCGTCCACGCGGTAAACGTCAGCGGGAAGGCGGAAAACAGCAGGCTGATCAAGTCCATGGATGGATGACTGATTTGCAGCGTCAGGTACGTCGCAGCAATCAGCAGCACAAGGCTGAAAACGCGGTCCCTGCCCGCGATTCGACGATTGCAGAACCACCAGCCGAGATAGCCCAGCATCAGCACCAGCCACGACAGACTTCGCGAGCCGAAGCGTGTCAGCATCGTGACATCCACTTGCAACATGCCGAAGGTAAAGACCCAATAAGCCGCGACTAGTCCCCAGATCCATTTGATTTGAACTGCCGGCCTTTTGGAGGAAACCGCAGCGGCCTCGGTTGTGACTTCGGGGGCGGGTTCGGCCGGGAGATCAGTCGACATCACGAGTTCCTCATTGAACTGTTGAAAGCTATGGCTCCACAGTTGTAGGCCACCGACACGAGTCATCGCGAGTCGATTCGCGGTTGCCGGAGCAATCGCGCAAGAGCAAGGAGCACCAGAGTCGCGGACACACGGCGGAGCGATGCGGTTCGTCCGCGAGTGCGCGAAACGCTGCCAGAGCCACCGCAGGAGCGAGAGTGGGCTAGCGAGCCACTTTGCGGGCAGCCGTCTCCGCGGAATCGCCATCGAGGACACCGAGGCGGAACTCGGAGTTGTCGAAGGTGGCCGGCTCAACGCAATACGGGCATTTCGTCCCATAGATGATGCGTCGGCAGCGGCGGCATTCGTGCGGACCGACCTGCTGCGGCTTCCATTTGATGCGGCGGTAGATCAGATACAGGAACGCGATTCCAAACGCCGCACCGAGCGGCCACAGTTGCTCGCTGATGCTGCAGATGAGATAGACGAAGACCGTGCCGCAAGCGAGGTACACACCGGCGACAGCCCAGCGATCGCGCGAGTTGTCTTTGTCGAGTGCCTCGGCATTGATCGCCTCAGCGAATTCGTACTTGAGTAACTCGAACTTCAGCTCGCTGAGGTCGGACGCGCTTGGAACACCGATCGCGGTCAGCAACCGGCAGATGCTATCCAGGAAGCGGTAGGTGTCGTCAAAGTTGAAGTGCCGCTGATGCGCCCAGCGATTGCGGAAGGCACGCAGTTCGGCCACCAGGCTGCGTTCGAACAGTCCCAGCTTGCGACGGAATGCGGAGTTCCATTGATCCCACATCACGGTCAGGAGAGCGTGTGCGTCCCAGTAGTTGAGATCTTCGGGCAACTCATCGAAGTTGCGATCGGTTCGGAAGCTGGAGCGCGCGACGTCGAGCCATTCGTCGGCAAACGCAAACTCCAGTTGTTGGCGCACGAAGTCCCTCAGGCCCGCGGTCAGTATTTCGAGCGCGGTCGACACAACGTCCTGATAGCCGTTGCCGAAGTTGGCCATAAAAGAAGGAAGTTTGAGAGGGACGCACGGGGGTTGGGGGACGCCACGAAATTCCGCCGGACCCGCGCAACTGAGATTGCCCCTTCCCATTCGCGCGATGTCGGCGGAATTCCGCAGCGACGAAGTAAAGCTATCGAATGAAACGCATGCGATGGGATCTGTGATCAACAAAAACGAGGTGATCTACCGAAAGCCGGGAGGGAAAAGGCTGAGTTCCTTAGAGAGCACACAAAGCGCGAATAGACACGAGCTAACGACAACACTCGTCTGAACATCCGAGCGACGTGTTGAATATCAACGAACCGATCAGCGACCGCTGTTACAAGTTGCCTGAAATGTCTGAGCTGGCATCCTTTGGCGAAAATCCGGCATCTCCAAGGTCATCGTTTGGTCCGGCAGCAGCGCGGGACTATAGTCGGCTGGCGCTGACTCATGAGCTTCGCGCGGAGACACCTCTCAGCGAAGCCTTTTGCATCTGGTGCGAGCTTCAGGCGAACAGCAGAATGCCTGAGACAGAGCTGTCTGCAGCAGCAGATCAGCCTGATTTTCATCCTGTGATGTGTCGAGGCGAGGATGGCTGAGCTTCACGAAGAGTGCGGGGTTGCCGCCGTGTACTATCTGGGCGATGGAGTGCCGAGCCGCTTTTCGCCGCCCCAGGGTGGTCGCGAGGCGTCGCGTCTGATTCCTCGATTGCTGCAGGAGATCCAGAATCGCGGCCAACTGGCTGCTGGCATCACCACCTACGACCCGCATCGCACGCAACTCATCGAGACGCACAAGGAAGTGGGCACTGTCACCGAAGTTTTCCAGCTCAGCCAGCAGGACAAGTACGAGGCGATTTCCAAACGTATCGCCGGCTTGGCCGCGATTGGCCACGTGCGCTACGCAACCTGCGGAGCTGATGACCGCAACTACGCTCAACCGTTCGAACGTCCGCACATCGAAAAATCAAAGTGGTTCGGCTTTGCTTTCAATGGCCAACTGGCGAACTACTCGGAACTCCGTCAGGAGATCCTGTCGCGGCAAGACTTTCATCTGGCTCGCGAGACTGACACCGAAATCCTGATGCACATGCTGTGTCAGGAGATCAAAGAGTACGGCGCCGGTAATCTGCAATCGGTGCTTGAAGCGCTCGCTCGTCGCTTGGACGGCGCCTGGAACGTTGTTTTCCTGAATGCATTGGGCGACATGTTCGTGGCGCGTGACCCGCTGGGCATCAAGCCGCTGTGCTACGCGTTTGAAGACAACATGTTCGCGGCTGCAAGCGAAAGCGTCGCGCTGGCGAACATGGGTTTCCGTAATGAGTCCATCAAGAATCTTGAGCCGGGCACTGCGGTTATCATCGAGAAGGGTGAGATGCGAATCGCTCGATTTGCCGAGAGCCCTCGTCGTGCTCACTGCTTCTTCGAATGGATCTACTTCGCGAATGTCGCGAGTTCGCTCGACAACCGCAGCGTGTACTTGAGCCGCAAACGACTGGGTGAGGAACTCGCGGAGCAGGAACAACTGCGGATCGACGACGATGTTGTCGTCGTCCCGGTTCCAGACACCGCGAAGGCCGCGGCCGACGCGATGGCTTATCGGCTGGGCGTGCCGTCCATCGAAGGATTGATTCGCAACCGCTACGTCGGACGAACCTTTATCGAAGGTCGCAACCGCGCGGAGAAGGTGCGGATGAAATACACGCCACTCCGCGAGGTGCTCGAAGGCAAGCGCGTGCTGCTGGTGGAAGACACCATCGTGCGTTCAACGACCATGAAGGCGCTGATCTCGCAACTGCGCGAACGCGGCGGTGTCCGCGAAGTGCATGTGCGTGTGGCCTGCCCGCCGATCGTGGCTCCGTGCTTCTACGGCATCGACATGTCGACGATTCAGGAACTATTCGCTCCGAAGTTCCTGGGACGCGGCGAGTTGACTCCGGAGATCGAAGCCGAGATGGCCAGCGCTCTGACGGCCGATTCGTTGCGATACCTTCCCGGTGACGCGATCGCCCGCTGTGTGGACTTGCCTCCGAGTTCGCTGTGTCAGGCTTGCATCAACGGGCAATACCCGACGCCTGCCGGACAACGGCTCTATCAACTCGCCTGGGACAACGTGGGGACCACCGTCGAAGACGGTTGCCGAACCTACGAAGCACCCCTCGTGACGGTGCGAACTTAGAGGATCGTTCGAACTGGAATGGCAAGTACGCTGGACGAACTGGTCCGGCGTCTATGCGATGCGAACCGTGGTTTGATCACCGGCATAGAGAATCACACTTCCCTCTGCGGTAACGTGCGCAGATTGGCGACGTCGCTATTGCCACGGGCACGGGAGAACATTCGGCACCCGGCGGAAGGCCAGTTAGAGTGTCAACCGCGATCACGTTGCAGGGCATTCCGACGGCAGGATCAGTCGCATGACGCTTTCACGACCTCAAGGTTCGGTGGCTTACAACAACACAGGACGAGTTGTACTCGTCAGCGGCGGGGCCAGCGGTATTGGCCGATCAATCTGCGAGGCCTTTCTGCGTTCGGGAGCGACCGTCGTTTGCATGGATCTGGACGACCGGGCGATCAGCAGCGAGTTCAAGGGCATTGGCTTTGTGCGCGGCGACACGTCGCGCGACGATGACTGCCGTAGGGCCGTCGAGTTCACGGTCGAAAAGCACGGTGGCCTGGACGTGCTGGTCAACAACGCGGCGATTCAGCCACCAGCGTCGTATGTGCCGCTCGATCAACTTCCGGTGGAGCAATGGGACCGCATGCTCGCCGTGAACTTGTCCGGCTACACGCTGCTGGCTCGGCAAGCCCTCAAGCAGATGTTGCGGCAGCAGAGCGGCGTGATCATCAATCTCGCCAGCGGACAGGCCCACCGCACTGCTCGACACGTACCCGCTTATGGCCCAATCAAGGCCGCCAACCTGATGCAGACTCGGCAATGGGGAGTGGAATACGCGCGGCAGGGAATTCGAGTTGTGTCCGTGTCACCGGGCGCGATTGATACTCCCTTGGTTCGCGCCAGTCTGGAAGCTCAAGGCGGTGCGGCACAACTGGCGAATCGACATCCGATTGGTCGTATTGGACGGCCTGAGGAAGTAGCTGCTGCGGTGCTGTGGCTCTCGGGGCCGGATGCCTCATTCATCACCGCGACCGACCTGGAAGTCGACGGCGGTCTCGGCGCATTCGGAGCGTTCGCAGACCCGTATCCTTTGCCGGAGAACGAAAAGTGAAGTTGATTCCTGAGTGTCGTAGCGAAACTGTGCTGACACTTATCGTTAACGATTGAACCAATACCTCGCAGTTGGAGTTCATCCCATGAAATTCATGACGTGCCTGCTCGTCACCCTGGCATTGTGCTCCGAAGCGATCGCGCAGGACATCAAAAGGAATATCCCCTATGCCGATCCGGCCCATGAGCGGCAAGTGCTGGATGTCTATTCGCCAGCCGGAGCCAAGAACCTGCCTGTCGTATTCTGGATTCACGGCGGTGGCTGGCAGGCAGGTGACAAAGGCAGCGTGCAAATCAAGCCGCTGGTCTTCATGGAGAAGGGTTTCGTCTTCGTTTCCACGAATTATCAGCTACTGCCCCACGTCGACATGGGAACAATTATTCGTGACATCGCAAAGTCGATGCACTGGATTCACGATCACATCGCGGAACACGGTGGCGATCCTCAACGCGTGCTGGTGATGGGCCATTCCGCTGGTGCTCAGCTTGCCGCGTTGATCAGCACCGACGATCGATACCTCAAGGCTGAAGGCGTCCCCTTGAGCATCATCAAGGGGTGCGTGCCCGTCGACGGGGATACGTACGACGTTCCCGCCATCATCGAGACCGCTGAAACACGTCGCAGGGTGCATGGTCAGCCGCAAGCCAAGTTTGGTCATCGCGAGAAATTCGGGAATGATCCCGCGAAGCACGTCGACTTTTCCGCAGTGACTCACGTGGCGAGGGGCAAGCACATCCCACCGTTCCTGATCCTGTATGTTGCCGATCATCCCGATAACGCCGCCCAGGCCCAGCGTCTGGGAACGGTCCTTAAGGAGTCTGAAATTCCGGTGACGGTCTTCGGAGCCAAAGAAACCAATCATACAAGGATCAACGAAAACCTCGGGCAGGCCGATGATCCATCGACGAAGGCCCTGTTTGAGTTCGTTAACGCCGCGTTGAAAAGATAGCTGGATGCAGGCCGGCATTCGCAAACTTTCGCGAATGAACACTCACGTTTTAACTCAACTCTGTTACGGTGGGTTTTCGCAATACAAAGGCTGATACGCTCTTCGATCAAGAGGTGTCGCGATGAACAATCACCGAGCGAGTGATGAGGTTAAGGACAGCACAAATCGCCGCAGTTTTCTGCAGATCGGTGCTCTCGGGCTGGGTGGATTAAGTCTGGCGGATGTCCTGCGACTCAAGGCTGGCGCGGCCAACGGCTCTGCAGCTTCACCCAAATCAGTCATTATGATCGTGCTGCCCGGCGGGCCTAGTCATATTGACATGTACGACCCAAAACCGGACGCACCCGAAGAGTTCCGTGGCGAGTTTTCGGCGATTCGCACCAAGACATCGGGATTGCTGGTCAGCGAACTGATGCCTCTGCAGGCACAAATCGCGGACAAGTACTCGGTCATCCAGGGGATTAAGTTTCGCGGCAAGCACGACCCGTACGAATTGCTGAGCGGCTACCCCTCGGCGCGGTCGGGTGAAATTCGAGTTGGTGAAAAGTGGCCGGTCTTTGGCGCCGTCGCCAGCCGTTTGCAGGGCATTCGCGCCAGCCTGATGCCTCCGTATGTGAACCTCAACGATCTGCGAGTCACCCCCGAGTCGGATGACCCTGAAGTTCCTCGCTATCTGGGACCCCAGCACGCCCCCTTTCGGCCGACCGGTCCGGGATTGGAGAACCTGCGAGTACCCGCCAGCGTTTCGTCCGTGCGATTGGAAGAGCGCAAGAACTTGCTGTCCCAGTTCGACCAGTCTCGCCGCGCCGCAGAAGCCAGCGAAGACATGCTGGTGCTCGACGAGTTTCAGCAGCGAGCGTTCGGCATGGTGACCTCAGATACCGTTTACCGCGCTCTGGACTTGAATCAGGAAGACGCCCGCGTTCGCGAGAAGTATGAGGGATGCCCCGACTTGCTGCTGGCTCGGCGCCTCGTGGAGGCCGGTGTGTCTGTCGTAACCGTCGCCCAAGGCGGGTTCCAGAAAGCACCAGGAGCACCGGTCTACGGTGCTTGGGATACCCACGCTGAGAATTTCCGGTCGATGCGCAAGCTGTTGCCCGCGTACGACCGAGCCATCTTCACCCTGCTGACCGACTTGTATGAACGAGGACTCGATCAACAAGTGGCGGTTGTGATCTGGGGTGAATTTGGCCGCTCTCCGCGAGTTGGCGATGAGAGTCGTCAGCTGGGCAGCAAGTACGCGAACGGTCGCGGACATTGGTGGGATTCAGGATTCGCGGTAGTCGCCGGCGGTGGCCTGAGGATGGGGCAGGTTATTGGCGCGACGGACGCGCGAGCCGAACGAGCGAAAGGCAGACCCCACACGCCGCAAAACGTGCTGGCGACAATCTATCACGTGCTGGGCATCGATCCGGCCAAAGCCTTCCCCGACTACCAGGGGCGACCAGTACATCTGCTGGACGACCGCGAAAAGATCCAGGAGCTGATTTGATCCAGTTGCAGAGCATGCTTTCGATGCCGGCGCGGACTGCGTCTGTCGACTGATGTGCTCGAGGCAAGCGAGTCGGCTGTCGCCCTGAGACGCGATTGGTGGACATCGGAGACGAAAGCGATCTTGGCGTTTTCTGCATCCAATCCTGCGTCGCCGGAAGCTATCATTTGCGGCTGAATAAACGGGTCGCCTCGTCCTTGCGTGCTTCTGGAATCGTTTATGCAACGTCGTGAGTTCCTGCAGACTTCCGCCGCGATTGCGGCGGCTGCTTCGCTGAATGTTTCTGTTGCTCAGGCTGAATCCGACTTCCCCAAGGGCAAAGCGGAGCACTGTGTGTTCCTCTGGCTCGGCGGAGGTATGGCCCAGATCGACACGCTGGATCCAAAAACTCGCGGCGATGCGATGGCCAACCCGAAGAAGGCCGGCAGCTACTACGCCTCGATCGATACTGCGGTTCCCGGAGTGCAGGTTTGCGAGCACCTCAAGCAGACCGCGAAGCTGATGGAGCGGGCTACGATTGTTCGGACCGTGAATCACCGGGTGGTTGATGAACATGCTTTCGCGACCAATCTCGTGCACACCGGCCGCATGGTCAGCGGAAATGTGACCTACCCGTCGATTGGCTCGATTGTCGCTCACGAACGCGGCGCGGCGAATCCGCAAGTCCCGGCTTACATGCTGATCGGTTACCCGAACGTCAGTCGCGGTCCGGGCTTCCTGGGAACGAAGGCGGGCTATGTGTACCTCACCGACACCAATGCGGGGCCAGCGGGGTTCACGAGTCCTGAGTTCGTCACTGCGGAACGCAAGGCGGATCGGCTGAAGCTACTTGAGCCGTTGCAGGGACGGACGGCGAAGGATTCGGTTGTCGCCGATTATGAGACCGCTCAACGGGAAGCCTTGCGACTATCCGGTCCGGAGTTCATGCGGAACTTCAAGCTTGAGGAAGAGCCCGCTGACCTGCGCAACCAATACGGCGGCGAGTTCGGCCAGCGTTGCCTGCTCGCTAGGCGACTGGTGCAGGCTGGGGTGCGGTTCATCGAAGTGTCGCACAACCTGAACTTCATCAACGGCACCGGCTGGGACACTCACAACGAGGGGCAGTTGCAGCAGCATGGTCTGATCCAGGAACTGGATACAGCACTGTCGGCGCTAATCAGCGATCTGGAAGCCAAGCAGTTGCTGGATAAGACCCTGATCGTCGTGGGTACCGAGTTTGGCCGCCCGGCAGAATTCGACGGCCGGGGCGGTCGAGGCCATCAAGGCACAGCGTTTTCCCTGCTGCTGGCTGGTGGCGGGCTGAAGCATCAGGGGGCTTACGGCGTCACGGACGAACTGGCCAAGAAGATCGTCGAAAACCCGGTCAGCATTCCAGACTTCCATGCGACGGTGCATGCAACGCTCGGAATCAATCCGGGCAAAGATCTCATGGATGGTTCCCGGCCTGTGCCCCTCACGGACGGTGGGCAGCCGATTGCCAAATTGTTTGGCTGATCAGTTAGCAGGAGCTGTCAGTGGTTTGGTTGCAATCGTCAGAATGCAACCAATCGGCAAGGTCGGAGATTCGATTTGGCGGTCGTCTGGTCGATCACCTCAGCGCCGAGGCGTCGGCGTGTCAAAGTTCTGCGTCCTGTAACTCTCAGCGACTTCTGACGGAATCACCTATGACACAGCCAACGTTTGATCTGATTGCACCGCCTCACGCACCGTTCAAGTCGGATGGAAGTTTGAACCTGGCCGTCATCGAGCAACAGGCGGCGCACTACGAAGCTCATCACATTGATGGAGTCTTCGTTTCCGGCACCACCGGCGAAAGTTCATCGCTGACGGTCCCCGAGCGGCTGGCCATTGCGGAACGTTGGTCCGAGGTCACTCATAAGTCTGACATGACGGTCATCGTGCAGGTTGGACACAACTGCGTGGCGGACTCCGTCCAGATGGCGAAACACGCTCAAGGCGTCGGCGCAGATGCAGTGGCCATGATGTCCCCGAGCTTCCTCAAACCGGCTTCGGTCGAAGATCTCATCGCGTGTTGTGAACCCGTTGCGAAGGCGGCGCCAGATCTACCGTTCTACCTCTACGACATTCCGAACCTGACGAACGTCCGTCTGCCGCTGGATCAGTTTCTGGAACAGGGACGCGAACGCATTCCGAACCTGAAAGGCTTGAAGTTCACCAATCCGGATCTCGTGTTGTTGCAGGAGTGTTTGGCTGTCGGTGATGGCGAGTTCGACATCCTGTTTGGCTGTGACGAAATTCTGTTGGGTGGAGTGGCGATGGGCTGCCGCGGCGCTGTGGGCAGCACCTACAACTTTGTTGCCGAACAGAATCGCCAGTTTGTGACCGCCTTCCTGAATGGCGATCTGGCCACCGCTCGGGCCGGACAGCTTCAAGCCGTGAAGATGATCCGCCTGTTACAGCGCTATTCGTTCCTGCCAGCGTCGAAGGCGGTCATGAGCTTCTTTGGAGTCAACTGCGGGCCGGTACGAGCGCCGTTGAAGAATCTCACGGAAGCCGAAATCAAAGAGTTGCGCAACGACTGGCTGGAACTCGAGATCAACTTGCCCGATGCTGCTCCTGTGGAATGAGCGTCTGATGGAGCGGTTCGTCGGACGCAAGAACATGTGCTGCGCGACGCTCCGCAATCGGGAGTCAGGGAATGAATAAGGTACTGGTCGTCATCGGCGATGCGACGGAAACCGTCGACACGCTCTATCCATACTACCGCTTGCAGGAAGATGGCTTTGTGCCCGTTGTGGCGGCTCCTGAAAAGCGCCGCTATCAGATGGTGATGCACGAAGTGAAGCCGGGCTGGACCATTACGAAAGAGTGGGAAGGCTATTCGCTGCAGGCCGATGTTGCGTTTTCCGAAATCAAGGAAGAAGAGTACGTCGGCATCTTTTTCAGTGGCGGACGGGCTCCAGAATATATCCGCTACGACAAGGACCTCGTGCGAGTGACTCAGCACTTCTTCGACACCAACAAGCCGATCGGCTGCGTGTGTCACGGAGTTGAGATTCCCGCCTACGCCGATCGCGTTCGCGGCCGTCGCATGGCGACCGTGCCGAAGTGCCGCTTTGACTTGGAAGTCTGCGGCGGCATCTTTGTCGATGCCGCTTGTGTCGTGGACGGCAACCTCGTGAGCGGTCGCACGTTCCACGATCACGGAGCGTACGTCGGCAAATGGATCGAGCTGCTTAAGCAGGAGCGGGCGAAGCGCGGCTAGTAGTCACCAATCGGATTGTTGTCGAAGCGGTTCGCGAGATTGCGATGGACGTTGATGTCGATGTTGTAGGTGATACTGCGCACCGACCCATCGCAGAGCCCCATGTGAAACGCACTCACGTGGGCTGAACCAAAGCGGAACGTGTCACCGAATCCAAGCGTATCCTGCATCGGCGTACTGGCGCCAGTGCGGTAGTTGTCGTTGTTGAAGCCTGAATACTGAGCTTCGTTGTCGGCTCCGTCGGCTCCGTTGTAGTAGTTCGCAGGGTTGAGGTACTTCTCGCCGGTCATGTAGGTGTTCGAGGCGCCGTCAGTGATATCCTTGAACTTGACTTGGGACCGCTCGAAACAGACGCCTGTGAGAGTCGCGGTGTTGTGCCAGCCACTCCAGTTGTCGGTCAGTCCAGTCGCTAGATCTGGAGGTCCTGCGAAGTATTCATTCAGACTTTGGTCACCGCAATTGGCTGCGTAGTCCATCTTGCCTGACGTGCCGGGAACACCGGTCTCTGCCAGCGATGCGCCGCAACTGTAAGCACCATGGCGACGGGTGGGACAATTGAAGGTGCCAATCGCCGTGCGGACTCGCGTCAGGTTCTCGTTGGTATTACCCCCCATTTTCCAAAGGGGATCCTGATCAACAAAAGGCAAGATGTTGTAAACCCAACCGCCGCCCTGCGCTCGTCCAAAGCCGCCGTCGGGCCTGCCGATCCACAGCCAGCCCCAACCGCCGGTCGGCAGGTGCCCGACCATCTCTTCGTGTTCCATCCAGGCGGTGGCAATCTGCTTCAGATTGTTGCGGCACTGGGTACGGCGGGCTGATTCCCGGGCTTGTTGAACGGCAGGCAACAACAGCGCGACCAGCACGCCGATGATGGCAATGACGACCAGCAATTCGATCAGCGTGAATCCCGTCCGGTCGAACTCGCGAGATGTTACACGAAACTTCAGCAGTCGCGTTTTCTCTGTCCTCATCATGATGGAGCACTCACTGAGGGAAAATGCGTTCTGTTCATAAACCGAGGTCGATGGCGATTACTGACACCTGATCACCGCCCACTTCGGTACCGACTTCGCTCTTCTCTCCATACTTGTCGGGGATTGGCACTGAACCGCCACTAAGCTTCACTGTGTAAACACCGGGGCGGACGCCCGGGAGCGGTTGATTTTCAGTCGCCAGTTGAAAGCTGCCGCGGTCATCGGCTGTTCCAGTCGCGGGTTTGGTGAAACTTGCCATGAACTTTTCAGGAATCAGCGTGACGGTGACCCCCTTTACCGGGTTCCCGTTGTGGGTGATCATTCCGCCCACGCCTTGGATACCCGTTCCGAGTTCCAAATGTCGCTGCAATCGCTGAACAACTTCTTCACGCGTTAACGTGCCGTCCTTGTTTTGATCGGCATTTCCCGCGAAAGCTCGCAAGCCGGGAGACAGTTCGGTCCCCTGCAGACTGCCGTTGCGATCGGCGTCGTATTCCTGAAATGCGGCATCCGCAACCTGAGCCGCATTCCAACTGACGGTGGGAACCGGCGGCGGCGAGGAACCGGAACAGCCGGTAAGAGCAGCAACGGCAAGCACTGCGATGCCCGTTGGCGTAAGTGGCAGTTTGCCCATGCGTGCTTGCTGCTGCAGAACTGCAGAGCGATCACCGAATTCTGAGCGAGCCTCAGAAGCCTTCGTTGCGACGGCCGTCATGGCACTGAATCCAGGCGAGCGAACCAGTAGGTCGGTCAAGTTGTAGCCAGAGTGTGGTGCACACGGAGCGGGTCGCCAAGCAAGAATCTCTCGCATCTTCGCGTGAGCGCGGTCTGAAACTCTGACTAGACTGTTCCATCCTTGCCGCGTTGCGCTGTGTCTCGAAACTCTGACTTACTGAATAGTCCAGGTGGATCGTGATACCACGTCGAATGCAGCAGCGTCGCGGTAACACTCGAAGAGTAATTCATGTCGGATACCACGTCTTTGATTGCGGAATTCACAAGTCTGGCGACCGCTCAGCCTGAACAGCTCGCCGCTTGCTTAGCGCGATTGAGTGAACTTTTGACAGCTCAGGATAAACTGATCAAGAACCTGCAATACCGTGTGGATCAGTTGGAAACGCGGATGGCGTACGTTGATCCCCACCGCGGTTGTTGAGGCGATTGATTTACTTGGCCAGCGGTCTGTTGGCCCTTGATGGTGGCGTTTTCTGATCTTTGGGTTTTGCAGGAGAGAGATTCAGATGCCTGTCCGTGCCAGTTTAGGTCTGCTGGTGGTGGCTCTGGCGTCCGGGTGTAATCAGCGTCCGGCGACCTATCTGGTGCATGGCATGGTGGTTTATCCCGATGGCAAACCACTGACGAAGGGTACGGTTGAGTTCGAAGCCCTGAATCAGTCGAAACCGATTACCGCGACGGCTGAAATTGCTTCCGACGGCAGTTTTCAGTTGGGCACTTTCGAAGCGAAGGATGGAGCAATTGCGGGAACTCATCGTGTGGCGGTGATCTCGGATTTTGTGATTGGAACCGGCGTGGAACGGCCCGATGAGATCCCGCCACCGCGACTGCATCCTCGCTACCGCGACTTCAAGACGTCCGGCCTGGAGTTCAAGATCAAGCCGCAAACCAACAACATCCTGGTCGAAGTGGATTACGCTCCGGCCAAAGATGCGGGCTCAAAAGCCGAGCCCAAAGAGTCAAAATCAGCGAACTGAAGAAATCAAACTGCGCGTTGTGGCATTACGAGTGAGCGTGTTCGTCTCTCAAGGAATCTGACATGCGGGCATCGTTGAGGACTCCTGGCAAGCAGCGATTGGGATGCAGGGGCGGGTTTTCGTTGATTGAACTGCTGGTCGTCATCGCCATTATCGGAGTACTGGTGGCGTTGATGATGCCTGCGGTACAGGCCTCGCGCGAACGAGCTCGAATGACGCAGTGCCGCAATAATCTCAAGCAGATCGGCACGGCGATTCACAGCTTCCACAGCCAGTACGACGCATTGCCGCCGTCACGGAACTATGACCACTACACCAGTTGGGCGTTTCTGATTCTGCCGCATCTGGAGCAGGTCAACCTCTTTGACAACTGGGATCCGGCGCTGAAGTACTACTACCAGAACGACACTGCACGGCTGACGCACATCGCGCCTTACATGTGCCCGACGCGCCGCAGCGAGCCGGCTGCGAGCACTCAGAACGACGACATTCTCTCGCCCTACGAGATCAGCGGTCACGTGCCCGGTACACTGGCCGACTACGCATCCTCGGCAGGCTATGGTCCTCCGGGAATCTGGAACTGGATCACGTCCAACGGTGCGATGATCATGGGCGACGCTACGACAGACCCGCCGACAGTTCCGATCGGCGGGTACGCGCCCCCCGGAGCCAAGTTGCTTACATGGAAGAGCCGCACATCGTTTCGTGATCTGACGGACGGATCGAGCAATACGATCCTGGTTGGAGAGAAGCACGTGCGGCCATCGCGATTCGGCATCGCTCAGGAAGATGGAGCGATCTACAACGGCGACCATCCAGCCAGCTTCTCACGCTGCGGCGGCCCCGGCTATCCCCTGGCCCGATCGTCGACGGATACTTATCTGGATAACTTCGGCAGCTACCATCAGGACATCTGCAACTTCGTGCTGGGCGATGGCAGCGTGCGGGGCGTGAGCGTTTACATCGCGACCGACATTCTGGGGCGGCTGACAGCTCGCAATGACTCGGAAATCGTCTCCGAGTTCTGATCCGGGTCCGAAACCACAGGTAAACCCTCCTGACTGCTGACTGCAGGAGTTCCGGCCAGAAGGCGGCGAGCGCGCACGTGTTGCCGGAAAAGTCGCCGTGATCCCCCAAATTTGCCCGGACCGAAGAATTCGCTGAATCGGCACAATCTCTCCGACCGATACTTTCCGATGTTTGGTGCTCCGTGAGTGCCCGGGCTGGGCCCTGAAGTCTGAGAGATGGAAAGATGGGTCGATTAGTTAAAGCTTATTCGCTGGATGCCGATTCCAGCCGACTGGTGCCCTCGAACGAAGAGCAGTTTCTTCGTCAGGCCGGGCAACTGGCCGACCGGTTGCGAACCGAAATGGCGACTCAGCCAGCTCCTGCCCCTATGGCAGCGAGCGGGGTTTCGCCTACCGGAGATTCGACCGCGCCGACGCTGAGTGTGGTCTCGGGCGACTGGTCGGAACCGTCGGTGCTCCAGGACCTTGAGCTGGCTCTGAAAGCTGGCGATCTGGCTGAGGCTCGCGAAGCGCTGGCACGGTTCAAGGCTGACCGCAGCAGCGGCAGTTCGCTCGATCCTGCGACGATGGAAGAATTGAACCAACAGCAACGCTGGGCCGAGCGGCACGCGGAGAAGTCGCGGCAGTTGGAGGCTCGCGAAGCTGAGATTCAAAAGCGTGAGGCCGATCTGCAGTTACAGAATAGGGCGATCGAGGATCGCGTCCGCGAAATTGCCGTTGAGGTTCAGGCTGGCTTGCGAGAGCAGGTTCAGGCGGAGATTGATGCAGCTCAGGCGCGAGTCCAGTGCCTCGAAGCGGAGCTTGCCGCGCGGACCGCCGACGCACAGCACGCGGGAGAACATGCCTCGCAGCTCGAACTGGCCATCGCGGAACTCGAACGAAACAAGGTTGAGGTTGGCCGCGAGCAGACTGAGCGTGCGAAACGCATGATTGAAGACTGCGATCGTCGCATCACGGAACTCGCGGCTGAAAAGTCGGCGGCTCTCCGTGAGGTTGCCGAGGCCCGCGCGGAACTGGAAGCAGCTCGTCAGGCAATTGCTCGTGAACAAGCTGAGCAGCGAAATGCTCTCGTCAGCTTGCAAGCTGCGCATCTGCAAGAAATCGATGTAGCTCGCGCTGAAGTTGAGAACGCACGCCTGGCTTGTAAGCAGCAGGCGGCGGAGTGGGAAACTCGCTACGAATCTGAGCAATCTCAGTTGGCCGCACTGCGGGCGGCGGCTCAGGGGGAACTCGACGAACTGCGAGCCTGCATCAACGCCGAACAGGAAGCTGGTCAGGCGAAAGCGGAAGAGCTGCAGGCGAAGCTGGCCAAGTTGGAAGCGGCTCAGCAGGAAGCGCTGGTAAAGGCTCGCGCGGAAGTTGCCACGTTGGTGGAACGCGAACGCGAGAAGCTCAACCGTCAACGTGCCGAGATGGAGCAAGCTCGCCGCGATCAGGAGATTCTGGCCGAGCAACGTCTGGCCGAAACAGACGCCGAGATTGCCCGCAAGTGGGCGGCTGCCGATCAGGAGCTGAGTGCAGCTCGTGAGCTTTTGGAGCGTGAGCGGACTGAGCTGGCAAACGAAGCAGCAGAACTGCAAGCCGAGCAGGCTCGCGATCAGCGGGCATTGCAAGAAGAACGTCAGCGTCTGGAAGCCGAACAGGCGAAGGTGGCCGCGTTGTCGGCTCAACTGACCGCTGAGCGCAATCGATTGCAGGATGAATGGAATGCCAAGTTCCGCGAAGCCGATGAACGGTTCAATCAGCAGCGTGAACAGCGGCTCGATGAGTTGCGTAAGCTCGATCTGGAGTACTCCAACCGCGAGCAACTGCTGCACGCCAAGCTGTCCCAGTTTGAATTGGAATGGACGACTCGTCGTCGGCAGATGGAGCACGATCTGCGGGTGCAGATTGAGTTGGCTCACAAGCAACTAGCCGAGGAACGCGAGCACTTCCGCCAGGCAGCGGATCTACGTGAAGGTGAACTGTCTGCGGCACGAGCCGAGTTGGAACGTCAACGGCAGTCGCTCGAAGCGGATCGTGCTTCGGTGCGTCGCGGGCTGCAGCAAATGGATTCGCAGTTGCGCTGGTTCGCGAGCAATCTGGACACCCCCATGCCCAGCGTTGCTTCTTCGCCCGCGTCTGGCGTGTTGAACTTCTCAACCAGTCTCAATCCGACGGTGGCTCGTCGAGTCGATCCCGCGGCAACGCCATTCTCGACGCCGCACATCGTTGCCACGACGGAACGGTCGCGAGAACCGATGCTTGTCGGGGCGGATCTAGGAGAATTGTTCGCCAGCGAGCCCGTTGAAGCCGCGCCTCAGGCGGTGATCGCATCCAGCGAAGTCGCTCCCCCAGTTGATGCAAATGCAGCCGATGAAAGCTCACCGGCCGCGGGACAGCAGGAACGCCGCAAGGCGTTGGAGCAGTATCGGTCGCGTTTAGGCGAACTGCAGGCCCAACTGTCTGAGCTGCAGAACGGTGGCACTGCAACCTGAGAGTTGCCGATCGAAGTTTGAGGCCGTGCAGAGTCAGGCTCCGGGCAAGGTTGCTCGATGCTGTGTTCAGGAAGGAAGACCCGTGAAGCAAACTTGGCCCAATTCGGAGACGCATCGGAATCGAGTTCCTGGTTACTCCGTGCACGCGTACGTCGGCTGGCTGGCCGTTCTGGCGTGTCTTCTTTTTCCGGGCGCGATGACTGAACTCTCTGCAGCCGACTTTGAACAAGCGGTTGCGGTATCATCGTCACAGCAACCGATCAAGACGGCGGCCTCGGTTGGGGCGTTCGGCAACAGGGCTCTGTTGTGGACGATGGGTGCCGTTGAAGGATGGTTGATCGGGTGCCTTTCTGCGTGGTTCCTGTTGCTGTGGCTGAAACCTCTGACCTTGAAATCCCTCGACGACAAACTGTCGCAAGTCGGATTTAAGACTTCGAAGGGGCTGGGAATCACGCTCGCCCATTGTGCGTTGATCCGTCCTTTCGCGCAGCACAAACGGGTGGTGGATGCCTGGGTTCAAGAGCACGTGGCCGTCGTGCGTGACTGGCATGGAGCGTCGCTCGACCCGACTGGTTGCCAGATCACAGATGCGTTCTGCGATGGCCGACAGGTCGATGGCACTCCCGAAGGATTCCGCAAGCTGCTGCCGCAGGGCCAGTTTGCCATTCTTATCGGCGATCACAGCCGACGCTGGCAGGCACAATCATTGGCTCACCTTTTGAGTTGGTGTCTATCTGAAGTGCCCGAGTGCCGCCTGGCTTCGCATGCACTGATTCCTGTTGTGCTGGATCACAAGTGCCTGGAACGCCTGCAGCAGACCACCGAAGCTCAGTCACCAGACAATTCAACTTCCGAAGAGGATGCGCCAAACCCTGAAGCGGTCGAGCAGCCGACTGGCATGGAGTTGCTGGTGCAGTTGCTGCGATGTGAACTCTCGCGTCTACCGATGCCGGCCGATGTCTGGTCCGAACGCTGGGTGCGGACATTGCTTGCCTCTGGACGGGTTCTCATTGTCGCCGATGAGTGGCAACGACTGCCGCAAACCGTGCAGGATGCGGTTCGATATGAATTCCTCGCCGAGTCACTACCGGCGGTGGTTGTGGTGGCGTGCGGTGGCGAACTTGGTTCGCTGCCGAATTCCATTCTGCTGACTGAGTTCATTGATGCTGACGCTGCCAATGCTCCCACTCCTAACGAGATCAGCGAGCCGGTTGCGGTCGATGCTGTTGACGCCCACGAAACTCCAACTGATGCAATCGAGTCAAATACTTCAGATGAAGCGGACGAAGCCGAGCCTCAAATCATCTCTTTTGCGGCAGCACAAGCCGAGAACGAACAGTTGATTGGTGGGAAGACGCTTGCTGCTCAAGTTTCTCCGGCGAAGGCGACGTATACGCACGCCGTGGCAACGATCGCGCCCGCGAACAACACCGTTGAGTCGGTGGCGGCGATGAGCTCTGTAGTATTGGAAGCGGTACCACAGCTGACGCAGGCGCTTGATCGCGGCGATGTGCCGACTCGCCGGCGAGCAGCTCAAGAGCTCGCCGATCTGATGTTGCGAGTGATGCCCGCATTGGCCGAAGCCCTGGATGACGACGATGTCGCCGTCCGCCGTGATTCGGTGCTGGCGCTGTCTCAACTGCAGAGTGCGATTCAACCGGCTGTCGCCAAAACCGTGAACGATCCCGACAGCGAAGTCTGCCGTCTGGCGGCGTTAGCGGTGGCTCATATTGATGAACGTGTCGTCGCTCCGCTGATTCGAACTCTCGATGACAGCGCTCCGGATGCTCGTCGCGCTGCAGCCTTGGCGCTGGGACGCCTGGGTTCGATGGCGACCGAGGCGATCCCATCCTTGATCCGTATGCTGGATGATGGGCAGATCGAGTGCCGCTCTGCAGCGGCAGCCGCGTTGGGGCGGCTCGGCCGCGAGGCTCACGTGGCGGTACCGGCTCTCGCCGAGCGCCTGCAGGATGGCGTTCCGGCAGTTCGTCAGGCTGCTGCAAAGAGTCTGGGACAACTGGCAAGCCCCCAAATCGACGCAGTGCACGGCCTGTGCGACGCCTTGAAAGACGCGGACGCGAATGTGCGACTCTACGCCAGTTGGTCGCTGGGCGAATTCAAAGGTTCATGGCCCGAGATCATCGTCCCGCTGAAGAATGCCCTGCGCGATGCAGAACCGGAGATCCGCTGTCAGGCCGCACGCTCATTGAGTGCTCAAGGGACTGGGGCGCGATCTTCAGTTCCGGCGCTCGCTGCCTTGTTGAACGATGCCAGCGTGGACGTTCGACGTGCGGCGGTTGAGGCTGTCGCGAAGGTTGATCTCTCTGCAGTGCCAGTCTTGCAGCAGGCGTTGGATGACAGCGACGCGGAAGTGCGGCGAATCGCGAGCTCCGGCCTAAGCAGTATTGGCCTGTCAGTGATCCCTCAACTCAACAGCCGTGCTGACGCTATCAGCAATGTGAATGCAGAGAATGCGCAGTCACTGGCTCAACTGGAAGCGTTGCTGCAGTCGATGGACACCGCTCAACGCGAGCGGGCAGTGTCTGCACTGGCTCCGCTGGGGGATCTTGCTGTGCCGATGCTCTGCCGAGCATTGGACGATGCCAGCCCGGAAGTGCGGCGTCGATCGGCCGCGGCGCTCGGACGGATTGGAGCGGCTGCGGAACTGGCAATTCCAGCACTGAATCATGCCCTGCGCGATGAAGATGTGGCTGTCCGCCGGGAGGTTGTTTCGGCGCTCGGATATATCGGAGGGCCAGCGCAACACGTAGTTCCCGGCTTGGCACGAGCCTTGGCGGATGCGGATGCAGAGATCCGCAACCGGGCGGCAGCTTCGCTGGGGAATCTGGGACGGGATGCGGTGACAGCGCTGCCAAGTCTCATGCACTCGTTGAGTGATCCGGACTCGGGAGTGCGGACTCGGGCAGCGATGTCGATTGGCGCCTTGGGACCATCTGCCAGGAACGCAGTCACAACACTGATTCGCGCACTGCGAGACCCCGAATCCGATGTACGGTGGCAAGCATCCGCCGCCTTGAGCCAAGTTGGCGTTGCAGCGGTGCCGGAGCTGGCGATGTGTTTGACCGACGCAGATGCTGAGGTGCGTCGTTGTGCAGCCGATGCGCTGGACCGCCTGGGACCAGCCGCCACCGAAGCGACCGTCGCATTACAGGTATCGATGCAGGATAGCGACGCAGTGGTGCGACGTAGTGTGGCTTCTGCGTTAGGACGCATCGGCGAACCGGCGGCCGAGGCCATACCGCACTTGGTGCGAGCGCTGGCCGATTTCGATGTCGATGTGCGACGCAACTCCGTGGCGGCGATGGGACGCATTGGCAATGTGTCCGCCGCGGTTGTGCCGGCCCTGCAGGCTGCCTTGCGAGATCCCGCCGAGAAAGTTCGAGCGGCCGCGACCAACTCGCTCGATCGTCTGCAAGCTTCGCAAACGCGAGCCGCCTAAGACTGGTAAACTCGCTGAAATTTCACGGATGCGCGGTGCTGATATCAGCCACGACGCGGATTCTCCGTTCGCAAGCTTGCCGTGGGTGACCACGCTCGGGTAATCGTCTTAGGACATTCGTCCTGCACTCGGGAATGCATCATGAACTCGGTCAGCACAAGGAACGCCGTCTACGTCGGCAGCTTCGATCCGCCGACGCTGGGGCACTTTGACATTATCAGTCGCGGTTCCCGGCTGTTTCAGCGTTTGACCGTCGGCATTGGTATCAATCCGGACAAGCGGCCGCTGTTCTCGCCGGAAGAACGCGTTGACCTTGTCAAACAGATCGCCTCGGGTTTGCCGAATGTGGATGTAGTGTGCTTCGAAGGCCTGACTGTGAATTTTGCCAAAGCCCGCGATGCCGCTGTTTTGCTGCGCGGCGTGCGCACAGTCAGCGATATCGAGCTGGAGTTCACCATGGCGCTGACGAATCACGTCCTGACGCCGGAACTCGAGACGGTGTTCCTGATGGCGAGCGAAAAGTACTCGCACATTTCCAGTTCGCTGATCAAGCAGATCGCTCAGATGGGGCAGGATCAGGCTGCAACCAGCCTGCGCGATTTCGTACCGCCGTGCGTGATTCAACCGCTGCTGGAGAAAGTACGCCGCCCGAAGACATCGTAAGAGATCGCTTCAAAACCTGATGCTAGTCATCCAATCCGAAGACCAACAGCAGTATTACTGAATCCGGATTTGCGGTGCGGATTGTGGACTCTGTTCCACGAAACGCCGGGCGACAGTCGTAGGCATGGTTGTTGGGCGGTAAGCCGCCCCTAGAATGGTGTCGCTTCGACACTTACCGAGTCACGGAGGCCTGTGGCTCTCTTTCCTACACTCTCGCAATCGCGGAGGCACTTTCATGGCGTTTTCTCTTCCTAACCTGCCGTACGCTCACGATGCACTGGAACCCCACATCGACGCGCAGACGATGCAGATCCATCACGGCAAGCATCATCAGGCTTACATCAACAACGTGAACAAGGCATTGGAAAGCCATCCAGACCTCGCGTCGAAGTCGGTCGAAGACCTGCTGCGCGGGCTGTCGAGCGTTCCCGAAGCCGTTCGCACCGCAGTGCGTAACAACGGCGGCGGACACGCGAACCACTGCCTGTTCTGGGAAATCATGAGCCCCAAGGGCGGCGGCGCTCCGGCCGGCGAACTGGGCAAGGTGATCGACTCAACATTTGGTAGCTACGACACGTTCAAAGAGAAGCTGGCAGCCGCGGGTACGACCCGCTTCGGCAGCGGCTGGGCCTGGCTGAACCTCGACAAGACCGGTGCCCTGGTCGTGGAAAGCACCGCGAATCAGGATTCACCGCTGTCGGAAGGCAAGATTCCGCTGCTGGGTCTGGACGTCTGGGAGCACGCTTACTACCTCAAGTACCAAAACCGCCGCCCTGACTACATCACGGCGTTCTTCAACGTGATCAACTGGGACGCAGTCGCTCATCGCTACAACGAAGGCCGCAAGTCGCTCTAAGCGAGGTTGCCCCAACAGGATGATTCGACGCCCGGTGAGCATCAGCTCGTCGGGCGTTTGTTTTGCCAGACCGCCATTGCCGTTTTGGGCGGTTGGGCTCTATACCCACTTTCGCACACGTCAGATTGCGGTGCTGGTCTCCGGAAGACGGAAGCGTACGCGATCTCTTCGAGTCAAGGATGAGTTGGATGAGCGCACAGACGGACTATTGCCAGAAGTATTCGATCGCCCCGCCAGCGACCTCTTCGCTGTATCGCAGCGGGCTCAAACGTTGCTTCGATCTAACTGTGATGTTGCCCGCCGCGTTGTTCGTCGCGCCACTGCTGGCGATCGCGGCTGTACTGATCAAGCTGGATTCGCGCGGTCCCGTATTCTTCGTGCAGGAACGGCTGGGGCGCTACGGCTCGAAGTTTCACACCTACAAGCTACGCACGATGACCGATCGACCTCGCGTCGCCACGGCAGAGGTCTTGCCGGGCCACAGCGAAGTCACGCGTGTCGGGCACTGGTTTCGCCGCTTCAAGATTGATGAGTTGCCGCAGGTCTGGAACATCCTTAACGGCGATATGTCGCTCATCGGCCCCCGCCCAGCGCTGCCCGAGGCCATCCGCGACTACAATACCGACGGCTTACGTCGCCTGCTGGAACGTCCGGGCCTGACGGGCATGGCTCAAGTACACGGCAACATCTACCTCAGTTGGCCAGAACGCTGGATCTACGACGCTGAGTACGTGGATCGCGTCTCATTCGGACTCGATCTGAGCATCCTGCTCAAATCCGTGGCAGTTGTCTTATGCGGCGAAGAAAAGTTCCTGAAGAAGCCCGAATCGAAATCTCACGCCGGCGAAGAACGCCGGGCGGCGTAACGCCTCGGCGTCAATCTCTCACCGCAAGTGCCTAGAAAGGCTGCGGTACTCCGAAGACAAACGGCTTGATGAGGTTGGCCAGCCGGTGAGGGTGCGTGACGAAAGGCACCTGGCCGCTGTTGGAAATCACCTCGTGCTGCGAGCCTTGAATACCGCTGTTCAACGTGTCGCCAGCATCTTTGGAGCGTTGAGGGTCGCCTTCGCTGTTGATGATCAGAGTCGGACACTTCACTTCTGCCAATCTCGAGGCGAGGTCGAATCTGTGCAGCATCAGGAACCGTTGAGCGACGACCGAGAGCGGCGTCGACATCATGTTCTCTGAAAGGAAGTGGCAGCGCTGTTGATCGATCGGAGGAAACCACAGGCGGTGATTCGCGAGCGCCAATTGACGTCGAAAAGGAGCTCGACGCACGCTGCTCGGCAGCAAGGTGCAAGCCCGACCAACCAGTTGCTCAAGTTTGGAAAGCTCAAAGCGGATCAGCGGGCTTTGCAGGATCAAGCGTTGAACATGGCTAGGGAACTGAAGTGCGGTCTGCAGGGCAATGCAACTGCCGAAGCCTGTGCCGAAGAGGTTGATTGAAGCGTCACCCAGTTCTTCCGCCGCTGCGATTGTGCTTTCCGATAGTGATTGCAGGCTGCGGGCCTGCTGCGGATAGTTGAGGATCACGCAACGGAATTGCTCGCGCAGCAGCCAGGCGGTGAGGCAGAACAGATCCGCATCACCGCTCCAGCCGTTGAGGAAATACAGCGGCTCTCCCTGACCAAAGATCGCGCCGGTGACTTTCAACTGCCCTGAACCGGCTTCGAACGTCTCGCTGTTCTCACGGAAGTTGTTCAGGACTTCACTCCACACCAATGGCGGCGGACAGCCCGTTGGCGCTGTCAGATTGATGGGTGTTTCCAACCCAGTCTTGGCGGGCGAGTTTTCAGCGGACGACGAACACGATTCCATAACTAAATCTCATTCACAAAACGCAACAGCGGAGGGCTTTGGTCAGGAGACTACTTGGCCGAATAGAACGGCAGGTCGACGACGGTCGCCTCTTCCTGCTTGCCGCGGATGTCGACCTGTACCTTGGTGCCAGGCGCGCTTAACGCGAGTGGTACATAGGCCATCGCGATGGAGCATTCGAGTGTCGGTGAGAACGTGCCTGATGTCACGGTCCCGACCGCCTGATTGTTCGACATCACCTGCGAGCCTTCCCTCGCAATGCGTCGACCAGCCAGCTGTAGCCCGACGCGCTTGCGGCTGGCGCCTTTACTCTCAACTTCATGCAGGGCCGACTTGCCGATGAAGTCAGGCTTCTGCAGCTTCACAGCGAAGTTAAGTCCTGCCGTGAGCGGGTCGGTGGCTTCATCCAGCTCGTGCCCGTAGAGCGGCATGGCAGCTTCCAGACGCAGCGTGTCGCGGCAGCCGAGTCCGGCAGGCACAAGGCCGATATTGTTACCGGCGGAGATGATCTTCTCCCAGAGCCCGATGGCCTGATTCGCGGGTGCGATCATTTCAAATCCATCCTCGCCCGTGTAACCCGTGCGGCTCGCGATGGCCGGATAGCCGAGCACTGAAGTTTCGACAGCCTGATAGTACTTCAGGCTCAGCAGCTCATCCGCCTGCAACGCTCTGATGACCTCGGCAGCGCGGGCACCCTGCATTGCCAGCATGGCGTGCGAATCCGCGAGGTTGTCGATGGTGACGTCGAATCCACCGCGATGATTCTGCAGCCAGTCCCAGATCTTCTGGCGGTTCGAGGCATTGACCACGAGCAGATAAGAGTTGTTCAAGCGGTACACCAGCACGTCGTCGAGGACGAAGCCGGCTTCGTTGGTGACCAGGGCATAACGCACTTGGCCTACCTTCAACTTGGAGACGTCGTTCGTCAGGACATGGTCGAGGAATCGGCAGGCATCCGGTCCTGTGAACTGCAGGCGGCCCATGTGGGCGACGTCGAACAGGCCCGCGGCGCGACGCACGGCGTGATGCTCTTCGACGATCGTCGAGTACTGCACCGGCATGTGCCAGCCGCCGAATTCGACCATGCGTGCGCCAGCCGCGACATGCCAGTCGTGAAACACTGTTTGAAATAAAGAGCCTTCGCTCATCAGTCTGCTCCGTGTCGATGTCGAAGCCGCCGCTGGTCAACTTGAGCCCGGCGGCGAATTCGATTCCGATGGCAGAATCTCGGAATGAGCGAATCGCTTCAAGTCGCTCGCCACGCATCAACGATCACGGAGGTCATTCGCCATGAGGCTACGAGTTGCGTTTGCTGTGTTACTGGCGTTGATGAGTTCAACATCATGGGCTGCAGATCTGCCCGCCGCCTTCACGAATGACGCTCGAATTCTGTTTCAGGGCGACTCCATTACGCACGGCGGTCGCGGACTCAACCAGGCTGACCACAACCACATTATCGGCCACAGCTATGTCTTTCTGATCGCCGGTCGATTTGGAGCAGATCACCCCGAACAGAACCTGACATTCATTAATCGAGGTATCAGCGGCGAGACCGTGCCACGGCTCGAAAAACGCTGGCAGGCTGACACGCTAGACCTCAAGCCCGACTTGCTGAGTGTTCTCATCGGCGTGAACGACAACGCCGTGAACGTGCCGCTCGAACAGTACGAACAAACCTACGACCGGCTGTTGACCGACGCGAAGACCGCCAACCCCAAATTGAAACTCGTGCTGGGCGAACCTTTCACGTTGGAGTCGCGTAAGCCCGCGGATCCGGCTGTGTGGCAGAAGTGGAAGGACGGTGTTGATCAGCGTCGTGAGGTTGTGGCTAGTCTGGCGAAGAAGCACGGCGCGGCGCTCGTGAAGTATCAACCCATGTTTGATAAGGCCTGCGAGCGGGCTCCTGCTGCCTACTGGATCTGGGACGGTGTGCATCCCACGTACGCAGGCAACCAACTCATGGCGGACGAGTGGCTACGCACGGTCCGCGACTTCTGGAAGAACTGAGACCGCGTGCGTTGAGTCCGTCGGAAGCGGCATTGAGCTGTCAGGTTTGTGTTCAAGGTTGCCAGTTAGTCGCCGGACGCGACGTCCGACGATAGGCTGCGAAGTATCGGAGTGCCGTTGAGCACGACATCACTCATTTTCCCCGAGGGTCATCATCGATGAAGCGTCTTCTTAGTTCGTTGATTTGCGCGTGGGCCGTGATGGCAACCACGGCAGTACACGCCAAAGAGTCCACCGCAGCGGTGGGAGCAGCCATGACCGAGGCCGCTCAGAAGTTCCTCGCGTCGCTGACTCCGGCCGAGTCGGCCAAGGCCACCATGAAGTTTGACGACCCACTTCGTCGCGACTGGCACAACATCCCCAAGCCCGAACGCAAGGGCCTGCAGTATCGCGAAATGAAAGCTCCGCAACGCGAACTGTGCCACAACCTCATCAAGGCATCGCTGAGCAAGGTGGGCTACGAGAAGGCCACTCGCATCATGGCTCTGGAGAACAATCTTCTCGAGGGTGAGAAGGGCAAGCAGGGCACGCCCTTCCGCGATCCCGAGCGTTATTTCTTGACGGTTTTCGGCAAGCCGGACACCAAGGGTACTTGGGGCTGGAGCTTTGAAGGTCACCATTTCTCGCTGAACTTCGTGGTGCAGGACGGCGAAGTCGTGGGTGATACGCCAAGCTTCTGGGGTGCGAATCCCGCCACCGTGCACATCTTCATTCCGGGCGGTCCGGAGAAGGGCGTACGAACACTGGCCAACGAAGAGCAACTGGCCTTCGATCTGGTGAACTCGCTGAACGAAGCTCAGCAGAAGAAGGCCATCGTCGCGACGAAGGCTCCGGATGATTACCGCAACGCCGGCAAGCCCGAGCCACCAACTGCCGCTCCCGAAGGCTTGGCTGCCTCCGAGATGACCGATGCTCAGAAGAAGACTCTCTGGTCGCTGCTCGAAAACTACTCGGGCAATCTTGCTCCGGAACTGGCCGCGAATCGTCTGGCCGAGATCAAGGCTGCCGGTGTAGACAAGGTGCACTTTGCCTGGTTCGGTTCAACGAAGCCGGGAGTCGGCCACTACTACCGCGTGCAAGGCCCGTCGTTCGTGCTGGAGTTGGTCAACATCCAGTCCGATCCGGCTGGCAATCCGGCCAACCACATCCACTCAGTGTGGCGCAGCCTGACGCACGACTTCGGCGTCGCGAATAAGTAACCAGCAATAGCCGCAAGAAGGCGATCACCAGCAGGGAGATCGCCTTCAGGTCTTCACTTGTCACCGCTCTGAGTCGGATTCTTTGATCCGCAGGTCTTGAAAGATTTTTCCCGCAGAGGCGCGGAGCACGCAGAGCCAGAATAGCGCGACCCGGCGCTAGCGCGGTGACTCGCGTCAGCTCTCCAAAACTCTGCGAGCTCTGCGCCTCTGCGGGATTTTGAAGTCCCCGTCTCAAGTGTGAATCGGAACTACTGTGCGGTATGGCCGAAAGCCAATCTGCCAAGTTCTGCAAGAATGCCACTCGAAACTCTTGCGGGAGCGACAATCTAATGAGCGAACTCTCTCGACGTGATGTGCTGAAAGCGGGCGCGGCGTTGGCGATGTCGCCCGCGCTGTTCAGTCTGTCAGGTTCCGCAGCATGGGCCGCTGAGCCCTATGCCGATGCGGTGCTTGTTGATGGTGAGCCGCCAGTGCTTCAGCCGGGCAGTTTTACCATCGCGGTGCTGCCGGACACTCAGCACTACAGCGAGAAGTATCCGGACACGTATCTCGCGCAAACCAAGTGGATCGTTGAGAATCAGAAGGCACGTAACATCGCCAGCGTGCTGCATCTGGGTGACATCACCAACCACAACGCTCCGGCCGAGTGGGAAAACGCCGTCAAAGCGATGCGAGTACTTGATGGCAAGCTGCCTTACTTCTTTGTGCCCGGCAATCACGACTACAGCGACAAGGGCGGCTGCAAAGATCGCACGACGTTGCTCAACGACTACTTTCCGGTGTCCAACTATCGTGACCGTCCGACGTTTGGCGGCACGTATGACAAAGAACCGGATCGCCTGGAGAACAACTTTCACTTGTTCTCGGCTGAGGGGCGTAACTTTTTGGTACTCGGTCTGGAGTTCGGTCCGCGGAAAGACGTCGTCCGCTGGGCGAATGAAGTCGTCGCCAAGCACAAAGATCGCGCGGCGATCCTCATCACCCATGCTTACATTTACTTCGACGACACTCGGTACAACTGGAAGACCTACGGCGCCGAGCAACGCTGGAACCCTCACAACTACCCCGTTGCCAAGGCCACTGACGACGATGTGACGGATGGCGAAGAACTGTGGACGAACCTGATCAGCAAGCACGAGAATTTTATCCTGACGCTGAACGGTCACGTCCTGGGTGACGGGTTGGGACGGTTTGTTTCGGCAACTCCCGCTGGTCGTGAAGTTCAGCAATTGCTGGTCAACTTTCAGATGAGGCCTAAGGGTGGCGACGGATGGCTGCGGCTGCTCGAATTCCGCCCCGATGGGAAGACCGTGCAGGTCTATGACTATTCACCGACTCGCCGCCAGCGGAATGAGTCGGCTCAGAATCAATTTACGATGACATTGCCTGCGGTTGCCGTGGGCTAACTTTGAGGAACAAGTCCGATGCCGTGGATCAGCGAACAAGCCGCTTGCATTTCGAAGGAACGATTGACGCAGTTGCTCGAGCAGACCGTGGCCGAAGCTCGACGACGCATTTGCGGTACGCCCAAACGTGTGCTGCTGCTGCCGCCGGACATTACCCGCATGCACTCGGGCGCCGGCTGGATCACGGAAGTTTTCTACAACCTGCTGAAGGATGAAGCCGATGTGCATGTCATCCCGACGCTGGGGCAGCACGAACCGCACACGCGCGAGCAGAACCTGCAGATGTTCGGTTCGATCCCGCATGAGCGGATTCATCCGCACGACTGGCGTGGTGGTGTGGTGCGACTCGGTGAAGTGCCTGCCGACTACGTGAAGCAGGTTTCGGGCGGAGTTGCCGATTGGGCCATTCCAGTCTTCCTCAACAAGTTGCTGATGGAAGGCAAATGGGACCTGATCATCAACATCGGTCACGTCGTCCCGCACGAAGTGCTGGGCTTTGCCAACCACAATAAGAACTATTTCATTGGCTTGGGCGGCAAGGACACTATCTGTGCTGCTCACATGATGGCTGCCTGCTGCGGCATTGAGAACAACCTCGGCAACCTGCTCACTCCGGTGCGGCAGTGCTTCAACAAAGCAGAAGATGAGCTGCTAGGCCATCTGCCCGACCTTTATGTGCAGGTGGTATTGGCGCGTGACCCATCCGGACATCTGGTTCATACCGGCGTCCACATTGGCGACGACCTGGAAACGTACTTGTCGGCGGCACGGCAAGCTCGCGAGCAGAACATCAATGTCTTTGATGAACCGTTGAAGAAAGTCGTCTGCGTGATGCAGGGTGATGAGTTCTTCAGTACCTGGGTCGCCAACAAGGCGGTCTATCGCACTCGCATGGCGATGGCTGACGGCGGCGAACTGGTCATCATCGCTCCCGGCTTGAAACGCTTTGGCGAACAACCTGACGTCGACGCTTTCATTCGCAAGTATGGTTATTGCGGCACACCGCGCGTGATGGAGCAGTATCGCAAGAACGCCGACATGCAGGACCTCGCCCATGCCAGCGCGCACCTGATTCACGGCTCATCCGAAGGCCGCTTCACGATTACTTACGCGCCGGGGCATCTCACGAAAGCCGAAGTTGAAGGAGTGAACTTCAAGTACGCCGACCTGAAGGAAACGCTCGCCCGTTACCCGATCGACAAGCTGCATGAAGGTTTCAACGACGTGAACGGCGAGAGAGTTTTCTTCATCCCGACGCCGTCTGCGGGTCTCTGGTCCACTCGGGCTCGTCTGTACGACCGCAAGACCGGCTTCGGCAAGGAAGTCTGAGAACGAGACACACTTTTCGAACTGAAATGTCGAGTAGGCCGGACAATCTTGTCCGGCTATCGGACAGAATTGTCCGGCCTACCGGCGAGCCGTCTCAGCCGCGATGGCGGCTAACAGTCCATCGTATGCGCGACTTCCCAGGCCGAAACGTGGCTGGTGTAGTCGCGCCACTCGGCGCGTTTGAGTTTCAGATATGAGCGCGTGAACTCAGAACCCAGTGCATTGGTCAGCACCGAGTTCGACTCGAAGGCACGCAAGGCTTCCAGCAGGTTGTCCGGCAATTGCCGCAGGCCTTCGATCTGACGTCGATCCACGTAGGCGTTGACGTCCAAGCGCGGGCCGGGATCTCGCTTCTGGTCGATGCCGTCGAGACCCGCCTCCAGAATCGCCGCCGCGCACAAGTACGGGTTTGCGGCGCCATCGCACAGGCGCAGTTCGATACGCCCGCCACCGGGAATGCGGATCATGTGCGTGCGATTGTTCCCGGCATAACTGATCGTGTTCGGCGACCAGGTTGCTCCGGATGAAGTCACCGGCGCGTTGATGCGCCGGAATGAGTTCACCGTGGGAGTCACAATTGCGCTCAGTGCTTCGGCGGAATTCAGCATCCCACCAATGAATGCGTAGGCCATCGACGACAACCCCTCGGCATCTGCAGAATTCGCGAAGAGGTTGGTTCCCTTCTCGCGATCCCACAACGACAGGTGCATGTGACAGCCATTGCCGGTTAACTTTGAAAACGGCTTGGGCATGAAGGTCGCACGCATGCCGTGCTTCTCGGCCAGGGTTTTGACGAGGTACTTGAAGAACGTCTGGCGATCAGCGGTTTGCAAGGCTTCGGCATACTTCCAGTTGATCTCAAACTGGCCGTTCGCGTCTTCGTGATCGTTCTGATAGGGCTCCCAACCAAGCTGCAGCAGCGCGTCGCAGATCTCTGAAATCAGATCGAAGCGGCGCATCAGCGCTTGCTGGTCGTAGCACGGTTTGGCTTGTTCGTCGCGCGTGTCAGCCACCAGTTGTCCATCGGGGGACAAGAGGAAGAACTCGCATTCAACGCCGGTACGCAGTTCGTAGCCGCGATTGGCCAGCCGCGCGAGCGATGCTTTCAGTACGTTCCGCGGTGCGTGAGCCACCGGTTGCTTGTTCATCCAGAGGTCAGCGGCGAGCCAGCCGACTTCGGGCTTCCACGGCAATTGAATCAGGCTGTTGGGGTCGGGAACGGCGAAGACGTCGGGGTCGGCGGGCGTCATGTCCAGCCACGTCGCGAATCCGGCGAAGGATGCACCGGTTTCGCAGGCGTCGTTGATTGCGGACGCGGGAATCAACTTCGCTCGCGAGGTACCAAATAGGTCGGAATAGGAAACGAGGAAGTAGCGAATGCCGAGTTCCTCGGCCTTCTTGCGCAGCGACATCGGCATGATCTCTCAAGTTGGAGTTCTGGCCGGATCTGCTTAAGCGCTGAGCAGTGCGGCGATGGCGTTTTTCAGGAATAACTGGTCGTCCGGGTTCTTCGCAGGATTGCCCGCTCGATGGCCCCAGATGGACGGAATCGGGCGGTAATCGGCATTCGGGATCTGGCGTGATTCGGCGAGCGCATCTTCAGGCGTGAAGTACAAATCGGTCTGGCCGGGCATGATCAGCGTGCGGGCCTGAATCGCACCGAGCGCGGCTTTCAGGTCGCCGTTGTAGATGGTGTTGTTGCTGATGTCGGATCGGATCCAGGTCTCAATCATCGACAGCAGGTTGGCGGCGTCGCGGCGCAGGAAGCTGGCTTCCCAATCGCGCATCAGAAACTCTTCGAGCGATGAATAACCCAATGCGAGGTGTCCATCAGCTCGATAGAAGGCTTGCGACATCGCCCAGCCTGCATAGATTCGGCCGAACGCCTTGAGACCTCGCTCGGGTTTGCTCGTGAAGCGCTCGCCGTTCCAGGCGGGATCTGTCAGCAGCGCCGCTCGGAGGCCTTCCAGAAACACGATGTTGTGCACCGAAGTCTTCGCGGACGTGCAGATCGCGGCGATGCGTTCGACTTGCTCAGGAAACACGGCACCCCAATGCAGAGCCTGCTGACCGCCCATCGACCAGCCATAAGCCAGCGCGAGGCGATCAATGCCGAACACTTCACTCAGCAGACGCCGCTGGGCCGTAATGTTGTCGATGTGTGTGATGACGGGAAATCGCGGGCCGCCAGGCGAGTCTGGTTGGTTGCTCGGCGATGACGACAACCCATTGCCGAACATGTTGGCGATAACGATGAAGTAGCGGGACGAGTCCAGAATGTTTCCCGGCCCGACGAGCCATTCGATGTCCGAATGATGCGCCGCGTAAGACGTCGGATAGAGAATCGCGTTCGATTTCGTGGCGTTCAGCGAGCCATAGGTTTTGTACGCCAACTGCGCAGCGGGCAGCGAGCCGCCTGCCTGCAGCGCGAAGTTCGGCAACTGGAAAACGTCGTAGTTCGCCATGGCGGGTCCGCTCAGGTTGCTGCGGGCTGTTCTGACGGATGGAGAGACTTGACCACGTCGCGACTGGCGGCGACGTAACTTGGGGCAATATGAGCCAGTTGTTCCTTCAGCCTCTGGTGAGCCAGCGGCAACTGATGGAATGGAATCGACGGGTAAAGATGGTGCTCTGCGTGGAACGGCATGTTCCACATCAGCAGCCGGACGAACGGATTGGTCAGCGTCGTCCGAGTATTCGTCAGGCCGTTTTCATCCGTGGTGCAGCCCGTGTGCTCGGTAATCAGAATGGCTCGCAGCAACGGCTGAGCCAGCAGCGCCGGCAAGAACCAGTACATCCAGACGTAGTGGTAACCCAAGGCGATCGACACGATCCCCGCGATGTAGATTCCAAACTGAATTCCCGCCGAGAGGGCAATCTTGCGGCGCGCGGATTCCGGAATGAACGGATATCGCTGCGTGCGGCCGAGCGACAATCGCAGAAACAACACAGGTCGCATCAGCCAGAACGAGATCGCACTAACCTCCCACAGGTATTCGCCGAAGTTGTGTGGCTTGGGCGTCATCAGCTCAGGGTCCTTTTCAGGGTCCTGCGTGTAGCGATGGTGCCAAGTGTGGTAGTAGCGGTAGTAAGTGAAGTTATAGAAGCCCAGGAGTCCGGCCAGCCAACCAAAGGCTTCGTTTAGGATAGGCGTGGCGAACACCGTGCGATGCACGCACTCGTGCATGGGAGCGAACATCGTGACGATGGTGAAGCCGTGCAGCAGCATGGCTGGAATCATCAACCACCAGTGAGGCAGAGCCGCCCAGAGCAGTAGGCCGGTCAACGCCATCACCGTGAAGTGGATCGCAAATCGCACCAGGCCACGCGCGTCGGATCGGTGACTCAGGGCACGAATGACTTCAATGTCGAGGACATTACGGCCAGGCAGCGCGGCCGTTCCCATGTCCGCAGAGTCTGCAGGAATTGCTCCGGATGCCATCTTGATCCGCCTCAAAAACACGCGGGGTCGGACGATTGATTAACGGGCACTCAGCCGGAGCGAACAGCCAAGAGCAGGTCGGAGAAGAGGCTACAGGCCGCGACTACCGGCTTCAACCAAGATGTCATTGTCGCCAGTGAAATCGTGGTCGTCCGGTGACGTCTCCGTGAAGGATTTTGAGCAGGGAACTCGCGGGGCTCACATGAAGGCGCTACGAACGAGAGCGGCTTAAGACTGGAGTTGCGGTCTGTTGAGCCTTCGCACCGCGTTGCTGGCGGGGTAGTCGCACGACGAAGGTGCTGCCAGTGCCGGGACCGTTGCTGTGCACTTCAATACGTCCGCCGTGATCGGTAACGATGCGATGACTGATCGACAGGCCGAGGCCGGTTCCCTGTCCGGTGGGCTTCGTTGTGAAGAATGGCTCAAAGAGATTGTCCATGACCTCACTGGTCAGGCCGCAGCCGTTGTCGGTGAAACGCAGCTCGACAGTGTCCACGTTCTCAACGATGTCGACGTGCAGGCTGCCGGTGCCCTCGGTGGCGTCGAGACCATTGGCGACGAGATTCAAAACGACCTGCTTGATCTCATGGGGATTGATTTCAACGAGACACGGTTCCGGATGATCGAAGCTCAAGCGGCCCGAGCGGTATTTCTTCATGTGGACGATGAGCGTCAGGACTTCCCGGATAATCGACGAAACGTCGTTGAGGGACCGCTCGGTTTCGTGATTGCGTGAGAAGTCCAGTAACTTGCGGGTGATTTCCTGACAACGCTCGGATTCAGACTGAATCATTCGCACATAAGTTTGCACGATCGAGGCATCATCGCGCGGAGCGTCCTTCAGGAGTTCAGAGAGGCGTGATTCCAACGACTCTCCAGTCCAGCGAATCGCCGTGAGCGGATTGTTGATCTCATGGGCGACTCCGGCGGCGAGGAAGCCTACGCTGGCGAGTCGCTCCGAACGGACGAGTTGCTGGCTGCGCGCTTTGACTTGGCCGTCGAGGTCCGCGGCAATCTCCTGAAATCGTTCAGCCATCAGGTTGAAGGCTTCAGCCAGCTCGCCGACTTCATCGTCCGACGACTGGTGCACCCGGTAATCGAAGTCGCCCTGAGCGACCCGCCGCGCACCTTGATGAAGTTCGTGGATCGGCTGGAAAACGTGCTTGAAGCCGAACCGCACCAGCCACGCGAGCAACACAACGACGAGCACACTGCTGGCGGTCAGGAACGCGATACTCGAGCGGTAAGTGTCGCGGGCTTCGCGAACTCGCTGTCGCAGTTCGTCGGGTAACTCGGGCAACGCGACGGCCAGTTGCTGAAGCTGCTGCATCTGGTGGTCCAATTGACGCATGTCGTTCGCAGACAGCGATCGCAACATCAGTTCGATGTTGCCGGAGAGTTGCTCGGCCGGATGCGGGTGATTCTGAGGTTGCGCAAACCCATGCAGGCTTTTCAGCAGCCGTCGGTAGCTGGAATTGACGACGCGGGCCTCTTGCCTTCGCGCTTCGAACTCCTCCACATCAAAACCGCGGACTTCGTTTTCACTGGCTCGAGGCAAGGTGTCCCGAAGTCGCGCGATGGCCGTAATCACGTGCGCGTGAGTACTCGTTTCCTGCTGGTTCACCGCCGGGTCGTTGACTAGAGCGCGAAAGGACAGCAAACCCCATGCTCCGCTACTCGCCAGCACAGCAAGCATCACGCAGACGGCTCCCAGCACGGAGATCATCTTGCGGCGAATTGAGCGGGTCAGAAACACGGCACCGTCCTTGGTAGTAGTACACCCGTCAGATCTGAGCGAGCTGGCGATCAGCAGCTAGAGAGTAGGTATCCACCCACAGATCAACAAGATGCAGTCATTCCGCAGGCTTGCCGGTCTCGGGCGGCTCGGCAGCCTTCAGTTTCTTGCGATGAGCATGCAATCCACCCATCAGCAGGTCAACGGCCTTTCCGAGTTCACTGAGCACCTTCCCGGAAGCCTTCTTGTCGAGCGCCTGCCGAGCTGCTGAAACGGCACGGGCGTGCTGTTCCCAGTCGAGCTGCCAGTTTTCGTCGTTGGCCATCTTGCGAAGTTCGACTTCCATCTGATTCAGCGTGTTGAGGAAGTCTTTTGAAGTGCGCGCGCTTGCCAGTCGATACGGGCGATGATCGACTGTCGAATCGCTCTCATAGTGGCGCTGCGGTGGTGTCGGTTGCCGATTGCGGGCTGCCAGCAAGCCCACAACTCCCAGCAGGCCGCCGCCCAGCACGAGACCGCCGATGACGAACATGCGCAGCGTCATCATCCAACTGCCAACAGCCAGCACGATGATAAGCATCAACCAAATCACAAGCCTCGATTGTGGCCGATGCGGTGTCGCCAATGTGGTTGGGCTGTCCGCATGCACGTCTTCACTGGGAGAATTGGCCCAGTCGCCGCACTGCACCACTACCACCGTGATGTTGTCGGAACCACCACGCATCTTGGCGAGGTTCACCAGCAGACGGGCGGATTCTTCGATCGGCATCTCTCGAATGATCATGCCGATTTCGGGATCGGTTACATAACCCGTCAGGCCGTCTGAACAGAGCAGGTACCTGTCGTTAGGGAGGACCGGCATCGGGCCGTCGATCTCAACTTCAACGTTGGGTTCGGGGCCCAGCGATCGCGTGATGACATGCCGCACTTCAGACATCAGCGCGTCGTTCTTCTTCAAGCGTCCCTGACGTTCCAACTCCCATTGAAGGCTGTGGTCGAAAGTCAGTTGTTCAATGCGGTCGCCGCGCACTCGATAGGCCCGGCTGTCCCCGACGTGACCTAGCACGGCACCGTTGGCAGAGAGCACCAGGCAGACGCAGGTGGTGCCCATGCGGTTGAAATCGACGTTTGTCGAACCGCGTTCATGAATTGCACGGTTGGCGTGCTCAATGGCTTCCGTCAGCGCGCCACCGTTCGTTTCAGCACGGCTCTTGAAGAACGTCAGCGGGATCGCGTCGACGGCCATCTTGCTGGCGAGTTCGCCGACCGCGTGCCCCCCCATGCCGTCAGCGACGACGAACAGATGACCAAATTTGGTGAAGGTCTCTTCGTCGGACGCCAACTGGATCGTGAATGAGTCCTGATTGTTCTTTCTCCGCAGGCCAATATCGCTGAGCGTGGCGTATTGGACTTTCTGTTCCCAACGCATGGGGACGCCTTCGGAGGACAAGGTTTACTAAGGTGAATTGGAAGAACTCACGAGTCTAATGGGCACCCAGACTCGCTGCGAAGCGATCCACTTTGGCGGATACCCGGCGAATTCCGTATTCGCGATTAAAGGGGCAAGATCCAGATGCCACCAGTCTCAGTCACAAAATTACGGCGCGGACCCGCGTAAATGCGGACAAATACCTTCTGCTCAGACGCCGGACGGACTGCCATCGGAACCTTCAATTGGCAGCGTCTGGATCGCACGGAATCCGCACGTGACGCCCCGGCACATCGCGAGAGAAGAAGCCGTACCGATTGCGCAGCCCTCGCGTTGAACCGTCGAAGCACACAGAACTTCTCCACTAAACACGACGGGGCCTGCTATTCACCACATCCTGTCGGACACTCCGGCAGACGATGAAGGAGCAGTCGGAATAAACCGATGAGGGCTGTCAGGCAGCAACCGCCGGTGCGATCAGTCTGTCATCCTGTCCGACTGTCCCGGGCGGAAGATCACGACGTCGAGTGGATAGTGGCAAATCCAGATCTCTTCCTCAGTCATTGCGACTGTGGCAGCGACTTCGCTACCAAGCGTGTGGATCTTACTTTCGATGGAGCTGCTGTCATCGGCTCTGCTCCGGTCAAACAGGATTCGCAGAACAACGGTTCGCTCCTCGTAGATCACTTTTCCGTAGAACGCGCCATCGACCTCGTAGAGCGAGAATCCGTCGATCGGGACGTCCTGAGCAACTCCGGCTTTCCGCTGCGTGAGTTTGCTGCGCAAGTACGTGTAAAGGGCAGAAAGTGTTTCAAGCTTTTTCGGAACGTAAACTTCGACGCAATGCAGCGCCTTCGATGCCCCGGCAGCCGATGGAGTTCTGTCCGTCGAACCCTGCATGGTTGAAACCCATCCTTGCGTCTCATGAGTCCTGATGCGCCAACCCCGACGCGCGTCACAGGCACAAGTCAAAGCATCGCTCTCGTCGTGCTGATCGAGCGTTGCCTCAGTGATGATTACCAACTGTGGCAGTCCCCGCATAGATCATCTGTCACGCGACACGATCAAGCTATGACCAGGCCAATTCAAAGGACTCAAAGTGCCTCACGAGCCACGCCAAAATGTCGAACACAGGCCTGTGCCGGCGGTGATCAACGCCCCCTGCTCTGCCTCAACTTCTGCTTCAGCAGCCATACAACGCATGCGAAGCGGATGAATATGCGTAGGTGACACGTCATACTCGCAACACATTGAACCGGACGCTCGTGGCTCTTAACGGATAGTCAGGCAATTCACCGAAATTGATCCCGCAGGACGGAAATCACGGAGAGTGTCCTGTCGTGTTCATCAAGGATGATGCGTCTGTTTGCGTCGGCAACTCTTACTCTCGGATACTCGCTGCGGAACAGCACCTTGATCAGTCAACAGGTCACTGAAAGCGAAACTCCTACGCTGCGAATCGATGCCGTGGTGGCGTCGTGTGTCAATTACGCATCATGGCAGAACTCGGTTCCACTGCTGAATTCTCTGGACGTCGAGAACAATACGCCGCACGCGTTCAACAACCTGCGCCTCGAGGTCCGTTCGAGTCCCGCGATCATTCGACCCACGCACTGGATTCTGGACAGCCTCGCAAAGGAATCGCGTCTTTCCGTTCGAGATCACGAGCTACATCTGGATCCAGACTATCTTAATGGACTCAACGAAGCCGAACGGTGCAGGCTCACCTTCACGCTGCACCACGAGGGCGCGATCATCGCCGAATGCGAACACGACCTTCGCGTACTCGCGCGCGACGAGTGGGGCGGCATGAGTTCGGGCGGCGAACTCCTCGCGGCGTTCGTGATGCCAAACGATCCTGCGGTAGCCAGCATTCTAAAACTTGCCGGAGCAATCCTCGTCAGGCATGGCCATTCTTCCGGTCTGGATGGCTATCAGAGCGGTGATCCGCGCCGCGTTTACATGCTGACAGCGGCGCTCTGGTCGGCCATCGCGGAAAAGTCGTTGACCTATGCGAATCCTCCGAGCAGCTTTGAAGAAACGGGTCAGAAAACACGAAAGCCAAGCCTGATCCTGCAAAGCGGATTGGCCACCTGCCTGGACAGCACTCTGTTGTTCGCCGCCGCGATCGAAGCCATTGGCCTGAATGCTGTCATCATCATGTTGCGGGAGCATTGCTGTGTTGGCGTGTGGCTCGTCGAGAAAACATTCAAGCAGTTGATCGAGCCTGATTGCAGTGAGGTACGCAAAGCACTCACCGCGCGAGAACTTGTTACCTTCGAAACGACGCTGGTGTCTCGCCAGCCGCCCGCCAAGTTTGAGAGCGCGATCACGACTGCCGAGGGCCTGACGAGCGAGATCAAGGAAGGCAACTTTGTGGCGGCGATCGACGTGGCGCGGGCCAGAATGGCTCAAATTCGACCGCTGGCTTCACATCGTCCCACCTCGTCAGAGCCTGGAGTGAGTGTCGAAGCGGATTCTCTGCCGCTCCCCTCCTTGCCCGCGTTTGATGGACTGTCGGTGGAAGTCATCGACGTCACGCCTCAACCGACAACGGCCGCTGGCCGCATTGAGCGTTGGCAGCGCAAGCTGCTGAACCTCTCGCTCAACAATCGGCTGCTGAACTTCAAGGCTACGAAGCAGACCGTTCCGTTACTGTGTCCCCGCATTTCAAATCTGGAAGACAGACTTGCGGACGGCGCGCGGCTCAGGCTTATTTCCCTGGTGCAGCACAACCCGCGAGGCGACCGCGACGCCGAATTGCACCAGAAAAAAACGGGGCATGATCTGGACGCGGAGTTTGCGCGACTCGCCCTCGAACGTGATGAGGTCGCCTGCCCCCTGCCAGAACCAGAGCTGACGAATCGCCTGACGACATTGTACCGCACCGTGCGCAACGATCTGGCGGAAGGTGGTTCGAACACCCTCTACCTCGCCGTCGGTTTTCTCCGCTGGAAGCCGCATAAGGGTGATCCGCGCATCTGCAAGGCGCCGCTCATTCTCATTCCCGCCAAGCTGCTGCGGAAAAGCGCAGTTTCACCCTACCACCTGGTGAAACACGAAGACGAGCCCCGCTTCAATGCAACTCTGATCCAGATGTTGAAAAAGGATTTTGGTCGCGATCTGACGTTCTTCGAGACGGCATTGCCAACGGACGACAGCGGCATCGACGTCCCTTCAGTCCTGGAACGGATGCGTCGCGAAGTGCGTGATATTCCCGGTTTCGAAGTCACGGACGAGACTGCACTCGGAACATTCTCTTTCGTGAAGTATCTGATGTGGAAGGATCTCGTCGACCGGTTGGATAGCCTCGAAAGAAACCGCGTCGTGCGGCATCTCACTCATGATCCCGACAAACCGTTTGAATCAGTCGGCGGCAGCATTCCGCACCCCGCAGAGATCGACACGCGCTACGAGCCGGGTAACCTCGTTCATCCGCTACCGGCGGATTCCTCACAACTGGCGGCAGTGATGACGGCCGCCGAAGGCAAGGACTTCGTACTCGTTGGCCCACCCGGGACTGGCAAGAGCCAGACGATCGCGAACATCATCGCTCAGTGCCTGTCGATGGGAAAAACCGTGTTGTTCGTCGCCGAGAAGACGGCAGCACTGGATGTCGTCTACAGGAGACTTCGGGAACACGGCCTTGGCGATTGCTGTCTGGAGCTGCACAGCAGCAAGGCCGAACGCCGACGCTTTCTGGAGCAACTGGAAGCATCTTGGGAGAGGAACCGCAAAGGAGCTGAGAACGAGTGGCTAACAATCAGTGAGCGCCTGAAGGTTCGCCGTGACGAATTGAACTCGTACGTCACCGCGATCCACAAAACGCACCCCAACGGCTGGACGGCCTATGGCGCAATGGCTCATTGCGTCAAAGGTCGGCAGGTCACATCTCCGGAGTTCCAGTGGGCTAATACTGCCCAGCACGACAAAGCCGCGTACGAGAACCTGGAACATCTTGTCAGTGACTTGTCCCGAACTTATCAGGAGGTTGACTGGAGCGCTCCGTTGTGGGCGATCTCAGCGGAGACTTGGTCGGCTCGCTGGGAAGCAGACCTGCTCGCAGAATGCAGTCGGGTCAGTGACGCCGCCACTCTGCTGAAAACGGCAATCGCGCAGTTCGCAACGCAGCTCGAATTGACTGGCATCTCGGACGTCTCGGCCACAGAACTTAGCCGGTTCCTGCGACTGGCAACTGCGCTTACCAGCGTGGCTACAGAAGATGTCCGCATGCTCTTTCATGAACAGTTCGCATCGTTTGCCACAGCATCCACCCAACTGCAGTTGCTATTACAGGAGTACCATCAAGCACACTCTTCAATCACCTCCGTCTACGACGAGCAACTTCACCTTATTCCAATCGATGACATTGATCGGCAGTGGCGGGAAGCCAACGCTCGATTCTGGCCGCTCTCCTGGTTCGGCCGCCGCAAAGTCGTGAAGCTGCTGCAAAGCTACGCGTCCAGTGGCACTGCGATTCCTCAAACCGACATTGAGGTCATACGCAAACTCAAGTCACAACTTGATGAGATTCGCCGCAGTCCACTCGCAGAACACAGTCGCTACTGGAACGCCCAGCATACGAACATTGAACAACTGAAAACGCAAATCGCGAAAGCGGATGAATTGCGGTTGTCGATTATCTCCGTCGGCAAACCGCGCAACACAACAACTCAGATCTCAGAAACGCTGCGTCCGATCCTATCCGGCGATCAGGCGACTTCGCCGGTTTTCGTCACAGCCCAGAAGTTCATTGAGGCGGTCACCTCTTTTCAGACTGCAAGCCAGGCGTTCCGTAGCGCCCTCGGCACTCCAACTTTCTGCGGGGATGCGGAGCACGTTGTCGCGACGGTCCTGGAAGCTGCCGCTCAAATCAAAGAGCACCGCAGGGTCCTGCAGCGCTGGACGTCGTGGTGTGAAGTTCGCGCACGTGCCGAAACTGCGGGGTTCAAAGACTGGGTGCAAGCTCTGCAAAATGGCTCACTAGACTCTCAAGATCTTGTTGACCGCTTCCGCCTCGGCTATGCGCGGTGGTGGATTCCCGGCGTGATCGATAGCGACTTGGTGTTGCAGAAGTTCCAGCGTTTCAAACACGAAGACGCGATCACCGATTTTCGTGCTCTGGATGATCAGGCACGTGCCGCTGCGTCCATCCATGCTCGACAAGCCGCTGCCCACGAGTTGCCTTCGCCTGATAGTGTGGCGAGAAAGTCCGAACTGGGGCTGCTGCGACATCAACTCGGGCTCAAGCGTCCGAGCAAGTCGATCCGCGAGGTCATTTCCAGCATGCCAGAAAGCTTCGGCAAACTGGCCCCCTGCCTGCTGATGTCTCCGCTGTCGATCGCTCAATACCTTCCGGCCGAGCAACCGCCTTTCGACGTCGTCATCTTCGACGAAGCGTCCCAGATCACAACATGGGACGCCATCGGGGCCATTGCACGCGGAGAGCAGACCATCATCGTGGGCGACCCGAAGCAATTGCCGCCCACAAACTTCTTCGGCCGCAGTGATGACGACGAAGCCAACGACGAAATCGAGGATCATGAGAAAGATCTGGAGAGCATCCTCGACGAAGCGAAAGCAGCCGGACTGCCGACGCTGCAGCTCAATTGGCACTATCGCAGTCGGCACGAGTCGCTGATCGCGTTCTCGAACTGGAACTATTACGGCAATCAACTGGTGTCCTTTCCAGCCGCGGAATCAGCGGACCGGGGAGTCTCGTTCCGCCACTTGCCGGACGCGGTTTACGACAGAGGCAACTCTCGCACGAACCGCGCTGAAGCAATGGCAATTGTGGAGGACGCAGTCGCACGGATGAAAAGTCAGCTCGCGTCGCCGGAAAACAAACGGCGGACGTTCGGGGTGATCACCTTCAACAGCCAGCAACAATCGCTCATTCAGGACCTGCTTGATCAGGCGCAGCGGGATAACCCGGAACTCGACTGGTACTTCTCCGATGACCGCATTGAACCGACCGTGGTGAAGAATCTTGAGAATGTGCAGGGCGACGAACGCGACGTCATGTTCTTCTCGATCACGTTTGGCCGAGACATCTCGGGAAAACCGATCCCGCTCACATTCGGTGCGTTGAATCGCGACGGCGGTGAGCGACGGCTGAATGTTGCAGTCACGCGTGCCCGCCAACAGTTGGTTGTCTATTCGTCATTCAAAGCGGACCAGTTAGCCGCCGAACAATCACAGGCGCGCGGAGTACGCGACCTCAAAGCGTTTCTCGAGTATGCGGAGAAAGGCCCCGAAGCGATCGCAAGTCGCACGAGCGGCAGCCTTGGTTCGTACGAATCACCATTGGAAGCTGCAATCGCAGAGTCTCTACACGCGAAGGGCTGGCAGATTACCCCGCAGGTGGGCGTGTCGGGTTTTCGAGTCGATCTGGGGGTCGTGCATCCCGACAAGCCCGGTGCGTATCTGGCGGGCATCGAATGTGATGGAGCGACCTACCATCGCTCACCCAGTGCTCGCGACCGCGATAAGACGCGACAGCAAGTGCTGGAAAACCTCGGTTGGAAGATTCTCCGAGTCTGGTCGCGCGACTGGTGGTACGACGCGGAAACCGCGCTGAATCGATTGCACCAGGACTTGACGATGCGGCTTGAGGAAAGCCGCAAATCCGCACGCTCCGAGGTCTAATTGCTCTGAGAAGCGCCATCACCGTGAATGGTCAATTCAACCAGCGGCGAATCGAAGACAACGTTCCAGAGGAATGTGTCGCATTGGAACGATAGCTGCTCCGTTTGAAGCAAAGAATTTCTCGTCGGCACAAGTCGAACTACAAGGCGTTGCATCGTGGCGATCCAGATGCGTTCCGTATGGCCGCTGATTCGGCAGACGTTTCGCGAGTGGAATGAGGACAAGGTTCCCCAACTGGGAGCTGCGTTGGCGTTCTACACGGCATTGTCGATCGCACCGCTCCTGGTCCTATCACTCCGCATCGCGGCAGCCGTCTTTGGAGATGAAGCTGCCCGAGGTGAAATCGAACACCAGATCCATTCCTTGATAGGCGAACAAGGTGCTCTGGCCGTTCAGGCGATGCTGCAGAGCGCCAATAAACCCGAGTCCGGAACTGTCGCGACCGTCTTCAGCTTGATCACGCTGCTGTTTGGTGCGTCTGGTGTCTTCGGCCAGCTTCAAGACAGCCTCAACACGATCTGGGAAGTGACGCCTAAAGGTGGTCGCGGCGTATGGGGAATCGTTAAGGAACGATTCCTATCGATCACCATGGTCATGGGCGTGGCGTTTCTTCTGCTAGTCTCTCTCGTCTTCAGCGCCGTTCTGTCATTTGCAGGCAATCATTCCATCCACTGGCCTGCGGAGTTCCAGGTTGTTTCACAGGCGATCAATTTTCTGATCTCGCTGGCCGTCTTCACCGGAATTTTTGCCGTGATGTTTAAGTACCTTCCAGACGCAAGAATCGCCTGGCGCGATGTGTGGCTCGGAGCCGCGATCACGGCGGTCTTGTTCACCGCCGGAAAGCTGGCGATCGGACTTTACCTGGGGAAGAGTTCCATCGCGTCGTCATACGGTGTTGCGGGTTCTTTGATCGTGCTCTTGGTCTGGGTGTATTACTCCGCACAAATTGTGTTCTTTGGAGCCGAGTTCACTCAGGTCTATGCCAATCAATTCGGCAGAAAGATCGTTCCGACCGACAATGCTGAGATTGTCCCAACCGAGAAACGGCTGCAAGAGGGACTGACCGGCAGTAAACGCTATCGCTGATACGTTGACGATTAAGAGCCGCATATAGAGAACGGGCCGTGCCGGGCAATCAACTCGCACGCATTCGCTCGACCAGTTCAGCCATCTGCCGCTGCATTTCAGATCCTGGCAAATAGACCCGCTGACCGTGTCCCGGCAGAACCCATTCGAACCGGAACCCTGTGAGCCTTTGCATGGACTCAGTCTGTCGAGACCACGAATTCCAGCAGTAGTCTCTGAAGGCTGATAGCCGGTGCTCATGGCGGTCGAAATACAGATGATCGCCGGTGAAAAGATAGCGCTCGCCCACCAGCAGGACACAGTGGCCGGCAGTGTGACCGGGCGTCGGAATCGCCATGAATCCCGGAATCAACTCGATGGGTTCGGTTCCATCGATCACCAGTTCCGAATCCGGCTGCGATGACAACTCGTCCCGGTGGATCACTCGCTGACTGCCGAAGTGCTCGGCGTAGCGTTCAGCGTCGGCCACGTCGTCCTGGTGCGTCAAGAAGATGTGAGCGATGCCACCGAGCGATTCGAATTGCCGAACCAGTTGAGGCAGGAACTTCGGCGAGTCGATCAGCCAGTTCCCGGCTTCGTGATACACGAAGTAGCTGTTCCCCCCGTAAGACTTCGATGAATTGAAGCCGCAGTAGGAAACCGGCCCTTCGATCAAGAGCGGGAAGTCTGCCATCGCAGTCTTTGCCGAGTCTTCTCCCACGCTACCAATCGAACCGGTAGGACAGGACAGCAAGGCCTGCAGGGCCGAACGGCGATCTTCAGGACCGCCCGGTTGCTGCCAAACGTAGGCATGCTCAGCGGCTTCACCGAACACCAGCGGCGCGAGTTGGCGACAGGTGTCGCAATCGATGCAACTGGAGTCGACGAAGAAGTCGCCGACCACGTTCTCCGCTACTCGTAGTTTGAAGTCAGCCATAATGGGATTCTCGCAGAGGCAATCCTTGTGTCGATCTTCATCCTTGCCAAGCGACCTCTGCGGTTCAAAATGTGGGTGCCCGTAGTCGTCGCCCACTTTCAAAGCGGTGCATTGTTGGCTGAAGACCCGGCAGCGAACGTGCTGACAAAGTTGCGGGGATCAAAGCCTTAACAGTCCGGAGAGAGGCTTTCGTGAATTTCATCACCAGTCTGTTTGATACGTCCGATTTCCCGGCTCGTTGGAATTGTGGACGTTGGACATCGGCGCATGGCTGGCTCCACATCCTGTCCGATCTGGGAGTGTGGTCGGCGTACCTGGCAATTCCACTGGTCCTGCTTTTCTTTCTGGTTCGACGTTCGGACCTGCCGTTCCGCAAAATCTTCTTCCTCTTTGGCGCCTTCATTCTGGCTTGCGGCACGACGCACTTGATGGAGGCCATCATCTTTTGGTGGCCGGCCTATCGTCTGGCTGGCGTCATCAAGCTTTGCACCGCCATCGTCTCCTGGACCACCGTAGTCGCGCTCGTGCCTATCGTGCCGAAGGTGCTGGCGATGCGCAGCCCGGAGGAACTAGAGGGAGAGATCTCAGCTCGCAAGCAAGCTGAAGAATCGCTCCATCGAGCCAACATGGAACTCGAACGGCGTGTTCAGGAACGAACCACGGAGCTGACTCAGGCTGTGGCTGACCTGCAGAGAGAACGCGAACTGCTGCACATCACTCTGGCGAGTATCGGCGACGGAGTGATCGTCACCAACGCCGAAGGTCAGGTCACCTTTCTGAACTCGAAGGCTGAGTCTCTGACCGAATGGACAACCACCGAAGCTACGGGCATGCCACTCAGTTCCGTGTTCCGCATCGTCAACGAGGAGTCGCGCCAGCCGGTTGATAATCCAGCGACGAAAGCACTGCGCGAGGGCGTCGTGGTCGGGGTGGCAAATCACACCGTGCTGATCGGCAAGAACTCGTCTGAGCGGGCGATCGACGATAGCGCTGCTCCCATCCGCAACGGACAGGGACAGGTTGTCGGTTGCGTGCTGGTCTTCAGAGACATCACAGAGCGGCGGCTGGCGGAGCAGCAGAAGAACGAACGGCTGGCAACGGCGGGACTGCTGGCCTCAATCGTCGAATTCTCGGACGACGCCATTATTCGAACGTCGCTGAACGGAACGATTCAAAGCTGGAACCACGCAGCCCAGCGTCTCTTTGGGTACACAGCCAGCGAATCCGTCGGTCAGAATACGTCTCTCATCGTTCCGGCTGATCGCAGAGAGGAGCAGCAACAGATCGTCGCGCGCTTGATGTCGGGTGAGCATGTCAATCACTTCGACACTGTCCGGCTCAGGAAGGACGGTTCATCGATCGATGTGGCGGTGACGATTTCACCGATCAAGGACGAGCAGCAACAGATCATCGGAATCTCAAAGATCGCCCGCGATATTGCCGAAGAAAAGGAAGCTGAGCACCGCATTTACGGACTCATGACCGAACTGAAGGAGGCCGACCGCCGGAAGGATGAATTCCTCGCGACCTTGGCTCACGAGCTGCGCAACCCGCTGGCCCCGATCAGGAATTCACTGGAGATCATGAAGCGGGCCAATGGCAGCAGCCAGATTATCGAACAGGCACGTTCCACGATGGAGCGTCAGCTAGGGCAAATGGTGAGGCTGGTTGACGACCTCCTCGACATCAGTCGGATCACTCGCAACAAGGTGGAGCTCCGCAGACAACGAGTCGAACTCGCCTCGATCACTCATCACGCCATCGAAATGTGCCGTCCGCTCATTGAGGGCGGCAATCACGAAATCGTCGTGAAAATGCCCGATCAGCCGGTGTATCTGCACGCAGATTCTGTGCGACTTGCTCAGGTCTTCAGCAACTTGCTCAACAATGCCTGCAAGTTCTCAAATGCCAAGGGACGCATTGAGCTGACAGTGATCCCGAGAGACACCGACGTTCTGGTATCCGTCAAGGACAACGGCATCGGCATTCCGCCGGAGATGCTGCCGCGGGTCTTTGAGATGTTCACACAACTGAACTCATCGCTCGAACGCACACACGGTGGCCTCGGCATCGGATTGACGCTCGCAGAGAGACTCGTCGAGATGCACGGCGGCAGCGTGGTCGCTCGTAGCGAGGGAGCCGGCAAGGGCAGCGAGTTCGAAGTTTGCCTGCCTCTGCTCCTAGAAGAGCCGCAACCCACATCGCAAGCCAGCCTTGCTGATTGGGGACACAAGACTCAAGCCCGCAAGATTCTCGTGGTGGATGACAATCGCGATTCAGCCGCTTCGCTGGCGATGCTGCTGAAGCTCATCGGCAATGAAACGATCACTGCCTACGACGGCGAGGAAGCTGTCGAACAGGCGGAATTGAATAAACCCGATGTGATCCTGCTCGATCTCGGCCTGCCGAAGAGAAATGGTTACGACGCCTGCCGCCTGATTCGCCAACAGTCCTGGGGACGCGACATTCTGCTGATCGCGTTAACGGGATGGGGACAGGAAGAAGATCGGAGGAAGTCCAAAGAGGCCGGGTTCGATGGACATCTCGTGAAGCCAGTCAGCTTCGAAGCCTTGATCAAATTATTGAATGATGACAGGCGATAGAGTGCGAATAGAATTCCGGCGGCCCAACGTCGGTCAAAGCCTCGCCCCGGTAAGTCAACCGCATCTCAAGGCTACTGGCACAATCGCCCTGAGGAGAAATCATCGTGGAAGAAACAATCGTCCGCCCGAAGAATCAGTCGGAGAAAGACCCCAAGACGAAGCGGCAACCGCCCTACAACGTGGTGTTGTTGAACGATGATGATCACACTTTTGATTACGTCGTGGGGATGTGCCAGACGATCTTTGGCTACACCCACGAAAAGGGCCTGCAGCTCGCCGCACAGGTACATCTAACGAAGAGGTGTATTCTGTGGACCGGATCGCTGGAACTCGCCGAGCTGAAAAGAGAGCAGATCCATGCTCTGGGAAAGGACAAGCTTGTCGATCGGTGCGAAGGCAGCATGACAGCCGTTCTGGAACCAGCCGCGTAAGCTTGTTTGCTCCCAATTCGCAGCGTTGACGGTGCCGGTACGAGCAAGAACAGCTTCTCGCAGTCCATCCGATCAGCTTGGTAGCTACTGAGAGATCCCGCCCGGGTTGAGATGCGATTCCTCCAGGGATTTCAGCTTGCGGTAGCGTTCGACGATTTCCGGCTTGGCGACAACGGGCAGGTTCTTTTCCAACACAGCGACTTCCAGCGCATGGATGAGACGGCGAAGTTTGACGTTGCGTAACTCACGCTGGTCAGCCGCTTTGTCAGCAGTTTCCATCTGCTGTCGCCGTTCGTCGAAAGCCTTCCAGCTCGGCAACTGCTTCAACTCGGACAGCAGTTGTTGTTGATTTTCGGACTTGAGCAACGCAGATTCCGCCCACTTCCTTTCGTCAGCCAGCTCCGGCCACTTCCCGCCCACCTCTTTCAGCAGGTCGCGTCTCCCTGATCCCTGGCGATTTCGCCCGCGCCCCTGAGGGCGACCGCGACTGTCGTCATACGCCTTCATTACCGCCGTCACGTCGTCCTGAAGTGATAACCCCAGCGTCTTCGAGAGCTGCGTGACGATGTGACTCGAAATCAAATTGTCCTTGCCCAACAATCCATCCAGCTTGCCGGTCATGGTGACCAATTTGGGCTGCTCGTCAGCACCGTGTTCAGCCGATTCCGCAGCCGCTGTTTTTGCGTCTGCCGCGTTCGGAGCGTCGCCAGGCTTTTCCGCGGTCAGACGACTGTAAGTCCGCAACAAGACCTCCGACGTACGGAGCGGGATATCGACCGTATCGCCCGCCGTCACTGCGTAGGCGTACGCTTCAGCAAAGGAGACCGCGCCATTCTTGTCGATGTCACATCCAGTGATCGGAGCGCCGTTGCGAGTGTGTCCTGCCAGAGCCCCCCAGAAATAGCTACTGAATTCTTCGTCGTGCTCTATGTCGGGTCTGCAACCAGCCGCTGGCAAATCATGCTGCTGCGCGAAGAATCCCGCACGGGGCCGCGATGAAAGCCCTTTCGTTTCGTCCAACCCCTCGAAAATCGAATGCGCGAAGCCGCCGCAGTAGCATTGCGCCATCACCATGACGACGGGCATTTCCACCGGTAGCTGCTCGAGCCATGTCGTGAACTCGCGAGCTGTAATCTTGCGATTGTTCCAGCAGTCGATCGTCGTATTGAAGCGGTCCTCTTTAGCTCCTTCGCTGCCGTGTGCAGTCACATAGATCAGCAAGCGATCGCCACTGCGAGCAGATTTGGCCAAAGTTTCGAGGTTGGCGCGAATGAGTTTGGGATCGAGAGGTCCGGCGGTGTGAGCGACGCGGTGATCGCGATAAGTGACGCTTACTCCACTGCGACGCCGATGCAGCGCGACAAGCAGGTCCGTCGCCGGAGCATCTGAGTTGGCGGGCTTGTTCGCCAACACCTGCAGATCAGCGTCTGAATCGTTCCCGTCGGCGAAAAAAATGTCATGCCGACGCGGCTCGCGATGTTTGTCTGCAAGCAGTTGCTGAAAGAACACGACGTTCGCTTCCAACGAAGCTTGATTCCCCAGTTTGCTGTAGCCACCACCGATTGTCAGAAAGAAATCAGTGGCGTAGGTCTTCTGAGAACCACACAACAGACAGACGAGAACCGACGCCGCTGCACACAGCCAGCGACGGAGTCGATCAGGAGTGATTGACATCGGCGTGAGCCCTCCCTGGCATGCTTTCAATCCGCGATTCATTCAATGGGAATGTCCGCCGCCCGGTTGGCGTCCGAACGCTCTAAAATAGCAAGACTGCGGCGTCCCATGAAAGATCATCTGAACGAGGTTAAACACTCCCCGTCATTTGTCTGACTTGTTCTCAGATGAAGTTGCGGTGGCATCCGTTTTAGCAGCTTCCGGTTTCTTGCCAGCCTCGTCGTTCTTTTTCAGGAAGGGATTGGGCTTAAGCTCAATCTGCTTGACCGACTGCAGATACTCCAGCACGTTGGCAGATCGATCGCCGCCAACCTGTGCGTGGAAGTGCAGCGAAAACCCATGCGGTCCTTTCACATCGATCAGTTTCGGCTGGTGCGTAATCAACGTGCGCACCACGTCCACTTGCCCCAACATCGCCGAACAGAAAATGTCGGGACGCGCCCCATTCTCGAGTAACAGTTCCACGATGTCGTGCCGACCGCAATGGGCAGCAGCCCCAAGTCCACTTTCCCAATCACCAGCGCCCCAATTCACAATCGCGAGCACGAGAGCCGGTTCCTTCTCCACGAGCTTTTTCACCATCTCGAGGTCGGTGTGCGCAAAGATCACAAAGTCTTGAATCAATAGACGATTGATTTGCGCATTCTTCCATTTCGGCTGAAACTTGGGTGCCGGATAATCACGTTCGAACGGCGCTTCGCGAGGCCCGGATGCCAGCTCTGACCCAGTGCTAGCCTTAGGAGCTTCATTCGCAGGTTTGTCTTGTGCTCTCAGCGTTGCGGCGGAGGAGACAAACGCGCCAGCAGTCAGAGCGGCAAACGAGCGACGGGAGTATTTTCTGACGTCCATTGAAACTTATCCTCGATGACTGAAGCGTGCTACAGCACGGCATCACAGAATTGGTGCCGACACTCGCTTGATACTACTTCCCTTTGGGTAGTTGGAGAGCCAACAACCCTTCTTCCCAACTGGCGGAATATAAGATCTTGTTGGCGGGGTCAAAAACAATTGTGAACGGAACAGCGGAAAACTTCTGCTCATTCAGCGGTTTCCAAGTGAGTCCGTCAGACTCGGATGAGACGAAGAAAGGCTGATTCTTGTTACTACAGGCGGTGTAAATACGCTCGCCATCGCCAACGATCCCCATGTACCAACTGTAGGTCAGCCCGGTCTTGATCTGTTCCCAACTGCTGCCGTTGTCTACGCTGCGGGCCGGATACTGATAGCCACCGCTATAAAGCGTGCCGTCCTTCGCTCGATACAACTGATTCCCGCCGTGTGTCATCGAGTGCTTATACACATTTGCCCAAGATTTACCTCCGTCAGTTGTCTTGAAAAAGCCACCCTCTTGGGCGGTGAACAACCAGGTGTCCCGATTGCCGATCTTCTTATCGGGATCGAAGAGAAAAAAGACGGCCATGCCGTAGCCACCTTTCAAGCCAGGCGGTGAATCATGAGCGACCCACGATTCGCCGCCGTCATTACTCTCCAGCAGTCCGCAGTTCTTACCAGCCCAAGGAGAATGAAAGCTCACGAGCACGTGCCGGAAGTCCGTAGGATCGACTGCAATTGAATACAGGTCACGAGTTCCCACCGGCTTTTCGGTCGCCTTTTTGAACCCATCCGGCATGGACCAGGTTTCTCCGCCGTCCCTCGAAACCCAGAAGCCCAGGGTTTTTCCTCGAACACCATCGACGCAATACAAATGGTTCGAATCGCGGGGATTGATCGCGACATGCAGCGGTTCGTCAAGTTCACCCAGTTTCTTCCACGTGGCGCCCGAATCAGTCGTCTTGAACAAGCCGCCCCTGGCTGGGTCGTAAGCGCAGATACACAAATAAAGAGTGCGCGGACTCTGCAGATCGATGCTCACTCCCTGGCAAAAGACGTGCTCCGGAAAACTCGTTGGCGCCGATGGCGGTGTGATGTTCCTCCAAACACCCAGCGTGAACTCCGGTTCTGCGGCCCAGGACGCGTCCAGAGAGGACATAAAGACGCAAATCGCGAGCAGAATCTTCACAGTGCAACCTTGTGTTGAGAACTGACCGCATGACCTGGCTGGCTACTCCGCACAGTCGATCAGCAGCAGTCGTTACAAAAACCGGACATGACGCCAAGAGACCTCTAATAGATCAAGCCACGCAGTCAAACCGAAACGCTCGCTTCCGCGTTCCAAGAGCGGATCGCTTAGAGAATGGCTGAGACTTAAACCTCATTTTTGTAAGGCCAACGTGCCATGCGAGGGTTGCGAAACAGGTCCCTCAATCCGGCGCAGAGTTTGCTTGTTTGACCCTCGGTCCTGCGGAAAATTGCCAGTCTCGCATCGTGCGGCTTTGGCAGCGGGCTTTTTGCGGCAGCAATGCAGCAATCCAACTCACATTGAGAGGATAATCGTGGAGTTCCAGCACTCGCATTTCTTGAAGCACGGTATTGTTGTTCTGGCTGCGGATCCCCGTATTCGGTTTCCACTGTTCCGCAGCGATGAGGTGGTCTGCGCCACCGGAGAAGTTGTTGACGGAAATGAATGGTGGTGCGTTGATGAGCCGGAAGGCCCCGACGTCGAGCCACTGAATTCCGATTGCACGAGGTTCGAGACTTCCACGGGGGACCTGCTACTACTTGAACCGCCTTTTCCGCAGGTGCCCCGTACGCGCCCACTCGTCCGATTTAAGGCGATTCCTGCTCCTCACGTCTCCCGCATCCACAACACTTCGCGAAGCCGCATTCGACAAGGATGAGTTCGCGTGGATGATCCCGGCATACCTTGGGGGTGCTCACACAACTCAGGGAGAGAAGTTTTTGCTCGAACTGCTCAAATAAGACGCCGCGCAGCAGAGTCAGCGGGAGCGGATGGGAATCGAACCCACCTCGTCCTCTTTCGAGGCCGACACCGGATTTGAAGTCCGGGGCGGTCACCAGAGCCGCGTACGCTCCCGATAAGCGACAAGTTGATCGCCGCAGCGAACTGCCGATCAGGCGAAGGCTTTGGCCACGGACTCGCGCATCTTGCGGATGCCCGTTTCGACGACGAGCTTGGCGTCTTGAGCCCAGTAGGTCGGATTGAAAAGTTCCAGTGAGAGCATGCCTTCGAAGCCCGCCTGAGCGAGCGTGTGATAGACCTGCTTCAAAGGTGCGATGCCGTCGCCCGGATAGACGCGATGCTTATCGGCGATAGACGCTCGCGGCGGATCGGCCGGATAGTCATTCACGTGGAAGCAGTGCATCGCGTGAGACGACAACAGCTTCACGCCTTCAAAGTCGGAGCCGCCTTTGTAGAGGTGGTAGACGTCCGGCAGGATGCAGGCTCGCGGATGCTGAGCTTCGGTCGCGACGAGTGCGGTTTCACCCAGTCGCGAAAGCGATTTCGAGAAGCCCCAGACTTCAACCTGCGGAATAATGCCGATGGCGTCGCCAACTTCCAGCAACGCTCGATAACGCTCGGCGGCTTTCATCAGATTGAGGTCAGTTTGATTGGTCGCTCCGGCAGGCGGGGCGGCGATGTGCGTGCCACCGATTTGCAGCACTAAGTCCATGTCGCGTTTGGCTTGCTCGAGACCGGCTTTGCGTTTCTCGTCGTCATCGACAACCCAGTTTGCGAAACCAATAGCACTGTAGACCTTCAGGCCGGAATCGCTGATGCGTTTGTGCAGGTCCTTAAGATCACCCCCATCACGAACGTACTGTTCCAACTGGTTGATCCAAGGTTCAATGCCGTCGAAACCGGCCTGCGAAGCCAGTTCCACTTCCTTCACAATGCCGAGCTTCTGCTCGCGAATCGTGCTCGTGTTCAGGCCATACTTGAACTTCGCTCCAGACGGTTTGGGCTCCACTGCAGAAGTGGTGTTTGGCAAGCTGGCGGCTGCCGCGCCGGTGGCGGTTGTCAGTAAAAACGCACGACGATGAATGGCTGACGTCATGAATACGATCCAGAGGGGATGAGGTCTTCTCTGCCGATTTGTACTGAGCGAATGCGTCCGACAAAACCGTCAGCGATTTTGACGGCGCCACCGAATCTGTACGCTTCTGATCCCGGCAATCAGGAGCGTCGACCTGCGGCGCGAGATCAATTCCTCTGAGTGGCTTCCATGAGCAGACTAAGTTTTTGGATCGCAGCGATGGCGACACTGTGGACGACGGTGGCGGTGGCTCAGGCTCCGCAAACGGTGCGGTTCAATGAGCACGTGCGGCCGATCCTCGCGAACCACTGCTGGAGTTGCCACGGTCCCGACGAGGCGTCCCGGCAAGGTGGTCTGCGGCTGGACCTACGCAGCTCCGCCATTGCGAAAGCTGATACCGGCCGCGTGGCGATCGATCCTGGGAAACCAGCTGCCAGCGAACTGCTCGCGCGCATCACTGCTCATGACGATGACTCCGTGATGCCGCCGCCAGCAGCGAAGAAGCCGCTGACCGAAGTCCAAAAGAACATCCTGAAACGCTGGATTGAACAAGGTGCCGAGTACGCCGGGCATTGGGCCTTCATTCCGCCGAATCGTCCTGCAGTTCCCACAGTGAAACATCAGAGTTGGGTGCGTCATCCGCTCGATGCGTTCATTCTTCAGAAGCTGGAAGACTCGAAGCTGAGGCCATCACCCGAAGCGTCTGCTGGGACCTGGCTACGTCGAGTAACGCTGGATCTCACTGGCTTGCCGCCGTCCATTCAGGAATTGGATGAGTTTCTGGCGGCTTGTCGCGACGGTAAGAATGCTCAGCAGATCGAGCGTGCTTATGAGCAAGTTGTTGATCGGCTGTTGAAATCGCCGCGCTATGCCGAGCGCATGGCCATGCTGTGGCTGGACGCGGCCCGGTTTGCGGATACCAACGGCTACAACAACGACGAGATGCGGACGATGTGGCCGTGGCGAGACTGGGTGATCGACGCCTTCGCGCGCGGGATGCCGTACGACCAGTTTCTGACGGAACAGCTTGCGGGAGATCTGCTGCCCGACGCTTCGCTCAGTCAGAGGGTCGCTACGGGCTTCAATCGCAACCACGTGCTGACAACCGAAGGCGGCATCATCGAAGAAGAGTATCACGTGGAGTATGTCGCGGATCGCGTACACACGACGGCTACGGTGTTTCTGGCGATGTCGCTGCAGTGTGCCCGCTGCCACGACCACAAGTACGACCCGGTTACTCAGCGTGACTACTACCGCTTCTCGGCGTTCTTCAACAACGTGCCTGACCGAGTTGTGCCGTACTCGCAAGGCCGCATGGCTGAGCCGCTGCTGAAGGTGCCTACTCGTGAGCAACAGCAAGAGCTGGCGCGTCTGGATGCGCGTCGAACAGAGCTGGAGTCCGCACTGCAGCAACGAGCGAAATCGATCGACGATGATCTGGCGAAGTGGGAACAGTCGCTGACCCCGGAGACTATCGGGAAGCTCGGACCGGCCGGGTTGGTCAGTCACTTCTCGTTGGATGAAACGGAAGGCGAACAGGTCGCCGATTCCGTTGATGCGACTCGACGCGGCACCATCAAGGGCAAGGCGACTCGCGGAACAGGGAAAGCTGGGGCTTCATTGAGTTTTGACGGCAACACCTTCGTGGACGCTGGCCAGATCGGTGTGTTTGACAACACGGACGCGTTCTCGTTCGCGGTCTGGATCCAGCCGACATCGAATGAAGCGACAACGGTTCTGTCCAAGATCGACGAAGCAAATGCGTTTCGCGGCTATGACGTGATTATGGAGGGCGGCAAGGTCGCTACGCACTTCGTGCATCAATGGCCCGGAGCGGCGTTCAAGCTGCAGACCAAGCAGCCTGTTTCGCTGAACGAATGGCATCACGTGGCGGTGACCTATGACGGCTCCAAGAAGGCGACCGGCGTGAAGATCTACGTTGATGGGGAAGCCAAAGCGACTGACGTCACGACGAACAATCAGCTCACGGGCACCCTGAAAACGGACAAGCCGTTTCACATCGGCAAGCGTCAAAACTCGGCGCCATTCAAAGGCCAGATTGATGATCTGCAGATCTATTCGGTTGCGCTGTCGGCGGATGACGTCGGGCAACTCGCGAAGGGGCAGGTGCTCGGTTCGCTCAAGGACGTCCTTGCGGTGAAACAGTCCGAGCGTTCGGATGCTCAACGGAATCAACTGCGGCAGTTCTATCTCGATCGAATCGATGCGGCGGCGAAAGTACTGAAAACGGAACTGGCAGAACTACCAAAGAAGCGTGAGGCCATCGATAAGGCCATTCCCGTGACGATGGTGATGGCCGAGCAGCCGACGCCGCGGCAGACGTTCATTCTGAAGCGCGGCCAGTACGACCAGCGCGGCGAAGTCGTGACATCCGGCTTGCCGTTCTTCGGCAGCACAGTGCCCACGACGAAAGATGAATCTTCTTTGAATCGTCTGGATCTCGCGAAGTGGCTGACGAGTCCTAACCATCCGTTGACAGCTCGCGTCGCCGTGAACCGCTGGTGGGAGATGTTCTTCGGTGTGGGGCTCGTCGAGACCAGCGAGGATTTTGGCATTCAGGGGGCCTTGCCGAGTCATCCCGAACTGCTGGACTGGCTGGCGACGGAGTTGGTTCGTTCGGGCTGGGACCAGCGAGCGATGCTGAGGAGCATCGTGCTTTCAGCGACGTATCGACAAAGCTCCGATTTTGGACCGCGCGCGAAGAGTTCGAACGCAGCAGATCAACCGGATCCGCACGTTGTCGACCCGCGCAATCGTCTGTTGTGGCGAGGGCCGCGGTATCGGTTGTCTGCCGAGACGATGCGTGATGCCGCTTTGGCGATGAGCGGATTGTTGAAGGAGAAGATCGGAGGTCCCAGCGTGAAGCCTTACCAGCCGGAAGGATTGTGGGAGGATGTTTCAGTCGAGCGGCGTGAGAAGTACGTGCCGGATTTTGGAGATGGTCTCTATCGCCGCAGCATGTACACGTTCTGGAAACGGACGAGTCCACCGCCCAGCATGTCGACCTTCGACGCTCCAGACCGGGAAACCTGCGTGGTGCGCCGATCACGCACGAATACGCCGCTGCAGGCACTCGTGTTACTGAATGACCCGACCTACGTTGAAGCCGCACGCAAGCTCGCGGAGAAGACGCTGCAGGCGGCGAAGAACGATGACGAGCGGATGACGTTCGTTTTCAAGCTGTTGTTGAGCCGCAGTCCGTTGCAGGAAGAGCGAACGGTGATGCAAAGCTTGCTGCAGCAGGCTCGGGCAAGGTTCGGCAGTAATGCCGAGGCTGCTCAAAAGCTGCTGTCTGTTGGCCATTCGAAGAGCGATGCAAGTTTGGCCCCGGCCGAACACGCCGCGTGGACAGCACTTGTCAGCACGTTGATGAACCTCGACGAAGTGATCTCCAAGAATTGAGCAAGCTACTTCTTCGGCGGGTGTTGATTGAGTTCATCGAGCCAGGCTTGGACGTCACTCGCCCAGGCGAGCCACTCGTTGACATCTGCGGAGAGCACTTTGACCGCGTTCTTCTTCGAAGTCTGTTGAGGACGCTTTGCTTTTGCTGGCGCCTGAATGGCGGGCTTCGGTGAAACAGTCGCCGCAGGAGCAGGATGCGACTTTGTCGGGGCCGGTTTGCGGGCGGATAACGAAACGGCTTCTTGAGCGGCGATTGCCGAAATGGAAACGTCACCAAAGACGCGCAGCCAGAGATTGAGTTCGCTGGCGTCAGTCACCGCTTGCGGCTTCTCCGACAGGTTTAAACCGGCGACAACATCGGACTGACGGCACTGGCGTTCCTGCAGTGAATCGATGAACTCGACACTGGAAACGTAGTGGCAGTGTTGCGCGTCAGCGGCGAGTTGCAGGCGGCGATCACCGGAAACCAGCGTGACGCTGCGCGGATTCTCCGCGCTCTCCAGCATCTCTTCGATCGTTCGATCTGCGTCACCATGCGGTGACGCGAACAGGACTCGCACCAATCCGTGCGTGATGAATCTTGGTGCGGCAATCGGCGGATGCCGGGCATCGAAGACGACTGTCGTGCGGACGGCTTCGAGTTCCGACAGCTGCTCGTTGAGAAATCTCAGTAACCTCGTCCGGCAGGCTTCGAGTTCGCCCGGACGATAGCTTGGCTGAGCCCATCCGGCCGCATGCAGCAGGTTGTAGCCGTCAATGATGAGAAGCTTCGCCGCCATGCCGACTCATCCTTGTTGAATCGCGTTTGAGTCGTCTGTTGGCGGCTCAATCAGGCAAAGAGATCCATCACCGGTCGGCCGGTGGCGATTGGTAACGGGCGATTGAGTACGTCGTTGACGTGAGTTCCCGGATCGATGCCCAGCGCCTGGAACATCGTCGCAGCCAGATCGCCGATGTGAACAGGATCACGATCGGGATACGCACCATTCTTGTCGGAACGTCCATAGACGAAGCCGCGTTTCATGCCCCCACCCGCCAGCAACGTGGTGTAGCAGCTTGGCCAGTGGTCACGGCTGATGTTCGCGTTGATGCGCGGCGTCCGGCCGAACTCGCCCATCCACACCACGAGCGTGTCATCAAGCAGGCCTCGTTCGCTGAGATCGTTCAGAAACACGGGTAGTGTTTGCTCGGTGAGCGGCAACTGCCACGACTTCAGGATCGGATACATGCGAGTGTTGTCGAAGCCGTGCGTGTCCCAGCCGCCCGCCGCCGTGCGACCGCCGATACTGTTCGCGAAATACACGTTGACGAATTTCACGCCCGCTTCGACGAGGCGTCTCGCCAACAGGCAACCTTGCCCGTAGGTCGAGGATCCGTACTTGCGACGCACGCTCTCCGGCTCCTGCGAGAGATCGAACGCCTGCCGCACGCGCGTCGAATTGAGCATCGACAACGCACGCTCGTAGTAGGCATTCAGGCCACGAGCCTCGGCGGTGGCATCCAGGACTTTGGCCTGCTGGTTGATGAGCCGCTGCATCTCGCGGCGATTCTGTAAACGGTCGGCAGTGAGATTCGATGGCAGGCTCAGTTGCGGCAGTTTGAAGTTTGGGTCGGCGGGGTCCTCGGTGATCAGGAGCGGATCATTTCCCTTCCCCAGGAAGCTGGCGTGCTGTCCGGGAGTAATCTCGCCGTCACGCATCACGTACGGGTAGGCGACGAACGAAGGCATTCCATTCGTGTTAGGGGCGAGTCGATCGACCACCGAGCCATACGCAGGGAAGAGTTCCAATGTGTCGCGCAGGCGGATGTCATCCACCAGCGGCGCGTGCCCGGTTAGCGCGTGATAAGCCGCCGAGTTGTGATTCTTCATGGTGTGATGCACGGTTCGCACGAGCGTCACCTGGTGCATCACTTTGGCCGTTTCACGCAACTGATCGCAGATCTGAATGTCCGGGCAAGACGTCGCGATCGGATCGAAGTGGCTCTTCACTCCATCCGGCGCGTCTGGCTTCATATCGAAGGTGTCGCCGTGAGATGGACCGCCGAATTGATAGAGGAAGACCACTGACTTGGCCGTCGGCTTGATCGCCGATTTCGTCGCTTCCGCCGCCTGCAGCAGTCGCGGCATCGTGAGCCCCAGCATCCCCAACCCACCAATGCGCAGAACATCTCGGCGGGCAAGTGAAGACGCCTGAAAGTCAGGGCACACGAACGATCTCATAGGCTCTTCCAGCAAATGGATACGACCGCAGCCTCACTCGGAAGCCGCATCTGGCACCCACTTTGAGCGGCAAACGAGCTGCGAACAAGTGGAAATCCTGTGCCCGTACCACACAGCCTCAGCAACTGGCAATTTGATGGACGAACTCTCACAGCACTCAACGAAAGCCAGTCAACCGCGTCAATGAGAACGTGGCCCGAACAGCGTGCCGGAAGATTCTAGGCGCAGCGACGCAACCAATTGTCCCCAGATTGAGATCCACTGTTCGCTGGCATCTTCACGAAGCTGAATTGTGTATCGGGAAACTTCGCCAACACCTTCTTCAATGCTGGCAGTGACCGTGTCCAGGCTTGCATTGCTCGCCTCGACTTAGCAGCGCGCTGGCAGTCGTCGCATAGACGGAACGGGGCGGAGAAATACACGTCTCTGCCGAACTCTTTGGTTTCGCCGTACAGACCAGAGACCAAGCTTGAGGCTCTGCGAAAGGAAAAGAACAGACCGAAAACTCCGAGAACAGCGACTTGAGCAAACGATGCAAGCTGACGCAAACTGACTTCGTCTCCATCCGAATCCTGCGTCCACGATCGCTCGCAAATGCCCTGCAGGTGAACGATCGAGTCTGTGCCGAACCCGCACTGGCAACAGTCCGCGGAGACTGGCCACGTTCCGTCAGCCACAGCCTGGTTGATCTCTTGGGCCGGGCAGATTTCATAGGCATCCAGCCCGGCGGTTTCACGGAGTATGCTCAAGCGGGGTATGGAAACTGTGCGACCGCATCCGCAATTTTTCGTCGTCCCTGCGTCCGTAACACCTACCTCGAGTTGCTGCCCACATTCACAAGGAACGCGGAATTCCATTTCGGTGCCTCTTGAACGATCGCTTTTCATCGAACACGGGCCAACGCCCTGACTCGCCGCTGAACGACGGTACGTTCTCACGTCGAAAAGCGGCAAGGGCAGGATTCAGAGCACTAAGCCTTACTTCTCCTTCACGCCGGCCAGCTTGTGGACAGCTTGCCATTCGGATTCCGTGACCGGTTGAATAGACAGTCGCGAGCCCTTACGCAGCAGCACCATGTCTGCCGTACCCGCGTTGTCTCGCAGTTGGTCGCGAGTCAGTGGCTCGGGGAACTTCTGCAGGAACTCGATATCGACCATGTACCAGGTCGGCTGATCAGGCTTGCTCTTGGGATCGTAGTACGGAGCCTTGGGGTCAAGCGCGGTGTGATCGGGATAACCGCTTTTCACAACCTTAGCCGTGCCGACGATGGCCATGGGTTCGGCGTTGCTGTGATAGAACAAAACTCGATCATCAACGCGCACGGTGTCACGCAGAAAGTTGCGCGCCTGGTAGTTCCGAATACCGAACCAGTGAATCCGTTTGTCCTTGGCGAAGGCGTCGATGGAGTACTCCTCGGGCTCGGACTTGAAGAGCCAATATTGGCGAGGCTGAGTCATGTGCAGATGATCCAGAGAGTGTTGCGTGAGGCCGCGGATTGCGAACTTCGCAATCTGGCCCTTGAGTATTCTGCCGCGAGTTCGCTACACATTCTCCGTGTTTTGATTCATTCAGGAAAGCGAGCTACGAGCCGAATCAGTTATGTCCAAGACGACTGACGTCCAGATCAAGGATGCTTTTTGCACGTTTGAACCAGTTGCCTTTCGAGCCCCGCTGAAGTTTGGCGGGCGCATCGTCGACAAGACTCACCTGATTAACGTCGAGGTCGTTGTCGAAACCCGGTCGGGAAAGCATGAGACCGGCCAAGGCAGCATGCCCATCGGAAACATCTGGGCTTGGCCGACGGACTCGCTGAGCGGCGATCAAACCGCCGCGGCCATGCAGGCTTTCGCAGAAGACGCGGTGACGATCGCGCGTGACCTGCCGCGATTCGCGCATCCATTGGAACTGATGTTCGACATGGCGGCCGAGTACCAGCACCTGTCGAAGCTGGTGATGTCGAAACTGCATTTCAAAGACGAGATGCCGCCGCTGGCTCAACTGGTCGCGGCCAGTGCCCTCGATGCAGCAGTGCATGACGCTTATGGGCGTCTGCATGACTTGAATTCGTACAACACACTGTCTTCGAAGTTCGTGACGGACGATCTATCGATTTACCTCGATGATCAGTTCAAAGGCGAGTATCTCGATCAATACACGCTCCGCGAACCAAAGGAGCGGATGCCACTATACCACCTGATTGGTGCTCTGGACCCCTTGACACCGGCGGATGTCAAGGAGCGGCCCAAGGACAACCTTCCGGTCACGCTGGGTGAGTGGATCAAGGCCGACAAACTGACTCATCTGAAGATCAAGCTGGCTGGCGACAATCTGGATTGGGACGTGCAGCGCGTCGTCGCAATCGAGCAAGTGGCTGCAGAAGCGCAGGCTCTGCGCGGTTGTGAGAACTGGTGGTACTCACTGGACTTCAATGAGAAGTGCCAGAACGTGGACTACGTGCTGAACTTCCTGCAGCAGGTGCGTGAGAAGACTCCGGTGGCTTACGACCGGGTGCAGTACATTGAACAGCCCACGAGCCGAAACCTTAAAGCGCATCCTGAGATCAAGCTGCATGAGGCATCCAAGCTGAAGCCGGTCGTCGTGGATGAAGCGCTGGTTGATTACGAATCACTGCTGCTCGCGCGCGATCAGGGCTACACGGGAGTTGCACTCAAAACCTGCAAGGGGCATTCAGAATCTCTGTGCCTCGCTGCGGCGGCGCAGAAGTTCGGCATGTTCCTGTGCGTGCAGGATCTGACCTGCCCTGGCTTCTCGTTCCTGCATTCGGCAAGCCTGGCCGCGCGAATCCCGACTGTGGCTGCGATCGAAGGCAATGCGCGGCAGTACTGCCCTGGTCCACACAAGAAATGGTCTAGGACCCTGCCGGGAATGTTTCAGATCAATAACGGCACTGTTCAAACCGGGTTGCTCAACGACGTCGGCCTCGGATTCTGAGTTCGTAGCGGTTTGTTCGAGCCGGCGTCGCTCAATCCGTCACTTAGGTCAGACATACTCTGCATTGCGACGAGTGACTGCGCTCAGCTATGGAATATGCTCCAGAGACACACCGCAGCGCTATCTGAAGCGTTGCCTTTGCATGCCCTCACTGCCTGCCGATAGGGAGTTTCGGATGTTGCGATCTCACCGAGCTTTACTTTCCTGCGCATCAATGCTGGCTGCGACATCCGTTGCTCATGCGGAACCACCGCACGTGTCCTACATCTATCCTGCGGGCCTGCAGCGCGGGACGACGATTGAAGTCCGAGTCGGCGGTCACTTCCTGCACAACGCAGCCGCGTTTCTAGTGGACGGTCCCGGCATCGACGCCAGTCCGCAGATTAAACCGACTCACACGCAATGGTTCGAAGGCCCCGTCATTCCGCAGCCGGATTCGCAGCGGGTCGAAGACTACCCTGTCGATTATCTGGGGACTTTGAAGGCGGCGGCAGATGCCCCGTTAGGAACTCGCGACTGGTCAGTACACGTCTCGCAAGGCGTCACGCTGCCGATGAAGTTGCTGATCGGAAGGTTGCCCGAGGTCATCGAGGAAGAGATCGACGGTCAGCCGATTCCGCAGTTGGTCAAGCTCCCGGTGACGATCAACGGCCGCACGTTCCCGCGCGAAGACGTCGACCTCTGGACGTTCGATGTGCAGCAAGGCCAGACCGTGAACTGTGTCGTTGTGACAGGTGGAATTGGTTCTCCCGTCGAAGCTCAAATCGAAATCCGGGACCCGAATGGTGTTCGGCTGACCGGCACGACGGGCTCACCCGGAACAGATCCCTTGGTTCGTTTCACCGCGCCGGTCACCGGCCGCTACACCGTGAAAATCAACGACGCGAACTTCGGTGGCCTGCAACATCACATCTATCGCCTGTCACTGTCGACTGGCGGCTACGTTGACGCGGTCTTCCCCTTGGGTGGTCGACGTGGTGAACCTCTAAAACTGCAACTAGCAGGTGCCGGGCTGGACCGCCCCAGCGTGGACGTGAAACTCGCCGCTGACGCTGGCGATCGCATCGTCTGGCATCCGGACTTTGCTGGCTCGTCGGATCTCGGCTTTGCTCTTGAGACCGGAACACTGCCGGAATCCATCGAGCAAGCAGCCAACAACACAACCGAAACAGCAACGGCAGCCACAGTTCCAGGCGTGCTCAACGGACGCATTGAAGCTGCCGGTGACATTGACCTCTGGAAGTTCGACGCCAAGAAAGGCCAATCGCTGATCCTGGAGATGCACGCCGCAGAACTCGGCTCGTCACTCGACTCCCTGGTGGCCGTGCTCGATGCGAATGGCAAGCAGGTCGCTGAGGCCGATGACAACGGTCAAGACGTCGACTCGCGGCTGACGTTCAACGTCCCGGCTGATGGAGTCTACTTCGCTCAAGTGGCGGATCGAGTCGCCAGTCGTGGCGGCGCTCAGTTTGGATATCGCCTGCATGTGCTTGATGCGAAGTCTTTGGATTCAGCTCCGTTCTCTTTGGAGATTCAGAGCCAGCAGCGCGTCGTGAACGTCGATCGCGGCGGCGAGCTGAAGCTGAAGATCAACGCGCGACGTTCCAACTTCAATGAAGCCATTCAACTGCAGATCGACGGACTGCCCGCAGGCGTCACCGTCAGCGATGCCGTTGTTCCGGCCAAGCAGAACAATGCGACAGTGACGCTGAAAGCAGAAGCGAATGCGGTGCTCAACGCAGCGACCATCAAGGTGATCGGCAAAGCCAAAGTGGGCGACGCTGAGCAGCGAGCCGTCGCAGTCGTCCGCACGAATCCACCGACGAAAGAGCCCATCGACAACCTGCGACTGGCGGTCACGGTGAAGACCCCGTTCAAGTTCTCGGGCGATTTCGAAAGTAAGTTCGCGCCGCGCGGTTCGGTCTACTTCCGTCGCTACACGCTGAATCGCGGCGGTTTCGAAGGTCCGATCGAAGTCAGTCTGGCGGATCGACAGGCTCGACATCTGCAAGGGGTCACCGGGCCGAAGATCATCGTTCCACCGGGAGCGACGGAGTTCGAATATCCCGCCGCCCTGCCCCCTTGGCTGGAGGTCGGTCGTACCAGCCGCACCTGCCTGATGGCAGTCGGCGACGTCGTTGATGCCGACGGCACGAAACACAAGGTGTGTTTCACGTCCAAAGAGCAAAACGATCAGATCATCGTTCTGACCGCGCCGGAAGAGTTCAGCGCGGTGCCCGAAGTGACCAGCATCCGCGCTGTGCCCGGTGAATCAGTCACCGTTCCTCTGCAAGTCGGTCGTGCCTCCGCATTGACTCAGGCCGCGACGATTGAAATCGCACCAGCCAAACACATGCGCGGCGTGAGCGCGGAGCGAGTCACCGTTCCGGGCGACATCAACAAGACCTTCCTGACGATCAAGTTCGCGAAAGACGCGATTGGTCCCTTCAACGTGCCGCTGACAATTCGAGCCACCACGATGGACAATCGCGGTCAGCCAGTCGTGCATGAAAGCTCGCTGGAAGTCGTCACGGATGCCCCTCCGGCCGACGTCGTGCAAGCTCGACCGACAGCCAAATGATCGCGTGTCTTCGTAGTTCAGCCTCTCCGAGGCTGAACACTCCTGTGGATCGTCACTGACGATGCTCGATGCGGGCTGTGTCGCAGAAATGTTCAGTCTCGGAGAGACTGAACTACGGCCAGAGGCAACCAGCCGTAGCGAAGTAATCAACACTTCGGCAGAGCGGTTACTTCTTCACACCGAAGTGTTGCTTCAGCAGTCCGCCCTTGTTGGTGGTGATGCCATCAGCTCCTAAGCCTGCGAACTTTTGAGCAATCGCAGGATCATCAACCGTCCAGACAAAGAATTTGAGGCCAGCCGCCTTCACGGCTTTGACGAATTCGGCATCGACCGGGCCGTTGTACGAAACATCGACGCCATCGGCCTTGATCGCCTTGGCCTGCTCGATGACCTGTGGCAAAGTGGGCGACCACGCCTTCGTCTCTTTGTCCTGCTTGAAGCCGGTAATCCAGTACGCCTGCAAATGCGGCAGTTGCCGTTTGGCCTCGGCAATGGTCTTGGCGTTGAATGAAATCACGACGAGTTGTTCAGGACGCTTGCCGCTCTTGTTGACGGACTTCACCAGCGCAGGCACCGCTTCTGGGCCGACTTTGACTTCGATGAAGCAGCGGGCGTCGTCCGGAATCGTCGCCAGTGCCTCATCCAGAGTCGGCATGATCTCTCCGGCCCAGCGTTCACCCTTCCAGCGGCCGGCGTCGAGCTTCTGTAGCTCGGCGACTGTGCTGTCCTTGATGACCAGTGATTCGCGTCCCGTGCGCTTCGTGTTACCGTCGTGGCAGACGATGAGTTGCTCATCCTTCGTCAGATGCACGTCCAGCTCCACCGCCGGCAGTTTGCGATCCCACGCCAGTTGAAACGCCGCCAGAGTGTTTTCAGGCGCGTCGGCGGACTCACCGCGATGAGCGATGATCTCCACGTCCGAACCTGCCGCCAGACACACAGATAACAGTGCTGCCAACCAGTAAGACATCAACTCCGGTCTCCTTTCGCGGCTGAATCCATGCAACTACGAAGCTAGTAGAGACAGACTCTGAAGCTCCGCGGGTCGTTCTGTTAAGCTTCCGGCAATTCTAGTGCTTCGCGACCAGAACATCTCGCCAGATATCTTTAGAGCCAGTCTGCTGGCGAGGTGCTCACGAGATTCGCTGTTCTAACGATTGCGGGACGTCTTTCGCAGAAAGACTCAGATAGACTTCATCACCAATCGACAGAACCGTTAGGCTTCCGGCGATTCAAGGATGGAAAACTGGCGTTTCCAAAACTTCGAGGCGCCGAATTCGAGTCTGAAAGTTTCACTCTTTGTCACTCACCAGTTCGCCGCCTTGCGCGGTGTGGATTTGTGGATGTCTGACACCTCCGCCAGCCTTCTTGATCGCGTTCGCCGTCACCCGGACGATGCCGCCTGGCAGCGTCTGGTGTCGATCTATACGCCGCTGATCCGCGCCTGGCTGCGACGAGACGTGCGACTCGACGACCACGATGCGGACGACATCACGCAGGAAGTCCTGACGGTCGTGATGCGGCGGATTCAGGAGTTCGAGCGACAAAGGACAGGTTCGTTCCGTGCGTGGCTCAAGGCCATCACGATCAACTGCCTGCGGCGGTCGCTCCGCAACCAGCACAAACGAGCGGTGGGATCGGGCGACAGTCAGGTCTTCGACATGCTGCAGCAGCTTGAAGATCCGACCAGCCAGCTCAGTTCGCTGTGGGACCGTGAACACGATGAGCACGTCATGCGGCAGTTGCTGCAGCAGCTCAAAAGCCAGTTCGCCCCCAACACATGGAAAGCGTTTGAACTGGTCGCTCTGACGGGAGTCTCCGCCAACGAAGTCGCCGAACAACTCGGCATCTCCGTCAACGCGGTCTTCATCGCCAAATCACGCGTCATGGCCCGCCTGCGGCAGGAGGCTGAGGGCCTCATCGACTGATAAAGACCGGCGTTCGAAGACTCACAGAGCCAGGAAGTTCTTGAGGATTTGAATGCCGGGCTCGGCGGTCAGGTAGCTCTCGGGATGGAACTGCACGCCGTGGACTGGGTAGTCGCGATGTCGCAGGCCCATGACTTCACGCGGCTGGCCTTCGTCGGCGGTCCAGGCGGTCACGATCAGGTGCGGTGGAAAGGTTTCTTCGGGAACGATCAGGCTGTGATAACGCGTCGCGATGAAGGGGTTCTCCAACCCCATGAAGATGCCTTTGCCGTCGTGATGGATCTTGGAGACTTTGCCATGCATCAGGCGAGGAGCCCGCACGACTTTCGCCCCGTAGACGTCTCCCATGCATTGATGGCCCAGGCAAACTCCCAGCACCGGCATTCGCGGCCCAAAGTTCAGAATGATATCGCGTGACAGGCCAGCTTCGGCCGGCGTGCAGGGGCCGGGCGAAATGATGATTCGCTCGGGCTGCATGGCAGCGATTTCATCGAGTGTAATCTGGTCGTTGCGGGCGACGCGAATATCGAGGCGCGAATCGATCTCGCCCAGTCGCTGGACCAGGTTGTAGGTAAACGAATCGTAGTTATCGAGAACGAAGATCATCGAAGCCTCGGCTTGATGGCCTGAATCCAAGACAGCCGATTCGGCGCAGGGTGGCGTCGAGCAACGCAAGCCCACCAGCTTCGACTGAGGTTTTCGAGCCAGACAATCGTGGGCCGAACACCGCTCGGCCCACATCACAAGCAGTTTGCTGGATCGCCCCTTAGCTGTCGATTCCCGGCACCGGGAACGCCTTGGCGAATTGACGAACCTCTTCCCGGACACGCGAAACGATGTCGTGGTTATCGGCGTTGCGCAGAACTTCCAGAATCCATTCGCCCACGCTCTTCATTTCGGCTTCCTTCATGCCGCGCGTGGTCATGGCTGGAGTACCAATGCGCACGCCGCTTGGATCCAGCGGCTTGCGCTGATCGTAAGGGATCATGTTCTTGTTGACCGTGATGCCGGCGCGATCGAGAGCCTGCTCGCCGATCTTGCCAGTCAGGCCTACCGAGGTCATATCGCACAGCATCAGGTGGTTGTCGGTACCGCCCGAAGCGAGACGAATTCCGCCCTTCATCAGGACGTCTGCCAACGCTTGGGCATTCTTCACGACCTGCTGAGCGTAAGTCTTGAACTCAGGCTGCATCGCCTCGGCAAAGCAAATTGCTTTCGCGGCGATGATGTGCATCAACGGACCGCCCTGCATGCCAGGGAACACCGTCTTGTCATGAGCCTGAGCGTGCTTCTGCTTGGTCAGCACAAAGCCGGAGCGTGGACCGCGCAGCGTCTTGTGAGACGTTGAAGTCACGAAGTCCGCATACGGGACCGGGCTGTTGTGCACGCCGCCTGCGACCAGTCCGGCGTAGTGGGCCATATCCACCATGAACAGCGCGCCGATCTCGTTGGCGATTTCCGCGAACTTGGAGTGATCGATCTCGCGCGGATAAGCACTGGCTCCCGCGACAATCAGCTTCGGCTTGTGCTCGCGAGCCAGCGCGGCGACCTGGTCGAAGTCGATACGGTGATCGCTCTCACGAACTCCGTAAGGCACAACTTTGTAGAGCTTGCCCGAGAAGTTCACCGAGGCGCCGTGAGTGAGGTGACCACCCATCGCCAGATTCATGGCCATGTAGGTGTCGCCGGGCTGCAGTACGGTCATGTACACCGACTGATTGGCCTGCGAGCCCGAGTGCGGCTGGACGTTGGCATGCTCGGCACCGAACAGCTCACAAGCACGGGCTTGAGCGAGGTCCTCGATGACGTCCACATTCTCGCAACCGCCGTAGTACCGCTTGGCCGGGTAACCTTCAGCGTACTTGTTCGTCAGCACGGTACCGGCGGCTTCCAGGATGGCTGCGCTGGTGTAGTTTTCCGAGGCGATGAGTTCGAGGCCTTCTTTCTGGCGAACTCGTTCGTGCTCAATGGCGGCCCAGATTTCAGGATCAGCGGTCTTCAAGTTCTTCATGATTCGATTTGTGCCGTGGGAATGATGCCGGTGAACCGCGACGCCTGGCTGGTCGTCAGGTTCGACGGCGGATTGTCGTGCAGTCGAACTGCGGGAACCAGTCGCAGACCTGCCGAAGGTCGCTTTGGAATGCCCCCGCGTCCGTTGAATCGTTGAAATCCGGCTTGCCCGCAAAGGTGAGCCCGATCACGACGACTGCGTTGCCTTGCATTTGATTACGGGGCGGGAAGGTACTCAATCAAACCCGCCAAAGGTATTCTCGGGGCAGCCGAATTCTTGTTGTCGCATCCTCTGACTGTTCATCAACGACTCCCGATGTCTCAAGACCTGCCCCAGCCAGTAGTTCTGGAAAGTTCGCGTCCGTTGCAAGGTGAGCGAGTCACCTTCACCGGAACGCTGGCGTCGATGACACACCGGCAGGCGCATCGGCTCACCGAAGATCACGGCGGCACGCCGGTTACGCATTTGAGCCGTCAGGTCACAATGCTGGTCGTCGGCGAAGAAGGCTGGCCGCTGGAGGCCGACGGCAAGACATCGCTGAAGCTGCAAATGGCGGTGGGGCTGATCAATCAGGGACAACCGTTGCGGATTCTCAATGAGTCCGACTGGCTGCGCCTGCTGGGTTTCGAACAACGCGAACGGGAAGTATCGCGGCTGCATACTCCAGCGATGCTGCAGCAGTTACTCGGAGTGTCCGCCAACCTAGTGCGTCGCTGGGAACGTCTCGGCCTGATTCACGCGCAGCAGCGCGTGTACCGGCTGCCGTACTTCGACTTTCGCGAGGTAGCAGGAGTCCGGAAGCTGCAAGAGTTGCTGCATGCCGGCGTGTCGCGATCAGACATCGAAACGAGTCTGGCGGCTCTGGAAAGCATTCTGCCATCGGTCAAGCGGCCGCTGGCACAACTCGACATTCTGGAACGCGACGCCCGACTGCTGCTGCGCGACAAGGCTGGTCTCGTCGATCCGCGCAGCGGACAACGGTTGTTCGATTTTGAACCGTCGAGCGATTCGCCGTCGGGAGCTTCAATCGATGTACCGCAGCTCAAGCTGCATGCGGCCGAAGATGATGTTGTGGACTTGGAGGCTCGCGCCAGTTGGTCCGGGGAGCAGTGGTATCAGGAAGGTTGCCGGCTACTGGAAATCAATGACGCGAAGGGCGCCGTAGAGGCGTTCCGTCTGGCACTGATGGAAACTCCGTCCGATCCTGAACTGCACTTTCAACTCGCCGACGCGCTCTATCGATCCAACAACCTCGCGGGCGCGCTCGAACGCCTGCACGCGGCGGTTGAACACGATCACGATTACATCGAAGCGTGGACTCAGATCGGCTGCCTGAAGAACATGCAGGGCGACGCCGCTGGTGCTCTGCATGCCTTAGACATTGCGCTGCACGCTCACCCCGCGTACCCAGATGCTTTGTTTCATAAGGCAACGATTCTGGAGCAACTGGGACGCGCGGAAGAAGCCGACGAACTTTGGCGACGTTATCTGAAGTTTGATCGCAAGGGGCCGTGGGCTGACATCGCCCGGCAGCGTTTGGGCCTTGTCGATGATCCTGAGACCGCTGCTGACGTCCCCGAGGAATCACCCGCAGAACCTCATACGTAGGAGTCGTTCATGGCCGCTGCTGATTTCCGCGATCGCTTGCTGCAAGGTCTGGGTGGCACGTGGCCCGAAGGCTGTCCGCTGAATGTCCGCGTGCGCGAGACTCAGCAGCACGAGGGTTATACGCTGGTCTCGGTCTATTACGACGCCGAGCCCAGTGATGCCGTCCCGGCGAATCTCTTGATTCCCACCGGCGTTTCCGCCGCAAAACCCGCTCCCGCGATCGCCGTCTGGCATCAGCACAACGGCCAATGGCAACTCGGCAAGAGCGAGCCGTCCGGACAAGCCGGCAACCCGATGCATCACACCGGCGTTGCATTAGCGAAGCAGGGTTACGTTGTCGTCTGTCCCGATGCGCTGTGCTTTGGTGAACGGCGCGATCCAACCAAGAAGCTCGATGGCGGGAACTACGAACGCTTCGAATTTCTGCGTTACGTCGTGGCGGGCAAATGTCTGGCCTGGAAGCATATTCTCGACATGCGCCGCGCGATCGACTTCCTCGTCAGCCGTCCGGAAGTCAACGCAGAGAAGATCGGCTGCTACGGCCACTCGATGGGCTCAACGCACACGTGGATGGTGGGGCCGTGGGAGCCGCGTTTGAAATGTCTCGTCGGCAACTGCTGCCTGCCGACGTACAAGGCAATTCATCGCGAGCACATGCTGCATTGCTTCCCAAACTTTGTGCCGGGCATCTTCCAGTACGGTGACACTCCGGACATTGCAGCTCTGATCGCTCCGCGCCCGTTGCATCTGAACCTGGGTGAAACAGACGGTGGCAGCCCGATTGATGAAGCCCGCCGCGGCATCGAAGTCATTGCCAACGCCTATTCGAGCATGCATGCCGAGAAGAACTTTTCGTCGTTCATCGAAACCGGCGTTGGGCATGTTTTGTCCGACGAAATGTGGAAGCGTGCCCTGGCGTGCTTTGACCGCCATTTGAAATAGTCGGCGGATCAGCAAACGCGAGCTTGAGTCGGGTTGTGATTCTGCGTCACTCTACCAACCTGCTTGTCACTGGACCGGCTTCATTCGACTTCAGCGTGGTTATGAAATGTCTGCAGCAGACCCTTTCGGCATTGATGACGAAGTCATCTCGCAGGAATACAAGCCGAAACTCAACTTCATCACGTTCTGGCTGATGCTGCTGGGCCAGCCTCGCAAGTTCTTCACGGAGCACTTTGATAACGAGCGTTCTCCATATTTGTGGCTGGTGCTGGGAGTAGTCGGTGTCGCGCGAGCTGCTGAGAGGCTGAATATGCAGCTACTCACTCAGTTCAACCGGAAACGCGGGCCATTCAACCTCGTTGAGAACATCCCGGACTGGACCTCGTACTGGGGGTTCGCGATTGGTTACGGACTGTTCGGAGGCCTGATTTACTACTTCCTCGGTGGCTGGTGGTACAACGTGCGCATCGGGTGGGCTGGTGGTGAAAAGGACTCCAAGACGGCACGTTTCCTGTTTCTTTATTCTGAGTTCATTCCCCTAGTCTTCAGCCTGTACCACTCGGTCCATGAATCGTTTCAGCACGATACGCCACTGGACGCGGTGCTCGAACCAGATCATTCCAAGCCGTTGCTGCTTGCCATCGCGCTGGCGTCGCTGGTTTCTGTCTTCGTGAGCTGGCGCGGAGTCGTAACTGTCACTCGCGCATCGACGGTTGGGGCGCTGACCTGGTTCTTCATCTTACCTATGATGATCTACATGGCGGCGTTCATGACTCTGCTGGCCCGTTGAAATGGCACGCCCTGTCTTTTCCCATTCGGCATATTCTGTCGATGAGCTGCATGTTGGCGAACGCTTCGGCAGTGGCGTTATCTGAGCAGGACTTCCATTGGTGCCCGTGCGCACTTAGTAACTCACACTCTCTCAGCCTTCCCTTCATTCGAACAATAGGTATTTGATGGACCGCATTCAGACTGGCATTCCACGTCTTGATCATCTTTTGGGTGGAGGCTTGTTGCCGGGAACGCTGACAGTAGTCGTCGGAGCCACCGGCATCGGAAAGACGCAACTGGGTTTGCAGTTCTTGCGGCAAGGAGTTGCTCAGGAAGGTGAGCCGGGAATCATCTTTGATATGACCGCCCGCGGCGACAGCCAGAATCACAACGACTACGCCGAGCGAATGTTTGACTGGACGCTGCGCGAGAAACCGGTCGGCAACAATGTTCATCCGCACGAAATGTGGTCGCGCGAGACCGCTCGCTACGACGCGATGCACATCTTCAACCGGGCTGGCCGGCGAGTCACCATCAGCGACATGGATCTCGATGACTGGAAAGCCTGGCGAGTGGACCTGCAGCAAAAGATCATTGAAGCCGTGGGCTACTTCTATGGGAACTTCGTGCACGGAGTGCGGCGTTGCGTGATTGATGGTGTCGAGCCGACATCGAAACCGAGCGACTCGTTCCAGTTCCACATGTTCGAATACATCTACCATCAGATCCTGCGCAAGGACGCCGACTGGGTGGCCCGCGATCTTTTACGAGCTCAATTTCGTGAGTACGAGCCGCAAGTCATGCAGCACATGTATGACTACAAGCAGGTCGGTTGCATGCTGCTCTACACTTGCCATGAGATGATGCTCGACGAACTCATCGCGCGCAAGATTGAGTCCGGCGATGTGCTCTCTAACGCCAACACTATCATTGTGATGGGCAAGTTCCGCGACGGCATGAAACTCGGCCGAGCGTTGTGCGTCATTAAGCACCGAGGCAGCGCTGTCGAAGAATCCATCGTGCCGTTTGAGATTAACTCACACGGCCTGCAACTGGCGGACTGACACACTGGAAGCCTTGGATCTGTGATGAGAACAATCCCCATCTTTGGTTGAGCAGACAGGATCAAGACTGATGAGCAACACGCCGAGCCCCCTCATTCGAGTAGCCGCTCAGGGTCGCACTGTGTCTGTTGTTGGCGACGTCTATCGCTTTCTCGCCTCCGGCGACGAGACCAACGGAAAGTACGCTCTGTGGGAGGCAATTGTCCCACCCGGAGGCGGGCCTCCCCCGCATGTGCATAGCCGGGAAGAAGAAGGCTTTTATGTGTTGGAAGGAGAAATAACATTTCAAATCGGCGCTGATCGAGTCGTACTGAAGGCGGGATCGTTCGCCAACATGCCGGTCGGGTTGCCGCATTCCTTCAAGAATGAAAGCTCTCAACCAGCGAAGATGCTGATCTCAGTCGCCCCTGCGGGACTTGAGCAGATGTTCTTCGAATTTGGTGCACCACTCCCCGAAGGCGCGACGATGGCCGTCCCGCCATCCCAGGAAGAAATTGAGAAGCTGCTGGCGCTTGCTCCACAGTACGGCATCAAGATGCTGCTGCCCGAGCACTGACCAGCATTCGAGCAGGAGGTCTCATGGCGACGGAAAAAGAAAAGATGCTGGCGGGTGAACTGTATGACCCGCTCGATCCCGTACTCGTGCAAGAACGCGAGCGAGCCAGAGACCTCTGCCAGGACTTGAATGCCACTCGTGAACGAGACCACGAGCTTCGCCGCTCGCTATTGCAGCAGATGTTCGCTCAGGGCGGCGATTCGGTCTGGATGCAACCACCCTTCTTCTGCGACTACGGCTCGAACATTTTTCTCGGACGACGCTGTTTCTTCAACTTCAACTGTGTCGTGCTGGATGTCTGCAAAGTCACAATTGGTGACTTCTCCCTCTTCGGCCCGGCGGTGCAGATCTATACCGCAACGCATCCCATGAACGCCGAACTGCGCCGCACTCAAGAGTTCGCCAAGCCGATTGAGATCGGTTCGAACGTCTGGGTCGGCGGCGGTGCCATCATCTGCCCCGGAGTGAAGATCGGATCCAAGTGCGTCATCGGCGCTGGCAGCGTCGTCACCAAAGACATTCCTGACGGAGTCTTCGCCGCCGGAAACCCTTGCCGAGTCATTCGCGAGATCACGGAATAGGCATCGCGAGCAAGGTTATCAGGAAGACCTCACGCGAAGGCGCGGAGCCGCGAAGAAAGCTTCAATCCTTCGCGGCTCCGCGCCTTCGCGTGAAATGAAATCCAGTTCCAGAAGGCTTCGAGTTCACTGCGAGACGGCATCAAGAACTCGGCGCTGCACAGCTATCGGTCGATCTCGCCCATCACGAGATAAAGTTGACAGTTTTATTCGATTTTTGTAGCGTGGTTTCGTGTCAATGCACCCTTAATGCACCCTTGATCCGAGACACTATCCATGCGAGAACCTTGGCCGTGGTATTCTCCAACTCGATCTGGAGGCGGTTGGTTTGTCAAACTTGGCGGCGATCAACACTCTCTGGGCAAGCACCCCATCGGTCTTGCCGGGCCGCAAAAAAAGAACGGAAAATGGGAGCCGCCTGCTGAGATCAAGTCGGAGTTCTACAAATTGATGTCGCTGCGGAATACGGCCTCCAAAGACGACTACACGCTCGACACCATTTGTGCCCTCTTCCTTGAAGAGAAGGCCGAAGAAGACGCCGCTCTCGCCAAGCGATATGAGCAGGTGCTCGGCAAATTCTGCGATCACGAATACAGGGGACAGCGAATCGGAAAGCTATTGGTGAATGCTGAACTCGACAAGAGGCACCTTCAGTCCTGGGCAGAAACCTTCGAGTCCAGCCAGACTCAACGCACATATATCTCGAATGTGAGGACCGCACTGAACTGGGCTCTGAAGAAGAAAGACATCAATATTGTCAAGAGCCCACTCGCCGATCTTAAACCGCCTAAAACCGAAAGCCGAGCCGTGTTCATCTCTAAGGATGAACATGAAGCGCTGATCGAGTTCTGGGAAAATGACTGCTACTGCGATTTTCTGAAGGCACTCTGGTGCACTGGCGCAAGACCCGGTGAGATCGCCAAGATCGAAAAAAAGCATCTTCAGGGTGCGCTATGGAAGCTTGCCCCGACTGAGCACAAGACCGGACGCAAAACCGGCAAGGATCGAATGATTGGGGTCGTTGGTGAGTTGGCCGAGATCGTCACTCGCTTGAGTGAGCGTTATCCTGAAGGACCAATCTTCCGCAACACCTACGGCCGCCCCTGGAATACGCAAGCATCACACACTCGCTTTGAGAGTGCTCGGAATGCAGGCATTATCCGTCCAGAAGTCACGCCCTACGCTTACCGCCACGCATGGGCCACTCATGCCCTCGAACAGGGCAACTTGACTCCGTATGAGGTCGCCAAAGCTTTGGGGCATCAAAGCCTTCAGATGATCTTATTGCACTACGATCACTCAAGAAAAAATGCGGAGCACATGGAAGGCATCTTCGAACGAGCTAAGCGCTGAGTTCATTTCTTCCGGTTCTGCAAGAATCGCTGTCCGATACCCTGCAACTTCACCTTGGGCGGCTTCGCTCTACGTGATCGCCCGATGCTCACTTCTGGAACAAAAGCCGATCCGCCAACCAGCTTGCATTTAAGGTACGCATCCACCCATTCTCGCCTACTGCGAATGTGCCGACCGTCCTTTACGCACTCAATCGTACCAGCCTGCATTCGGCGGCGAGCTTGGTGATAAGTACACCCGATGACTTCACTGACTTCAATTATCGTGAGCCAGCCTGATCTCGCCGATGAGCGAACTATTGACCTCTCACTGGATTCCGCACTCCCTACAGGAAGTGCCGCCAACGACCGTTCGTCCTCATCATCGTCTATTGCGTCGCAAACCTGGCGATGATGGAGCACAAATCCAGACAACCCAGCTTCACATGGGCGCCCGTCAATAGCGAGAGTGAACGGGAAGTTTCGCCATCTCCCTAAGACACGAGCGAGGCGCTTACTGGGCATGTCGCCAGATAGATGCGCCTTTAGTCGCTCACGGTAGAACTCGGCACTACGGCGGAAGGGAGCGTGTGCTAGCTGCTCTTTGGCCTCAGCGAGGAGTCGCTCAAGAGGAAAACTCCTCGCACAGATATCAAATGTATCATCTGAATGAGCACGCATCATAGGCATAACCTCCAACTAAGACAGCAGTTATTCACCTCACTTCACCATATGGGGCCAAAGCCTTTGGCATCTGATTTTAGTTCGATTTGGCGTTTTGTCGCAGTCGTTTTGCAACTGGCCCTCCAAGTCGCTTTGCCAACTTGCACCACAGCCAACGAGGTGGGAGATCCTTCGGACTACAAAGCCTGGCATAGGCGAACCCTCTGGCGATCGACCAATTCGACTTAGACCTGACTCACCCGAACGCTCGGCAACGCCAATCATCATCAGCCCGAATTGAGATCTGTTTAGCAGAAGCCACCGTCGAGGCCACACTCTACAAAACGCTACGAATTAGCCTGTTTTCACGTAGCGACTTTGACGAATTTTCGAATTGATCTAGAATCAGATGTGCCCGGTGGCAACGACTCCGGAACGTCCTTAAGGGCACGCTTTCGCCGACGAACGCTCGTCGGACTTCCCAAAAAACGCTCGCAAGAGCACCGCCCCGGCTACCGGTGCGTACCGACCATGTCTCCATCGAAAGGAGCTTAACCGTGATCGATTCAGACGCAGATTTGCTTTCAACTTTCGAACAGAAACTCCAGGTCATTCGTGACCGAGTACGAAGCGTTGCGGAGAGGTACCAGACGGCTGCCTACCTCACCGGAAGGCCGGGCACGTCCAAGACATTCACTGTTAAGGAAGAGCTTGAAAGACTCGGAGTTCCCCATGTCATCAGGAATGCCAGAATGACACCAATGGGACTCTTCGACCTGCTCCACGACCATCCCGATCATGTTGTCGTCATTGACGACATCGCATCCTTGTTCAAAGAGAAGCAGGCGCTTCAGATTCTGATGGCGGCTCTCGACGGAGATCCAGCTAAGCCCAGGAAAGTGACCTATAAGTCCAAGGATAAGGATTTGGAGTTCGAGTTCTCAGGCGGCATTATCGCAATCAGCAATATCTCACTAGCGAGCGATCCGTTGGCGAACGCCGTTTCTAGCCGAGTAGTTCTCCTTGAGCACGATCCATCCGATGAAGAACTGGCTGCCTTTGCCCGAAAACTGGCAGCCAACGGGGATGACGAGTTGACCGTAGAGCAGTGCCAAGAGGTTGTGCAATTCGTAGTCGAAGAGAGTCGCAACTGTAGTCGTCGCTTTGATCTTCGGCATGTGACAAAAGCGTACTGTGATCGCAAGCAATGGGAAGATGGCCAAGCGGTGACGCCGTGGCGTGAACTAGTCCGAACTAGCATGAAGAAGCTGCTGAATCACGAGGTCGCCACCAAGACAGAAGAGATCGAGGACCAGCGGAAACGTGTGGCAAAGGCGATCGCTGACCATCCAAATGACCTAAGGGCTCAGCTACTGGCGGCTTGTATGAAAAGATCAACTTTCTACAAACGACGCAAAGAACTCGGACTTCACGTCTCCTGAAGGGCATGGCTGGAATCATGGAATTCTGAACCGAAGAGTCCGTGAAACCAGAATTCCAATTCTGCCTGTGGCATGAAAAAGCGGGTGGCGCAACAGAAATGCAATCAGTTCTGACGTGATTTTTCAAAGGCCGGAATGCCACTGCATTCCGGCCTTTCTTTTTCTGCCTCTTGGAAACGATCCCCTGGGCCAGGCCGTATCGAGTTGAACTGGTTCACTGGATGCCAGCGTCTCTGTGAACTTGCCTTGATGCCCTCCCCATAGGACTTGAGCGGCGGAAAACTGGAATGCTCGACTTCCAGTCCAGCATTCCAGTTTTCCGCCCTTCCACTAATCCAAACGGCCATAAAACATGACTGAGAAGACGCCCCAGCCCAGCCAACAACTAGCTCAAGTCTTCTCATCTCCGAGCCAATGTCTTATTGCCCCTCAAAAGTGCTCTTAACAGCACTGAGGTCCCCGACGCAGGCGCTCATCACCGCTGCTGACCCGACTTCGGCCTCAATCGAGCGCCCTTCATTTGGGGAACCCACTCCGAAACCATCCTATCCGAGGGCCAATTCCGGCTCTTCGCAATTCCCCCACGAGTCCAGAATCAAGCCCATCAGCCGCACGGGAGCGCATTCAAGACACAAACACGAGGCTTGAGGGTGTAATTAAGGTCAAAACTGACGGCTATCGCTTCGGAAATAAATCATTGTGCGGAAGCACAATTGGCGATTGCTCAAACGATCTACCGCCCCGGCTACTGTAGTATTTGGCGAAATTTATGGTGACGCCTTGAAGTATCAACCAATTCAGCACAGCTTCTAACATTATCTTGTATAAATCCGGCGAAACGCACTTAGACAAAAACCGAAATGCATCTAAGGTTAAGATGTGATTTAGCACTCGGCTAGCAAGTGCTTGAAACACAATCTTTAGTCTAACTCCAGGCTACCGGTATGTATCGGAAAAGCCGCACTAATTGAAAGATCCCAATGTCCAAGATCCTAGCAGTTGTCCGTCAAGAAGATGAAGCAAGTTACCTGACGGCTCCTCGTCATGTTCTAACAATGCTGCCCACCATTGAAATAAGCAGTCAATCGTCGGAACTGCAACTCAGCAGAATACACAGTACTGTACAGCATTTGTACCTGGGCGACTATCTTTCGCCCAGCTGTCCTGATGTTATATTGTGGCTACTTCATGAGGAGACGGGTGAACCCATTCTCAATCTCACGGGATTACTCGAACTCAGAGAGGGCAAACGGTCACAGGCTGATCTCCAGTTGTGGAACGAATTGCTGCTGCCTCAAATTACGATGCCACAAACCATCGAGAATGTAACTGTCGAATATTCGGCATGGCTGAAGGTAGACTTCGATTTGGCTGTCAACAAGCACGGGTATGTGGCGGAAGTACTGACTCGCAGCTTGTGGGAAGACCTATGCGTTGATCTCGACCACTATGAGCTAACTCATTTCCGCTGTACCAAGCACAAAGGCCACCTCAGAGCCGATATTCGGCACACACTTGAGGTGCCTGCTCCGTTCTCAATTTCAGAACCAGTTTCTCCGGCGCAGTCGAATTATCTCCGAGCAAAGGCCGAGGAACAGATCCATGAACTGATGAGGAATCCCGAAAACGATTCTGGTGGATGGCGGCTATGCAAAGATTGGTATAGGCAGGTGCTTGAAAGCTCCTGTCGGGTAGTGCCTGCCATACGCATAGGCGATTCTCAAGAAGATGGCTCTGAAGGAAGCCAAATCAGTTTAGCTTCCCAAGCCTAGTTCGAGCTTAGCTTGCAAAAAGGCCGGAACGATCTTGCGTTCCGGCCTTTTTCATTGAGGTCCAATCAATCCAGGGGGGCGTGCGGCCAAGTTACAACTTTTGTAACAGTCAGGCCAATCGTCTGCATGCACAGGAAATGTGGATCTAACTGTTGCTGACGTCATTCGGGTCACTGCCACTACAAGTGTGCCGCCGTTGAGTTTGCACTTGGTTAGTAGAGTTAGACGCTCCAAGCCCGCTGTTTCACAGCCTATGAATTCACTAAATAGGTTCCTAGTAAGTTCAGAGCCAGTCTTCATAAGACTGAGAGTGTGCGAAGCCTGTATTGCTCTGCTTAATGCCGCCGAGTTGATCTCTGCTTGCTGCCTGGTCGCTTGAGAAAAACGATCATTTTGTAGTTTTCAACTTTCGAACACAAAGAGAATTCTTGGCAGCCGCATAGATAGTTTAAGGAGGAGCCATCTATGCAAGTTCATCTCAAAAGTATTTCAGACGTCAGCCGGTTACTCAATGGCCCACCAATATGGAGTGATTGAAAGGCACATGTCCGACAAGACTCTCAATACACCACCACCGCTGATCCAAGAGAACTGAAGTCCCGAACTTTCGAACGCAAACACCAAAACGTGTGCGACGAGTCGGGTGAGAATATTTTTTGCCTAAACACGCCATTTGTGTTATATTGCTCGACCAGACGGGCAGTCTACGTTTTTCACGGAAGAGAACCGCAATGGTTGAATCAATTTGCGAACCTACGATCTTTGCACCTCAAAGTAATGCCCCGGAGAACGAGCCAGATCTATATATTGAGGACGAACCACTCCGTAACGATGTTAGGATCTCGGAAGCGTTTCCGAACGAGTTTCAGCAATACTGCGAGCATTTTATCGACTTCTTTCCGAAAACTCCGTACCACGTCAAAACCACTTATGAAAAGTCCGGGCCTTACACAGGCTGGGTAGCAAAGAAGCGTCGGAAAACCAAACAGCCACTCGCATTGGTTGACACCAAAAGCTGGCTTAACCGCACAAACACTGTTGAACGCCATCTTGATTACGAACAGTGGTGGATCTACCAAGAGTTTATGGGGAACAGCACAGGACCACGCACCGATTTCTATTGGCTCGGGCTCAATCAACCCAGGATGAGCACGTTCAATGCAATCGACGCAGACAACAAGCGATATATTGGCTGGTACAAGATCGGTGACGGCGACCCTCTGATGCCCGTCATGGAAATGCCGCTCGAACACTTCGTATATCTTAAGAAGCTGTACGACACGTTCCCTGATCGTATCTGGTGCGTCACATCCCAGACATTGGGCTTGGATATCATTGAGAAGCACGGCTTGACCTGCACTGCAACGACGCACGAGCGAGTGAAGCGGCAACTTACCAAGATTGGCTACGGCAACACTGAAGTTCATCCAATGGTGGGGCGATGCAAACGCCGACCTTTTGGTGCCCACTATCGAACAATCACTGCTGAAGGCGAAGAAACAACCTGGCAGTCACAGCTCAAGTACTATCTGTCTCCTGGCCCGACACCGACCTTTCGCAGGATTGCTGAGACTCTTTTGGCGAGGCTGGAGCATCAGTGGAGTTCTTGGAAGAACTTCGGCCATGCCATCAGAGTAAGAGGCAAGTTGACCGTAGACGTCACAGTAGAACTAGCCTCAAGGCGTCGGGAAACTCAAAGGGTTCGACGCTGGCTTGACGACGACTGCCCAGAACTCACTAGTACGACAGTTGCGGTATGCAGCGAGACGTCCAGTTTGATCGAGGGTTCGGCAGTGCCGTCGGCCTCTCGACGTCCTAAAGCTGTCACTTGGGATACGACATTCGACCTCTCGTCGTTGAGAGGCGGAAAATGGGCCAAAGAACTCGAACGACTCGCCATTAACGGACTAGAGGCACCGGACACAGTTGGTCAAATAGTTCATGAAATGGCGAAGTGGCTGTGGTGGATTGAATTATTCGATTTGCCTGAGGATGAACGTAGAGAAATCACAACATCATTACTGACAGATTTTGTCGCCAATAAACACAATGGCCATATCACTCGTTGGAATCAAGGAGAACAGGAGGACGTGCTGTCTCAAATTGTTCGTTGTCTTGATTCTGCAATTGAGTTGCCTGTTCCCGATAGAGAGAACAGTTTATCCCTCTTCTCAACTATTCGACTCAAGAGAAGTAGCGGTCAATACAACAAAGTCATTCGGATTGCAGCTCTACTGCCTGGCAATACTGATCTCTCTTCCTCTTCTCTCTCCTCTCTCTCGTCTACTTTATTTAGTGTATCCGGTTGTGAGACATTAAATGATCCTTTGCCTGAGGAGATCATGGAGTGGATCAAGCAGAAGAAAGGACGAAACAAGGTAGAGAAGTACGCCACCAGACTATGCAACTTTCTGTTTGGGAAGACAAATTGGGCTTATATTCCCCGTGAAACAGCAGAAAAGCAGTTTATTGGCCACACAAACCCGACACGACGCAACACGTACAACAAGATTCTTCAGCGAGCCGGGGTGATTGACCTGGAGACGTACCGAGCCCACAGCAGACCGACAGGATATCGACTGACAAGCGAAGCTAAGGAAGTGATGCAGGCACATCGAGCAGCCACAGTTGCGTCAAGCAATTAAAAATTAGTCTTAGAATTTAAGCGTGCCCCAAGACGAGGGATTGGTCTTCCGGCACGACAATTAGTGTCACAGATTAAATATAATTGTTTTAAGTAGTGGCGAAGCATTGGCAAGCCAAGACGACTGAATGCGAACGACGAACTGCTGAAGACCTCGATGTGCATGTTCGATCCTGGGTCTTGCTTGATGGCGACGTCAGCATGTGTCCGGTACTCGCCTGCGACATTGCTTCTTTAGAACACAAAGCTCGACGCAGCAGAGTCGGTAATTAAAAATCAATCTTAGGCTCAGTCGATTGCGTTCGAGGGGCAACTGTCGTGCGAAGCCGGATCTCGCTGTATGAATAAAATATAAATCATTGGCGTGGGTCTTGGGCGGGCGTAGGG
>JAKFWA010000053.1 GCA_021732995.1 Planctomycetaceae bacterium | reverse complement strand
GGCTTGGGGTGAGGGGCGATGCTTATCACCCGCTTGTTATTTCAAAACCAAGGAACAGGTCATGCCCGCCATAGATCGTTTGAAACGCACCCACGTCCAACGGCTGAGCCTGAGGTCGTGGTGTAGCGGTAGCACAGCGAACTTTTAATCCGCACGGCGCGGGTTCGAATCCCGCCGACCTCAATGCAGTGCATTGATTAAATATGCAATTTCGGGATCGAGGTGTTAGCGGCAGCACATCCGGTTCTTACCCGGAGCAGTGAGAGTTCAAGTCTCTCCGATCCCATTCTTATGTAGGACGGACAATCCTGCCCGTCAAAGCGAAGGCGGACAAGATTGTCCGCCCTACAACAAGACAGAAGCGCGCTCATGATGTAGCGGTAGCCTGTCGCCTTGCCATGGCGGACGTGCGGGTTCAACTCCCGCTGAGCGCTCTCGGAGTGTCACAAATACATATTGCAGTGGAGCCAGTGTTGGTACTGGCGAGCGACTGTTAATCGCGAGGTCGCAGGTTCGATTCCTGCCACTGCAGCTTTATTGCCACGGAAGTCATCCGGCCGGATGAGGAGCCTGTCTCGAAAACAGGTGCGAGGTCACACCTCGTTGTGGGTTCGAGTCCCACGGCTTCCGCATGTGCGTAATTCGCAGCATTTTTCAGGTTTCAACACTGGAAGCCATCCGGCTGGATGAGGGGCCTGTCTTGAAAACAGGTGCGGGCCACGCCCGTTGTGAGTTCGAGTCTCACGGCTTCCGCTCGAGTCAGATACATGGTCTTGTGGTCCAGCGGCGACGACTCCTGGCCTACACCCAGGCAACGATGGTTCGAGTCCATCCAAGATCATTCGAGATATGAGTATCAATTTGCGTCGACTGGGCACTGGCGAGCCCAGATGGCTGTAACCCATCCGCCTCTGGCTGTGCAGGTTCAACTCCTGCTCGACGCACTGCTGTAATCCGCTTGATAATGAATTATCTGGCCCGTTCGTCTAGTGGAAGGATATCGGACTTTCGATCCGAGTGCGCGGGTTCGATTCCCGCACGGGCTGCTTATTGATGTGTAATATGGCCAAGTGGTAGAATGGTAGACACACGGTGCTCAGAACGCCGCGCCATTAAGGCATGGGAGTTCGACTCTCCCCTTGGTCACTTTGATTGTGTTTTTCGTTGTGCGGGTGGGCCAGAGCTCAGCGAGGTCTCATAAGCCTTGCCTGTCGGGTGCGACTCCCGAACCCGCAATTTCCAATAAATGAGCGGCCAGGTACGCAAATCGGCAAAGCGACGAGTTCGAGAGGCTCGTGTTTGTGGGTTCGATTCCCACTCTGGTCAATCTGTGCGTGCGTGTGTGACGAATGGGCTACTGGTCCAAAGGGAAGACGCTTGGCTTGCACCCAGGAAATCGGGGTTCGACTCCCCGGTGGTCCACTTATTTGATGATTTATGATTTAGTGGAAGGGATTCGGATATGGCTCGCCGAACCGCATTGCTAATGCGTGTGCCTTCACAGGCATGCGGGTTCGAATCCCGCTCCTTCCGCCTGGCTCGATAGTGAAACGGAAATCATGCCTCGCTTCGAACGAGGTGTTCCAGGTTCGAATCCTGGTTGAGCCACTTGTTAGAGATTGCCTGCCAAAGATGACTCGGCCTTGTAGTGAAGTGGTATCACATCTCGCTTTGAACGAGAGACCCCTGGTTCGATTCCCGGCAAGGCCACTACGCGATTGATTCCCGTCCTTGGAGTGTGCCGGATTCGCACGCGACCCTGCGAAGGTCGAAGACCAGGTTCAATTCCTGGCGAGGGCATTTTTCGGACTTCTCTCTCGTGCATGTCCGAGTTTCACAGCAACTCTCCCGCGAGTTCGCGAAGTGGAGCGTTGCCGCTCGGAATGAGCCGCCCGGCACGGATCGCGGGCCGGTTCTTCCTGGAAGCACAAGAACAGGCGGCTGGGAGCGCTGAGATCCGAGGAACGGAGAACTCTCCCGGAGTCACTCGCGCCGTTCCGGAAAGACCGTGAAAAACCGGGCTGGAGTTCACATCACCAGTTGCCGATCTCTCGTGGCGACGATAGTCTCAAACCTCGATTGCCGTGCTTGACGGCACTCCTGCCGAATCAAGATCCTTAACATGGATCTCCCTCCTGTTTGACTGCCCGTTTCAGGCGGAGCGCTTGTGCCTTCCGCCAATGCCCCGCACAACTGCTTTCCGTTCTGCCAAAGGCGAATTCATGGCCGCTCCTCAGAAAGACATCGTCACATGGGCCGACGATCCGGCTCATTTTCAGAAACCATCACGCCGCGACTTCATGAAGGTCGGCGTGTGTGGAGCACTCGGGCTGACGTTGGGCGATGTCCTGCGACTGGAAGCCAAGGCCGAGCAAAAGTTCTATGAAAGCAAGGAAGGCAAGGCGAAGGGCGTCATTCAGATCGTCCTGCCGGGTGGTATGGCTCATCAGGAGTCCTGGGACCCCAAGCCGGAAGCTCCGCTGGAATACCGCGGTCCGTTCGGCGTTGCCAAGTCGTCTCTGAAGGGCGTCGTCTTCAGTGAAAACTTCAGCCAGTCGGCCAAGATTGCCAACAAGATGACCATCATCCGGTCCATCGCTGGCAAAGAAGCCGATCACGGTCGCGCGAGCTATGCGATGTTCACGGGCTATCGCAAGAGCCCCGCGATTGAGCACCCGAGCCTCGGTGCCGTGATCTCGCACGAACTCGGTTCGAAGCAGCAGATGCCGCCCTACGTCGCGATTCCCAATGCCAATGAATACGGCGGAACGGGTTACCTCGGTTCACAGTTTGGTCCGTTCGGTATCGGCAGCGACCCCGGTCGATCCGGCTATCAGGTCAAAGACCTGCTGCTGCCTCCGGGTGTCGATGATGACCGTTTCTACAAGCGGCAGCGCATTCGCGAAGTGGTCGACGATCACTTCCGCAAGCTGGCCTCGAAGGCCGAAGCTCTCGGTGCGATGGACGAGTTCTATCATCGTGCGTATGCGATGATCAGTTCCGCTGCCGCTCGTGAAGCCTTTGACATCAACAAGGAAGCCGACAGCACGAAGGCCAAGTACGGCCAGAACGAAGCTGGCATGCGGTTCCTGCTGGCTCGCCGACTGGTGGAAGCCGGCGTGCGATTTGTCACCGTCAGCTTCGGTGGCTGGGATCATCACAACGGCATCGAGAACGCGATGCGTCGTCAGGCTCCAACGCTCGACCAGGCGATTGCCGGTTTGATCAACGACTTGGATGAACGCGGCATGCTGGACAGCACGCTGGTGCTGGTCACCAGTGAATTCGGACGTACTCCGAAGATCAACGCCAACGCCGGCCGCGATCACTATCCGCGAGTGTACTCGGTCGCGATGGCCGGTGGCGGATTCCAGCGCGGTCTGGTGTATGGCTCGTCCAACAGCACTGCCAGCGAACCGGAAGAGAATCCAGTTCGTATCGAAGACGTGCTCACGACGGTGTATCAACAAATTGGTATCAACGCCGACAAGGAGCTGATGGCTCCGGGTGCCCGGCCGATCGAAATCATTGACGGCGGCGACGTGGTCAAAGAACTGGTGTCCTAGCCCTCAAGTTGAATTCACAGCCCACCGGGTCCGACTCGGTGGGCTGTTTCTTTATGGAGTCTGTTATGCGCCGCTTCTTCTGTCTGACCTCTGTGCTGGCGCTGCTGAGCGCTGCGAGTGTGGCTGAAGCTGGAACACCTAAATTGCAGCGAGTTTCCCCGCCTGGACTGCAGCGCGGCAAGACCGTCGAGGTGCAGTTGCAGGGACGGTACCTGGAGAAAGCCCGGGAAGTGATGCTCTACGAACCGGGCATCACGGTCGAATCGGTTGAGCTGCTGGAGGAAGTCGAAGTCAACGGTCGCAAGGTGAAGATCGACGCGGGCACGCGCGTGAAAGTGCGGCTGGCGGTCGCTGAAGATTGTGCACTCGGCCTGCACGGTCTGCGTTTGAGAACCGATCACGGTATCTCTGATTACCAACGCTTCTTCGTAGGGCCGTTCGCGAACATCGACGAGACAGAAACCTCGAACGTCAACCGAAACGACAAACGCGAGTTCGCGCAAGCCGTTCCGCTCAACAGCACGATCACTGGTCGCATGATCGAACAGACTGATGTAGATCTCTATCGCATCGAGGCGAAGCAGGGGCAGCGGCTCTCCGCTGAGATCGAAGCAACACGACTCGGCGTCGATCAGGGCATTCCCGATCTGTACGTGGCGATTCTGAATGCGGACGGCAAGAAGCTCGTCGCGGCGGATGACTCGGCGCTGTTCGTCCAGGATCCGGTCGTATCAACCGTCGCTCCGGCGGATGGCACTTACTTCGTGGAAGTGCGACACGCGCTCTACTCGGCTCAGAACGATCTCTATCGTCTGCATGTGGGGACCTTTGCTCGACCAACGGCGGTCTATCCGGCTGGCGGACAATCTGGACAAGATCTGGCCGTGAAGTTGATCGGCGATCCCAAGGGAGCCGTTTCGCAGACGGTGAAGCTGCCGACGTTGCCGAGTCCTCAAGGACATCAGGCACCAGCGTCGCAGAACTTTGCGTATGCGCCCGTCGTTGATGATGTGCCAGCGCCGACGCCGAACACTCTGCGAGTGTCTCCGTTCCCGAACACGCTGGAAGCCGAACCGAACAACACGCCCGACCAACTGGTCGCGACTGCCGAGAAGGACAAGACATCTGCTGCGAGTCTGCCTGCCGCGTTCAACGGTGTGATCGATCAGTCGGGCGACGTCGATTGCTTCCGCTTCACGGCCAAGAAGGGTGAGCGTTATCGCATTCAGTGTCTGGCGAACTCGATCGGTTCACCGGTTGATCCGACCATCTGGGTGAAGCAGATCACGTCCAAAGGTGGCCCGCAGCGAGCAACCGATTCGCGACCCAATCAGTTGGGTCTGGCTCCTTACAGCGGAATGAACCGCGACACGCTGGATGCAACGCTGGACTTCACTGCTCCGGCTGACGGCGACTACGTGCTGGGTGTGGAAGACGACCGTAACAGCGGCGGTGCGGATTACGTCTATCGAGTCGAAGTGACTCCCGAAGTGGACACCGTCTACGTCTACATCCCGCAAGAGGCTGAGAACGTGTTCTCGCCGCAGTCGCGTCAGGCTGTCGGTGTCCCGGCGGGCGGGCGATATAATACCACCATGTCGATTATCAATTCGAATCGTCCGTATAATGGCGATCTGGAACTGGTCGCGCTTAATCTACCCGAAGGCGTGACGATGACCGCTCCGCGCATCACCCCATCAATGATTCGCGTGCCGGTTGTGTTCGAAGCAGCGGCCGACGCCAAGCTGCAGGGCAAGCTCATCGAAGTGATTGTGAAACCGGCGAAGACCGAAGGGTCGGACGATAAGGCGGCTCCGCAGCTCTACAGCGGGTTCCGCCAGTCGATCGCGATGAACGCGTCCGGCAACAACGACTTCTACCTCTTCAACAGTTTTGACCGGCTGGCGATTGCGGTGACCGAAGCCGCCCCGTTCTCGATTGAAGTGGATGAGCCTAAGTCGTCGCTCGTGCAGAACGGCGAGATGACGGTGAAGTTCAAGATTCAGCGAGCTGACGGCTACGACGGGCCGGTGAACGTCGCGATGGAATGGAAGCCGAACGGCATTTCGACGGGCACGCCCGTCACCGTTCCCGCTGGTAAGACCGAAGGCGAATACCTGCTCGGTGCCGCTCGCAATGCGACGGCCGGCACCTATCCCGTGACGCTGACGGTCACCAACGGCAGCGAGCGACCCGGCTATCGCGATGGCGCGAATCGCACGTACGTCGCCGCGAAGCCGTTCAAGCTCACGGTGGCCGAGCCGCACATCGACGCCAAATTCCCGCGGGCATCGATTGAACGCGGCAAGACCGCGAATCTGACCGTGAAGCTCAATCACTTGAAGCCGTTCGAAGGCAAAGCCAAGGCAACGCTGACTCGCCTGCCGCGCGGCGTGCAACTGGTTGAGCCCGTTCGCGAGATCGGTCCCGAAGACAAGGAAGTGACCTTCACGCTGCTGGCGACGGAAGAGTGCCTCACTGGCGGCTATCAGGGTGTCACGCTGGACGTCACGGTCACCGAAGACGGCCAGGCCGTGCGTCAGTTGAGTGGTTCGGGAACGCTTCGTATTGACACCGAACGCGGAGTGGCTGCGAAGAAGTAGGCGGAATGAGCAGCAGCAATGTGTAGGGCGGACAATCTTGTCCGCCGATGTTTCTCGCACACAGGATGGCAATTCACTGGCTGTAGTTCAGCCTCTCCGAGGCTGAATCTTCCTGTTCACCGTCACGGGCGCGGTAACTCGCAGCTGGCGGTGAGAAGAGTGTTCAGTCTCGGAGAGACTGAACTATGAAGAACGCTCCGAGGCTCTTTCGAGGACCAACTCATGGCCGATCGCGCCAAGAACACTCGAGCGACGGTGATTCCCTGTCTGCGGTATCGCGATGCGGTGGCCGCGATTGAATGGCTGTGCCGTGCATTCGGCTTTGAGAAGCAGGCGGTCTATCCCAACGAAGACGGCACGATTGCGCATGCTCAACTGACGTTCGGCAACGGCATGATCATGCTGGGTTCGGTGCTGAAGCACGAAACCGAATGGGGCCAGCTCATCAAGCAGCCGGATGAAATCGGCGGCGCGGAAACTCAAAGCCCCTACGTCGTGGTTTCCGATGCCGACGAGATCTATCGCCGCGCCAAGGCCGCCGGCGCACAGATCATCGTCGACATCAAGGACGAAAGTTACGGCGGTCGCGGCTTCAGTTGCCGCGACATGGAAGGCCGCCTGTGGAACTTCGGCACCTACGATCCGTGGCCGCAGTAATCGTCTTCTGACGCTGAAGCGGCGCGCAGATCGCCCTCTCATCGCGAGTTCCCGGACTGATCCCGGCGGGGTCGTCGGCTGTTGAGAGCCGCGACTTGAACATTTTTCTTGAACGCCCCACAGCTTCGCTGTGTTCTCAGCTTCGCCTGGTCTTCGTTGGTCAGGTCTGGCTGACCTTGCGGGCTATGACGCCTGCGTAGGTGGCGGTGTCAATTCCTGTCTGCGGAGAGCTGCAACGGAGCGGGTTGCTTCAAGCGAGCAACGCCTGATGTCGAACAAAAAGGGGACGATTTCGCAGCCGTCGGGTGTCTGACAGCTGCGTACGTTCGAGGGGAAACACTCTGAGTATGCCAGTTCTCAGAGTGCCCTCATCCGAGACCCAGTTTGGCATCAGGTTGGATCGCTAGGAGTCTTCCCATGAAATCGGCAACTTGGATTGCTGTGCTGATAGCAGCTCTGGCCGTGAGCTTCGGCCAGACAGCGCAGGCTGGATACTGCGGTGCGTCGAGCTACTCATGCTGCCCGACTCCTTCGTGCGCCGCGGCGGGTGACTACTGCGGGGCTCGATCCTGCTGCACTCAATATCAAACAGTGCAGGAGATCGTGTACGACAAGCAGTGCGTCACGAAGTACCGCACCGTTTGCGATCAGGTGTGCGAGCAAGTGCCCGTCAACTGCACGAAGAACGTCTACCAGACGTGCTATCGCGACGAGTGCTACGAGACCTGCAAGCCGGTCTACAACACCTGCTATCGCGACCAGTGCTACACGGTCTGCAGGCCGGTGACGAAGACCGCCTACCGTTGCGAGGCCTACACGGTAAATATTCCGGTCACCAAGACCTGCTACCGCGACGAGACCTATACCGTCTGCGTCCCAACCTACCAGACGTGCTACCGCGAAGTCCCGTACGAAGTCTGCAAGCCGGTTACGCAGACCTGCTATCGCGACGAGTGCTACACCACCTACAAGCCCTACACCGAAACGTGCTACAAAGACGTGTGCTACACCGTCTGCAAGCCCGTGGTGGAGTGCCGTGTTGTGGATGTTTGCGGCGGCGAATGGCAGACGATCGTGCAACAGTGCCCACCGACCTGCACCACCCGCTGCGTGGAGACACCCGGCTCGTGGCAGTGGGATTGCAATCGCTGCACTCAGGTCTATCGCCCTGGCTGCCCGAAGCAGGAACAAGTCTGCTGCCCAGGTCCCACGACCTGCAAGAAGGTCTGGGTGCCACGCATGGAGCAGAAGACGATCTCGACAACCCGCATGGAGTATGAAACCAAGACCTGCCGCGTCCCCTACAGTGTCTGCAAGATGCAGCCCTGCACTCAAACTCGCCGTGTGCCTTACACGACCTGCCACGTGGTGAAAGAGTGCCGCATGCAGAAGGTGCCGTACACGGTGTGCTCGACTCGTCAGGAGTGCCGTACTCGCCGCGTGCCCTACACCGTCTGCTCCAGCCGCTGCGAAACCCGTACCCGTCAGATCCCTTACACGGTCTGCTCGACGGTGCAGGAAACCCGCACTCAGAAGGTGCCTTACACGACCTGCACGATGCAGAAGGAAGTCCACACCCGCAAGGTGCCTTATCAAGTCTGCCGTCAGGTTTGCGAGACTCGCTATGTGACTCAGACCCGCACTGTGCAACGTCAGGTGCCTTACACCGAAACGATCTGCGTGCCACGTTGCGTGACTCGCTGCGTGCCGGTTCAGACCTGCTGCCCGAAACCCGCCTGTGGTTCGTAAGCAGTCGCTCAGATAACTCGATGATCGTACAAGAGGGTCAGCCAACGCTGGCCCTCTTGGCATTTGTGGTTCAGGAAGCGAGCCAGCTAAGTCAGAATACCCTGCACAACATTGCCGGCGACATCGGTCAGTCGCTCATTGCGACCCTGATGGAAGTATGTCAGTTGCTCGTGATTGATCCCGAGCAGATGCAGGATCGTCGCATGGATGTCGTGCAGGTGGACGCGGTCCTTCACGGCTTCGAAACCGAACTCGTCGGTCTCACCGTACCGCGTGCCGCCCTTCACACCGCCGCCAGCGAACCACATTGAAAAGCCGTACGGGTTGTGGTTGCGACCGGGTGCGCCTTGCCCTTCGCTGAAAGGCATGCGACCGAACTCGCCGCCCCAGACGACCAGTGTCTCATCCAGCATGCCGCGTTCTTCGAGATCCGTCAGCAGCGCCGCGATCGGCTGATCGACTTCAGCAGCATGCCGACCATGATTCTTCTCGATGCTTTCGTGAGCGTCCCAGGTCTCTTCGAGATGTCCACCACCCGAATATAACTGAATGAACCGCACGCCGCGCTCAACCAGTCGGCGAGCGACGAGGCAGTTGCGTCCGAACTCGTCGGTCGGTTGCTGACCAACTCCATACATAGCCAGCGTGTGCTGCGATTCCTGAGTGATATCAACCGCCTCGGGAGCCTCGGCCTGCATGCGGTAGGCGAGTTCATACGAATTGATACGGGCCGCGAGATCACCGCCGCCGGGTCGAGCTTGCAGGTGCTCATCATTGAGCTTGGCGAGCAGGTCCAGTTGCTCGCGCTGCGCCTGACGACTGACATGCTCAGGGCCGCGCAGGTCCAAGATTGGATCGCCCACTGGGCGGAACAACGTGCCCTGATACGACGCGGGCATAAACCCCGCCGACCAGTTCGGCTGACCGCTGATCGGACCGCCGCGCTTATCCAGCACGACGACGTAACCGGGCAGACTCTGATTCGCTGTTCCGAGTCCATACACGGCCCACGCGCCGAGCGACGGTCGACCAATGACGGTCTTGCCGGTGTTGATCGCGACCAGCGCCGAGCCGTGAGCGTGACTGTCGGTATGACACGAATTGATAATCGCCAGCTTGTCGGCGTGCCGGCGCACGTTGGAGAAGAAGTCCGAGATCGGCAGACCGCTTTCACCGCCACGCCGGAACGGACGAAACGACGGTGTGAGATACCCGATCTTGCGACCGCCGGAGTTCGTGAATTTCTTACCGGTCGGCAGCGGCTGTCCGGCATACTTCTGCAGGACGGGCTTCTCATCGAAGGTATCAACCTGCGACGGAGCCCCATTCATCAGCAGGAAGATGACGCTTTTGGCGCGTGTCTTGAAATGCGGTTCGCGCACTGCGAGCGGATTGCTGATGGCGGCATTCGCTCCGAACGCAGGCGTATTGAAAAAGCCGTCCTGCGCCAGCAATCCAGTCAGAGCGACACCGGTAAAGCCTGCACCAGTCTCCCACAGAAACTGCCGTCGCGTTTGCCCGCAGGGAAACTTGAGATCTGAAGCTCGGACGTCTGAACTCATAAGGACGACCTCGTCTGCTTGAGCTATGCCAACTTCAGCAACTTCCGTGTCAGCCATTCAATCGAGAGCAACCCGACCAGTGCATACATGACCCATTCGCGGTCCCAAAGCGTCTTCAATTGCTGGTCGATTTGAAATTCCTCGCCTTGATCCGGCAATTTTTTCGCCGCTTCAGTAATGGCTTCGGCGATTGAGTAATACCCGCCACCGGTATCATCCGCCATCTGTCGCAGTAATTGAGCGTTCTGACGAGCGTTGTCCGTTTCCAAATTGGGTAGCGTCACATCCAGCTTCTCTGACACTCGATCGCGCGATTGCGGAATGGGCAATTCAATGCGCCACGTGCCGGGTACGCCGACACGGAAGCTCGCCGTATGTTGTCCCGGTCGTCCAGTATCCGGCTGCAGCTTGAGCGGCGGCAGAATCGGCTTGCCGTTGGGATCAATCACATCCAGCGAGACCGTGTTGTCGGTGATGGGATTGAATTGCGGATCGAGTACCTGAGCTCGCACGCGGACGGTCTGGCCGAGCAGGTACTGATTGCGTTCGACCAGGATCGTGCCGCGTGTGTTGCCATGCTTCAGTCGCGCCTGTCCGACGTCACGAATGGATTTGGTCCAGAAGCGGTCGTAGTGGTCCTCGTCCGTCGCTCGCAGCCGCCACAGTTCGGGACTGCCCAGGTACAGAATGCGACCCGCTCCGTAGTATTGCGACGCCAGCACAATGGGCTGGCCGAAATTCGTCTGCACGCGCGGGTCGCCGAAGTTGGCATACACCGTCGCCCCTGCTTTCGCTCCATTCGTCGGGAAACAGCCGTAGAAGCCGGTGAAGTTCTTCCACACCAGCGACGATGTCACCGGATCATCAGTGACCTGCAGGAAGCCTGCTTCCATACCTTCGCGAGTGAACTGCACGGGCCAGGCTTGCGGGTTGCGGAGATCGCTGCCGCTATCCAGCAGAATCGGGTTCAGCACGACCGGGTAGAGTTGGCGAATGCGTTCCAGCTCTTTGGCCGCCGCGGTGTCCGGACTGTGGACATCACCGGCGATGAAGATGATTCCCGCCGATTGCGCGAAGACCCATTCGTGCAACAAATCAAATTGTTCGGGTTTGAGTTGCTTCCAGTCCGGATCGAAGGCCAGCAGCACGTCGTACTCAAAGAGGGCTTCCTTCGTCGCGGGAAAGCCAGTCAACAGTTTGTCCGATTCCTGACTGACGGCGCCTGCGATATCCGCCGACTGCAGCCAGATATCGGTATCAATCGCCGAATGCCGGAAGAGCATGTTGCGGACAAACTGATAATCGCGCATCGGCCCGCCCGCGACGATCAAAACCTTCGTCTTGCGATCGACGACATTGATCGCCTTGCGCCGTTCGTTGTCTTTGTCGCTCAGTTCGACCACCTGCGATGTCGGCTTCAGACGCAGGAAGTACTCAAAGCTGCCCGCGTCGGTCGGAGTTCGCTCGAAGGTGACGCGCAGCGGGGCTCCGTCTTCCGTGAACTCGATCTCGCGTGAATCCACCAGCACCGGTTCGCCCTGCGTGTCTTCGGGTTTCTGCAGCAGTTCGACGACAGCTCGTCGACCGGCAAAGCCCTGCGACTGCAGGAAGGCTGACACTTCAAACGCGTCGCCCACATGCACATCGCTCGGAGCCTGCAAAGCAACCACTTGCAGATTGACCGGCTGCTGAATGCTGCCGACGCCAACCGTCACGAGTCGCGTCTTGGCCGTTCGCGCGAGTTCAATCGCCATTTGCGGATCGACGCCGGCATTCGAGCCGCCATCGGTCACCACGATCACACCCGACAACGATCGGCTGCTGATCTGCCGCACGAGATCGATCAACGATTCGCCCAGGCGCGTCTCCAAACCGACAGGCCGCGTGATCTCTTCCCAGTTCGGAGCAGACGCATCCGGTTTTGATGCCTCACCTGCTGCTGCAGTCGGAGCGGTCGGCTGCGCCGCTCGCGCGTTGAGCGTGCGGAACGTGTAGTGCGGACCGTTCAGCGCTGAGTCAAAACTGTAGACGCTGACCGAGTGATTCTTGCGCAACGTCGCGATCAATTCGGAATCGCGCAGCATAGCCGTCACAGCTTCAGACCGGGTCTTGTTGCTGCCCTCTCCCGTTGCGGGAGTCGACCCTACCGGCTGCGATTCCGGAAACTGCATCGACAGCGAGCGATCAATCAGCACCGCTACCTGCGACGGTCGATACGCGAGCTGTTGAGTGCGCTCCTGCGGGTTGATGGTGACGACCACCAAGCCAGCCAGCACAGCCAGTCGCAGGCCCAGCAGCCAGGCACGCCACCACCGCGAGTACTCCGCCGTGTTTCTCAGCGAGATGACAACCGACGCCAGTACGACGATGAGCCCAACGCCAATCAGACCGATCCAGCCCAGCGATGTCTCGGGCAGGTCGTATTCAATTACGCGGAAGTCGGTCGCCTCTGCTGCGAGCAGAGAGACGCACGAACTTAGCGAAGTGAAGGCAGAAGCAGGCATGCTCGGAAGGACTCAGGCAGGAGACGCGGAAATAGAGTCGCTTCAGTGTAGCGACTGCCCGACCGCGCTCATCCCCGAACCGGCTAATCCCCCAATTTGGACACGTGCACGAACGCTGTTTTGGGGCGAACGGCACATGGAATGTGCCTGCTACGATCGACTGTCGACAAAGGCTAGGTTTCTTCCGGGACGTAGTTGATCTTCACCGGCGAAATCGCGGCGCGGAGGGTGGCTCGCATCTTGTCGAGCGAGGCCGGCTTGCCCGTGAAGCGTTCGAACTGACGAGCGGCTTGGCGCACGAACATTTCGATGCCGGTCACGACTTTGCACTCGCGCTGCCGGGCGTGCTTGATGAGCAACGTAGTCTCCGGATTGTAGACCGTATCGAAGACCAGCATGCCGGGCGTCAGCCAGTTCTCGGCAAACGGAGACGCATCCACGTTCGGGTGCATGCCGACCGGAGTGCAGTTCACGAGGATACTGGGATCGACTGCGCCGCGGTTCTCCCACGAGCAGTGGGTGCAGCCGAGTTCGTCGGCCAGCGCGGTCGCTCGCTTATGCGTGCGGCTGCAGATGGTGACGATGCAACCGTTTCGCACGAGCGCCAGTGCAATGGCCCGCGCGGCACCGCCAGCGCCGAGCACCAGCGCTTTACGCCCCATCAACCTCGCAGGTTCAGGTTCGTTCGGATCAATGCCCTGCAGGATGGCTTCCAGCGCCGCATCGTAGTCGGTGTTGGAAGCTTCCCAGTCGCCAGCCTGATTGCGGTACAGAGTGTTCGCGGCGCCGATGGCCTGCACAGCGTCATTGGAATGTTGAGCGAACGCGGCCGCAGCTTCCTTGTGCGGAATGGTGACGCTGAAGCCTTTCACGCCGAGCCAGTCCAGATCACGCAGTGATGCCGCCAGCGTCTCGGCTGGAATACGGAATGGAAGGTAGACCGCGTTGATACCAGCAGCTTGCAGCGCGGCGTTGTGAATCAGCGGGCTGAGGCTGTGACCGATTGGATCGCCGACCACGCCAAACACCGCCGTCTGAGCGTTGATGTCGTCGTAGTGATAGATGTCCCGCATGTCCTCGAAGACGATCTGGCCGGGTGCCAGTTCGCGGTCGCGGCTGAAGGTCGCGTAGGTCAGCGGTGAGCCATATTTGCCGCAGAGAATGCGGCTCGGCAGGCCGAGTTCACCCATGCAGAAGCCAGCCGTGGGAATGGTGGAGTCGGCCACCAGGCGCAGCATGCGAGTCACGTCGCCCGGCGAGTTGGCCATCGTCACGATCTTGATGATGTCCGCGTCGAGCTTGCTGATCTGCTGATGAATCGACGCGAGGTCTTCGGGCGTTTCATCGAAGTTGTGATAGCTGACAATTCGCTTGGTCTTGCCGTAGCGCGGAACGCTGCGCGCGATGTCCATCTCGAGATCGACGTACTCGACTCCCGCCACGATGGCTTGCCGCAGGATCATCATGCGCTGGTCTTCGGCGCCGCGCCAGTGACCTCGATCTGCCTTACGGCGGCAGGTCACGATGACCGGCGTCGGCCGATCTTTGATCAGGCGATTCAGTTCAGGCAGGCTCTGCAGCCAGTCCAGCCGCAACTCGACCAGTTGGGCTCCGCGTTCGGCGAGGGCCTTGTGTTCGTCGATAACTTTCAGATGGCGCGTACGCCCAATGCTGACGCAGATCATGGTGCTCGTCTGATGTGATGAAGTTCACGAAGTGATGCCGTTAGCGGCAGCAGAATGATAGTGACCGCTCAAACCCGGTTGGAACGCACCGCCCGCCGACTTGCGGCCATTTGGGAATCTTTCAAAGCTGATGACACGAAGTTGGCAAACTTCGCTCTGTCGATTCATTTCACTCGAAAGGCTGAGCATGCATTTGTACGAACTGCCGTGGCCGCGCGTCGCGTCGCTGTCGAAGGATACTCCCGTTCTGATTCCGATCGCCGCGTTGGAGCAGCACGGGCACCACATGCCGGTTTTTACGGACAGCCTGCTCTGCGGCGAAGTCACCCGCCGCGCTCATGAACGGCTGAAGGACAAGATCCTGATGACGCCGCTGCAGTGGCTGGGCAACTCGGAGCACCATCTGGACTTCCCCGGCACGATGTCAGCGTCGCCGCGCGTGTACCTCGACCTGCTCCGCGACATGGTGGAAAACTTCCTGTTCGTCGGTTTCAAACGCATCGTGCTGATCAACGGACACGGGGGAAACATCGTGCCCGCTCAGCAAGCCCTGTTCGAGATCCGGCAGAAATACCGGGCGCGCCACGATCTGCTGCTGGTCTCGGCAACGTACTGGTTGCTCGGCGGCAAACCTCACGAAGTCAACAAGGACATCCACCAGCATCAGGTCGGTCACGCCTGCGAACTGGAAACGTCCATGATGCTGCGAATCCGTCCGGACCTGGTTGGTGACATCTCCAATCTGGAAGAGGTCGGCTTCGGAACAGGGGCTTCACCGGGCAATCGGGCTTGGATCACTAAGGACCGCACCGTGCCCGGACACATCGGCCATCCGCGTCTGGCGACCGCCGAAAAGGGTGAGACCTGCTACGAAGTGTTCTCGAACGATGTCGTGAACCTGATGGAGCGCACGCTCGCCTGGAACGGTCAGAGTTGGGATCTTTAGAGCAGTTTGAAGTGGAGCGGTATCTGCTGGGTGGCCCGCACTCTCCGCGTGCGGGTTTCTTGGGTCCGTCGGCACATGGAGAGTGCCGACCACAGTCCGGAAGCCCACCACAACGGCTCGTCGAGAACGTGCCCCACGCGATTCAGAAGGCCGCCAAACCTCGAAATCTGATCCGGCAGCCCGACAAGCGGATTGCCGGATTCTCCAATTCTCGCAATGGTATGAGATACAGGACGTGCCGGATTGCGAGCTGGGATGCGTCGCAGCAGCTTTGTCGAAAATGCCATCTAGGAAATTGCGTGCTGTTGAGATTGGTGATTTCTCGCACGGAGGATGTCTTGTAGATTGATTTAACGACGTTCCTTCTCATTCCCCAGAGTCACGGTCATGGCCTTACGGCTGATACCTCTCGACGGCGGCAAAGCAATCAAACTGGATAAGCCAGTGCTGCTGTTTGGCCGCAATCCCGACTGTGACGTGGTGTTGACCGAGAGTCGTAAGGTCTCGCGCACCCATTGCCTGGTCGCCGTGGTTGAACACCGCATCTTCGTACGTGACCTGGCCAGTACCAATGGCGTATGGATCAACGGGCATCGAGTCGATCGCGAGCAACGCTTGCGAGTTGGCGATGAGCTGTCCGTCGCCGAAGTCCGTTTCGAACTCGCGAACGAAGACGCCGCCAAGCAAGCCGCTCCCAAGCAGGATCAGACCGCGCCGGGCAGAACCCGCGAGGAAGATCGCGAAAAGGGTAAAGGCCGGAATCGCGCCGCAGAACACGAAGCGGCGGTGATGGGGCTCCCTCGACGTAGCGTGAAGCCGATCTATATCGATCCCGATGAAGACCAGCCGGTCGTGTTGCCCGATGAAGATGACAGCTTCGTCGTCGAACCGTCGCTGGCGAAAGTTGCACCGATCAGGCCGGACCGCGTTAAGGCCGAACGCAAGCAACCACCGGCGGAACCGGTGCGTCCCAAGAGCGAAGAGAAGAAACGTCCGGAATCCTCGAAGTCGTCGAAGCCCAAGTCCAAAGCAGAACCGCCGCCCAGCAGCGACGAGATTCCCGTGCTCGATGATGGCGACCTGATCGATCTGCAAGGCTTGTTGCAGGAAGACGAAGCTGAGGCCGAACTGGAAGACAGCGGCTCGGACAATCGTCGTCGCCGCTGATTGACTCTTGCTAACCGCAGACTGTCAAAAATTCGCTGCCGCGCGGATCTCATCGAACGACCAGCGGCGCGTGATCTCTCCGTTACGAAAAACCTCAACGAGTTGATCGGGTTGATCCGGTAGCTCATGCGCCCGCACCGTGCGATAAGCGCCGTTCGCATCGCGGACCAACTTCAATCGCCCCGCCTTCGAAGACTTGCCACCGTCCGTGATGGGCCGTTTGAAGACGTCGCGTTCCTGCCCGTTGACCACCGCTGATGAGCACTTGAACGCGAATCGCTCCGTGTCTCGATTGAGCTTCTGCAAGAGTCCGCCGCCGGAACCGAACGCGATGTTGTCGGCTGACCAGCCTGCATCGCGGACGGCGTCCAGAATCTTGCGCAGCATGGCGAAGTCGATGCCGTCGCCTTGAATGACTCGCACCTTCGGATGCAGAACGCGAAAGCCCTTCGGATTCGTTGTCGAGCCGAACGCTTCGCCCAAACGCCGCAGGACTTCGACGACAATCGTCGGTGGATCACCGGAATCGGGGCGCACGACAAGTACGCCATCACGCGCCAGCACGGCTTCTTTGAGCACTCCGCCCCACAGCTCGGAGCACGCTTTGAAGATATCAAAACTGTCGCTGACACAGGCGACGAGCCCCGTCGGGTACTGAGTCAGCATGTTGCGCATCGCGTCGACTTCGTGTGCTTCACCCCAACTGGTGATGGTGCTGTGCTCGGCAGCGGGGATACTGAACCCCGCCATCTCGCACCCATAAATCTTGCGAGCCAGCATCAACCCGGTGAGCGTGTCCGTGCCGCGAAAGTTGACGAGGTGCGCCGCACAACCCAGAGCCGACTGCTCGGGGCAGGTCACTCCGCGAAAACCGAAGTCGTGCAGCTTGAAGTCGATCAGCCCCGGATCGCCGGTCTCCTGCAGCGCGTTCAGGATGACAGCCTTCATCGCCCGGCTTTGCGTCGCGACGGTCGAGCCATACCACACCTGCACCAGCAGCGTCTCCAGATAGTTCGTCAGCCAGTACGCATCGTCGTCGGTGTTCTCGACGGTCATGAGCACGTTGCCCGGCGAGAGCACGGTGCCTTCCGGAACCGCCTTGATGACGATCGGCAGCCGACCGTCGTGCTTGTTGAGAACTCGTTCCCAGCCAGCTCGATGAAACACCGAGTTGCCGAAGTGCCCGCGCAACAGCTCATCGGCGACGTTGATCTTCTCCTGAGTCACCACCGCCCCGGCCAGATAGGTCTCCAGAAAGTACTGCAGTCCGAAGAACACAACGTCGGGAAACTGAGCCCCCGAGCGGGCTTCGAAGTACGAAAACACTTTCTGAGTTCCGGGCGGGTACTGCCGATAGTGCGAGACCTTGTAACTATCTGTCAGCCAACAAATGTTGTTGAGCCACCCGTTCAAAACACACCTCCCGGTCTGTGATGTCCGTCCCAATTCAAAGGCCACCTGCCGCCTGCATGGGCAACCGTACGGCGAATCGCTGCGATTTGCCGCGTTCAACGTTGAAAACGCCCTGGCAGCTCACCAACTTCATCGTTTCTCAAGGTGGTTTGACAAGACTGATGTGACGAACCGTTCCGCTCAGGCTGCGAATCGGCCTACGAAACCCCTACAACGCTCGATGAACGGTTCTGAAGCCCTCACCGTCTCTGGTATTTTTAGAGAGCGTCGGGGGCATTCCTTCCGATCTCCCCTGTACGCTCGAGCGCGCTACTCACCTTTTTTGCTGCGAGATCACGCCATGCAGTCCTACGATTTACCTAACCGGAATAATCGGCATAACCGCAACGGTAATGTCGCGCTCGTCGTGATCGGCGCCGTAGTCGTGATCTGTACGGGCCTGTGGATCATGAAGGCTCGCGGCTACTGGCCGTTCAGTGAGAGCACTTCGAACCCGGTCTCGAACGCGACAACTCACACGGTCAAACGTGAACAGCTTGTCGTCACGGTTACCGAGGACGGCAACATCGAGAGCGCGAAGAACATCGACATCAAGTGCGAAATCGCTGGCGGCAGTACCATCCAGACCATCATCGCGGATGGCACGCTGGTGGAAGCCGGCCAGGAACTGGTGCAACTCGACCAGTCCGGCATCGAAGAGCAGTTGCGATCGCAGAAGGGGATCTACGAGAAGGCACTCGCCGCGCAAATTCAGGCCACCGAGGACGCTAAAGCCGCTTCGATCGCCGTGCAGGAATACAGTGAAGGTGTGTTCGTCAAAGAAATGCAGTTGGTTGAAGGTCAGATCAAGATCGCGATGGAGAATATGCGCAGTGCCGAGAACATTCTTGACCACAGCCGCCGCATGTCTCGCAAAGGCTTCGTGACACCGCTGCAGGTTGAAGCTGACGAGTTCGCCGTGCAACGCGCTCATCTGGATCTGGACGCTGCGAAGACTTCCAAGAACGTGCTGGAGAAGTTCACGCGCGAAAAGATGCTGAAGGAACTCGAAGGCAAGCGTGATGCGGCGAAGGCTCGCGCCCGTTCTGAAAACGCCAACGTCGAACTCGAAGAAGGCAAACTCAAGAAGCTGACGAACCAACTGGCCAAGACCACGATCCGGGCTCCTCAGGCGGGCATGGTGGTCTACTACAAGGAAAGCAGCGGGCGTTTTGGTGGTCAGCAGACTCCCATTGCTGAAGGCACTCCCGTTCGTGAAGCTCAGACAATCATCCAGCTTCCCGATCTGAAGCGGATGCAGGCTAAGGTTCCGATTCACGAATCCAAAGTCGATATTGTGCGTTTAGGCATGCGCGTGTTGCTGAAGGTTCTGGACCGCGAGTTTCAGGGTACTGTCGTGCACGTTGCCAACCAGCCGGAATCCAAATCGTGGGCTCAGGCTCAGGTCAAGGAATACCCCGCCGTAGTGCGAATCGACAGCGACACAGGGGCTTTGCGACCGGGCATGACGACCGACGTCGAGATTCTGGTTGCCGACCTGACTGACGTGCTGACCATTCCCGTTGCCGCCGTCGTTGATCAGAACAGCAAGCACGTCTGCTGGGTTGTCAAGAACGGATCCGCCGAACGTCGCGAGCTGTTGCTGGGCATGACGAACGACAAGATGGTCGAAGTAAAGGACGGCCTGGCCGAGGGCGATGAGGTGATCATGAATCCCCGCACCGCCGTGGCGGACGCCCTTAAGGAAGAGAAAGTTGAAGAGAAGTCCATCGATACCAAGTCGAAGTACGGTGCGGCAACTGCTGCTGATTCCACCTCGGGAGGCGTGACCGGCGGCCCGACCGCTGAGAGCGGCGGTGGCAACCGTCCTCGTGGTCCACAACGCCTCAAGTTCTCCGAACTCGACAAGAACAAGGACAACAAGATCGACAAGGACGAGGCCCCCGAAGACATGAAGCAGCCGATCGCGTTCCTGGGAAACAAGACGCGCTTTGAACTGAACGACGAGGACGGCGATGGGTTTATTACTCAAGCTGAAGCGGACGCCGTGTACAAGAAGACGATGGAGCGCATGCAGCAAGGTGGCCAGCGCGGCGCAGGCGGACCGAGAGGACCAGGTGCGCCAGCAGGCGGCCCGCAGACCTAGATTCTGGTCGTGCGATTCTCTCTGGTTGAGTCAACCTGCGGAACCGAGGCACCCCGACTCCGCCGGTGCCGAGCGCTGGCCGACAGACTTCCGACGTCTCAAAGACATCAGAGGTCTCTGAACAGGGCAGATTTCTCTGAGAACCCGGAAGCCGAAGCTATCCCATGCTCGATCGAATGCTGCGTACGTTGAGGCTCGGGTTCAAAAGCCTGTTCCTGCACAAGCTGCGGTCCGTGCTCGCCATGCTGGGAATCCTGATCGGCGTGACGGCGGTGATCTGGCTTGTCGCGCTGGGTGAGGGCGTTTCATATCAGGCGCAAAAACAGATTCAGGAACTTGGCGCCCGCAATGTGATTATCAAGAGTGTGAAACCGCCGTTGGTCGGCGCGGCAGACGGCAGCTTTTTCGTGGTCTACGGACTCAAAATCGACGACTTCAACCGGATTCACGAAACCATCCCGACCGTTGAATCGATCGTGCCTATGCGTGAGATCAGTCGCGAATTTCGACACGACGCTCATCTCATCAATGGGCAATTGATTGGCTGTACTCCTGAGTATGCGGACATCAACCATCTGACTATTGATCGCGGCCAGTTTCTGACCGATATCAATGGCGACAACCGAGATCCCGTTTGTGTGCTGGGATGGGAGATCGCGGACAAGCTGTTCCCACTGGAAGACCCGATCGGGCAGAAGATCCAGATCGATTCGGATTTCTATACAATCATCGGAGTCACTCGCGAACGTGCTGGTTCCGCTTCCATCGGCGGCAGCCTGGCAGGCCGCGAGTACAATCTCGATGTCTATATTCCGTTCAAGACATTTCGCGCTCGACTCAGCGATCAGATCATGACAACGGGCTCCGGCTCACGCAGCGGCGAGATTGTCCAGATCAGTCAGATCACGGTGACGGTCAAAGACATCAGCCAGGTCGAACAAACGGCCGACATCGTGCGTACGTTGCTGGAGAAGTATCACAAGCAGGTGGACTACTCGATCGTCGTGCCGAAGGAACTGCTGCGTCAGGCCGAAGTGCTGCGCGCCATGTTCAACGTCCTGCTGGTGTTGATCGCGGGCATCTCGCTGGTCGTCGGCGGTATTGGCATCATGAATATCATGCTCGCTACGGTGACGGAGCGAACTCGTGAGATCGGCGTGCGGCGAGCACTCGGCGCGCGACGCAAAGACATCATCTCGCAGTTTCTGGCTGAGACCATTGTGCTGACTGGTACGGGCGGAGTTCTGGGCGTCATCATGGGTGCGTTGTGCGGCGTCGGTGTCTGGGCCGTGCAGGGTATCATTCGCGAGGGCTTGCCTGAGGTCTGGGTCGCTTTGCCAAGCACGATCCAGAACCTGGAACCCATCATCGCTCCCTGGTCCGTCGGCGCAGCGTTCTTCATTTCGGTCGCGGTCGGCGTTTTGTTCGGTCTCTACCCGGCCTCGCGAGCCGCCCAAATGGACCCCATCGAAGCCCTGCGGCACGAATAAAGTGCGGAGACGTCTTGCAGCACAGCCCGTGCGGAGTCAACGTCTCTGGTCTCGCTCACCCTTGAACACTGTTGTCTGGTCGCTGCCTTGAGGATGAAACGTTTCGAATTCTGGTACCTCTGCCTCTGGCTCATCTCATCTTGGGCGAATCCGTGCGCCGCGGCGGACGACTCACCGCTGGCCGAAGCGATCGAATCGCGGACAGTCCTGACCAAGCGACTGAACCAAATTGTGCAGGACCGCACGCCGCTTGATCAGGAATCACTCAACGTCATTCAAACCGCGTTGAGTCACGAGGACTATCGCGCACGCGTTCAGGCAGCGAACGTCGCAGGAGTGCTCGCCGAGCGGTTTCCGAACGATCGGCGGCTGGTCGAACCGCTGATTCAAGCCATCCGCAACGAGCATGAGCTGATGACGTTGATCGCCCTGGTGCGGACGCTCGGTGAATACCGCGACAGTCGCGCCGTTGAGCCTCTACTGCTGATCTTCAGGAAGCGTGAGCCCTTCTGGTTCAAGGAGGAAGTCGAGCGTGAAGTCCTGCCGCAGGATGAAGTGGATGCGTACGCGAACGAGTTGTTGAATCTGATCTGCTCGACACTCGGCAAAATCGGTGACCGCGCGGCGATCCCTGTGCTGCGAAAGCGACTTCCCGAACGTCGAGCCTGCATCGTTAATGTGCTCACGCAGCTCAAGGATACAGACAGCGTGCCCGCGTTTCTGGCGATGTTGCCGCATCAGTATCCGGCAACCGACTCAGAGCGAGCCCTGGCCATCTCCATCGCACGCGCCGTGGTCGAGCTGACCGATGAGAACTCAGTGGAACCGCTGCTTGAAGCGTACCTGCATGCACGCGAGTTCCCGAACGTCGGCCGAACTTTGATGCAGAGCTACGAGAAGGATTTGTGTCGTGCGCTCGGACGCACGTGCAATCCGCTCGCGTTGCAGGTTCTGCTCAAAGCATCGCTCACTTACTCGGTCGATGAGCCGCAGTTCTGGCAGGACAACCCCGCTGTGCTGGGTTTGGCTCAAGCCAGTCCGGCGGCCGTCTGGCCAGTTCTTCATCAATGGCTGGCTGCGGAAGAAGTCGTTGAGGCTCACCATGCGGTAGCGACATCCACTCTTCTGCAACTGCTGGTGAAATCGGAAGCCTTGCAGCCCATGGATTGGGCGGAACTCGCGAGTCTGGCAGCTAGAATTCTCAAGCCCTCGTCGCCTAAGCAGCAAAAGCAACTGCTGAACGTGGTGAGTCTGGCATGTGCGATGGATCCGCAGTCGCACAGCAAACTGCGAATCCTCGTGCCGGAACTACTGAGTATACTTAACTCAAAACCAGACGATGACCGACTGGTGGCATTTGCCATGCACACCCTGGGAGTTTTGGGAGATGAGGCCTGTGCGGACGTCGCGGAATCACTGCTGCGTCATCATTCGCTGAAGGTGCATTCGGAAGCCATCGCGGCCGTCGCCAGCTTGAAGCATCCGCGGGCACTGGAGTTGGTCGCTCCAGTCCTCACACACGAAGTCGTTGAACTACGCCTGAGTGCGATTCGTGGCATGCGTCACCTGACCGGTCTGCAAGCTGCGCAGGCCTTGTCCAACGCGATGAAACATGAATCGTCGGCTGAGGTCCTGCGCACCTGCTGCTGGTCCTTGGCGCTCATTGGACATCCCGCTGGCGGTGATGCGATCGCTGACGCCTTGAGAAAAGTTGGCAACCGCAAGCCGGAGCGTACGGTGATCGTCGCGTGCCTCGCCTGGCTGGGGGATCAGCGAGGCATCGATGAACTGCGTCAGGTCCTGGCGAGCGACACGACATTTGAGCGCTTGGACGTCATCGATCAACTGCGGCTGCTGGAGGCTGAAGCTCTCCGCATGCAGCGACCGCGATCATCGCCACCCGGCACTTCGGCGATGATCCGTCAGTCGCTCCTGCAGTTCATTCAGCGGCGGAAGGAAACGGCAGCTCAGGGCGTCGATCTGACGGTCAATCTCTGGACCACTGCGCGGGCCGTTCTTCATCTGGGGTACGTGCTGGATGAACCCACGGTGGACCTGTTGCTGGAGTGGTCTTCCTCGCCGAACGCGGAAATTCGCATGGCCGCGATTGATGTGCTGGCTGATTCCCGCGACCCGCGTCGAGTGGAACCGCTCGCTCGAGCGATGAAGGATCCACATCGCCCACTGCGATCGATGCTCGTCCTGAAGCTGCGGGATTCATCCGACCCGCGCCTCGTCGCCAGCCTGATGGACGCGTTGCGCGATGAAAGCCCGGAAGTGCGAGAAGCCGCCTTGTGTGGACTCGCGGAAACGAAAGCCATTGAAGTTCGTAATCAAGTCGCCGATCTCGCCGCCAACGACCGCAGCGCGCGAGTCCGCAGCCGGGCACAACTGGTGCTGAAGAAACTCGCCCAGTGAACCACTGCGAAAAAGAAGGGAAGCCTGGAACACAGGCTCCCCCTAGTGAAATCTCGCTCTACGCTTACGGCTTGAAGTCGGCTGCGAAGGCTTTGGGGTTCAACTCCTCACCCGTGGCAAACTTCGTGAGCTGATTCCAGCTCAGCGTTCGGCCGGGGGCGAAGACCTTCTGCTTCAGGAACGCTCCCACGCGCGGATCGTTCACGTACACCACCTTGCGAGGATCATTGCTCTTGGCGACTTCGCGCGTGATCGCATGGTGCAACTGCGACGCGAACAACTCACCCATCATGTAATTGTGGTAGTACACCGGCGCCGCGACGATATGAATCTTGCTGGCATAATCCGGCGCATTACGTCCGTCGGGCCGATGCTGCAGTTGATACTTTTCAACCAAATCCCACCACAGCTTGTTGAGATCCTGATCGGGGTTCTCATAGAGCCCCTTTTCAAACCGCAGCATGACCTGGCACCAGCGTGAAAAGATCAGCAACTGGTTCCGCAGCACGCGGGCGCCATCATCGCTGAGCTTCTTGCGAGCTTCCGCTTCAGTCGGGGCGATCTTCATCGCCTGCTGCCATTCACCGTTCTTGGCAAGCCGACCGAACATCATCGCGATGCCTTCGGTCGTCAGGATGTGTGAAGCGTCGCGCACGATGTACGGCACCGACTGCGGGATGTTCTTGCTGGAATACACCGCGTGCCCCAGTTCGTGCAGCATGGTGTCCATCCAACGCTCGCTGGGGACGACGTTGGCCAGAACGCGCACATCGCCTTCCTTGTCGATGTCAGTGCAGAAGGCATGCGGGCTCTTGCCAGCTTTCTCGAACAGGTCGCTGCGTTTGATGACGTCATCCACCGGCAGCTCGATGCCCGAGTAGAACGTGCTGCACAGCTTCAGGATGTCCTGCTTTTCGTAGATAGCATCCAGATCCGCTCCGAACACCGCGGGCGATTCCTGGAAGAACGGGTCGTGATAATGCCACGGACGCAGCTCTTCAACCTTGATGCCGCAGTGCGCCGCCAGGCGCTCATCGATCTCGGCTTTGGCTTTGCGGAAGGGCTCGCGAGTGAGTTCATCCAGCTCGTCAAAGAGCTTCATCACCTGGCCCTGATCCTGTTCGGCCAGATGCATCATCAACTGATGGTAGTTACCAAAACCCAACTGCGACGCCGCCTGATTGCGCAGCCGAGCCAGTTCCTTCAGGTCTTTCTCGACCAGCGCACCGACGCCCTTGCTGCCTTCCCAAGCCTTGCGACGTTCTTCGGAACTCTTGGATTCCTTCATGACCTTGCGGACGTCGTTGTCGCTGAGTTCCTTGCCATCAACCTTCGCCCGATAGACGTTGAAGGCCTTTTCGACCGCGTTGGCCCGGGCACTCATCTCGCGCAGCAGCAGCGGATCGACCTGCTTCTCCAGATAGCTGAGATACAGCACATCGATCTGGCGCGCAACGAGCGGATCATCGATCCCCGCTTGCTCGCGAATCGTCTTCAGCTCGCGAAACGCCACCGGGTCGGCCAGAGCGGCATCAATGCGGTTCTGAGCTTCTTCCTTCTTCTTGAAGTCTTCTTCGCTGCCGGATGTGTTCGCGTTCCACCAGGCAATCGCTGCGGATTTTTCGATCGGCCGCATCTTGGCCAGATACGCGTCAATAAACTTCTGAGCCCGCGCCGTCTGCGGATTGGCAGCCGAGACCACGCTGCCAAATCCCACAACCAGGCCGATCAATGTCACAATGAATCCGCGTCGCGAATGTTCGAGTCGAATGAGCATCACTCCGTCCTTTCGATGAAACCTCGAGGCAGACGGAATGACAACCAGTCTCGTCAGAAATGTCCAAGGTACCCGTAGACTTCTGGACGGCGTGTCAGCGAGTGACTGCCCCGTCGTCTCAAGTGACAGATCAATTTCTTTGAATCGAAGCGCACATTTTGATTGACAATGCGACAGTTAACCCTGTCAACTCATGCATACACCGCAACTGCCCACGTGTCTCCTGCCTGCTCGTTCCCACCTTCGTCCACGCCGAGGTTCAAAATGGACTTTGCGACGTTTCTTTACCGGAGCAAGTTGATTACGAATGGCGAGTATCAGAGGCTGATTCCCAGGCACTTGAGAATGCCATCTGTGCCGAGGGACCATCTGAACGACTTCGCTCAACAGTCGTTGTCCAATACGAGCCTCGATCAATTGAGACCCATTCCGGTGGGTGATGCACTGCGTGAGTTCAGGTCTTTACCCGACATCTTGGGTCGAGCCTGCGTAGCATCATTCGATCAACTGATCCAGCTTTGGTGGGACTGGCATCTAGAGAACCTTGAGCCCATCAGCGAATACTCTCTCGCGTCACGCTTCGGTGACCGTCTCTACCAGAATCAGCATGAAAAACAATTGGTGGCACGATACCTGGCAGCCTCCGGCACGGCGCTGGGAGTTGCGCTCGTCAGAGACGAAGACGTGGTGATAATTCCGGAGGGGTCTGGCGGACTCTACGTAGGCTTGGCTCTGGCCGCGTACAAGCGAGGAATTACCATCATTACATCCAATGGCAGTTTGGCTAGGGAGTACTACGAGAACGTCTCCTTTCGGAAACGGCTACGCGCCATGAGATTTGTGGGCGGTGAAATTGACGCCGATCTAAGAGGTACCATCGGCCCGGATGCGCAAGAGCAATTGGTCAAGTTTGTCGGGACCGGGGAGCCGACAGCAACGGTTGTGGTGAGCACGGTTAATGGCTTCCTTCCCGACGAAGGTCCATACGCACCCAACGCCCAGGCTGCGACGAATCGTTACAATTTGCTCGACGCGGCGCTTCATGCGAATGCCCGGGAAATCATCTTTGTTGCAGATTATACCAAGCACTACGAGAACAAGCGTAAGGAGTATGGTCTTCCGATATTCAACGAAGGAAAATGGCGAGACATGATTGAGGCACATGTTGCTAATGTCACAATCGTGACTGCCCCTCCACCAGCAATTTGCCGGTATATTCAAAAAGACCCGAGTTCCAGAACCATCCTTGAAAGAGATCTTCGCTTTGCTGACGACATCGAGCTTTCGATTCCTGAGTGCCGCGACTACGAAATAACGATCAAGAAGCTTGCAGAAATCTGGCACGCGAAGATCGGGGAATGCTGCGTTCACGAGGCATTCTCCAATCCTGCGCGAGCCTTTGCGTGAGACGATCGCGATCGGGGCCCCCCGGTTCGCGGGCTGAGAGAGCCGGTGGCTGCCATTGCACGCGTTCATCAAATGCTTACCGCGACCCGAAGTAGAACAGCATCAGGCCCATGGCGACTTGGTGGAACTCGTGGGGGAGGAGTTCGCTGTGGCCGTAGACTTCGAAGCCCGCATCCACGGCGAGAATCAGCAGGATCGCCAAGGCTCGCAGGTCGCCCCAATAACCGGAGGGCGGCGTCGTCCGCTTGCGATTCATCCAACCGAAGAATCCGCGCCAGACGAGGCCTGCGGCGTAGGCTGCCAGTGTGCCCAGCAGAGCCACGGCCTGTGGCTCAAACAACCGGCCTTCGTTGTGCAGGTAGACGCCCAGACCGATGAAGGCCGCCAGGATGATGAAGCGGATCGAATGCTTCGGCAGAAACAGCGGGTTCTGTTCCTTGTCCAGCACGCCTTCGTTTTCGAGCCGCTTGCGGATGTCCGGCGGCAAGGCCACGAAGCGTCGCGACGTGTAGTAGTGAGCCAGTGCGATCAGCAGTGTCTCGATCCACAGCGAATTCACTTCGCGGCGGAGAGCGATTCCCGACACGACCACTCCGACGACCATCAGCGTCAGCAGGGCTCGCACGCTGCCCACCGGAAGTCCCAGCGGCGGCCACGTTTTCGGAGATCCTTCGTATTCAGCCATGTTGCAGTTCCTCGTTCTAGATGTGCGAATTGGTTTGTTTCGCCAATCTGAACGAGACTGTCGAGACTAAACGGCACTGAGCCAGAGTGGATCAATCCTCGGGATTGAATTCCAACAGATTGCAGGAAACGGATCTATCAGAGCGGCAACGCGCTTCCACGGAGTTCCCTGATAGGTCGGCATTCTTCGCGAGCCTCGCGCCTTCGCGTGAACCCGGCTCTGATCGCAATCAACCGGGACTACGAACTTGGAACGCCGAAACGACAGCACACATCACCCGTCAGACCTGATCGATCCACGTCGGCAGCGGATTGATGTTGAAGGCTTCGTCAATCTCGCCGGCCAGAGCGTCAGGGAAGCTGTCGCCGTTGCCAGTTCCGTTGCCTGTTCCGCCCGTCAACTTGTCGACGCCCACATCGCCCAGCAGAGTGTCGACTGCGTCGCCGCCTTGCAGCGTGTCATCACCAGTACCGCCGTTAAGCGAATCGGTTCCGAGACCGCCATAGAGCGTGTCGTTCTCGGTGCCGCCCACCAGAGTGTCGTTGCCATCCCAGCCGGACAGACCATCGGTACCAGCGCCGCCATTCAGAGAATCGTTACCGATGCCGCCGTTGAGCGTATCGTTGCCCGCTTCGCCGAAGAGCGTGTCGTTGCCATTACGTCCCTTGAGCACATCATTGCCGTTGCCGCCGTACAGGAAGTCCGCGCCGGCCGAGCCAATCAGAGTATCATTGCCATCCAGGCCGTAGAGATCGACTCGACCAGTAAACGCGCTGGCATCAATGCTGTTGGCGCCTGCTCCACCCGTCAGCCGTACTTCCTCAACTCCGACGACGCGGTCTGTACCCATGCCACTCAACACGGAATCCGACAGTACAAAATTGACATTCCCGGATTCAAAAATCCGGTCCGCACCGGCACCGCCGTCCAGCGTATCATTACCGAGACCACCAGTGAGCTGATCGGCCGACGCCCCCTGACCGAACAAGGCATCGTTCCCGTCGCCGCCATCGAGTGTATCTCGACCCGCGGCACCCAGCAGAGAATCGTTGCCGCCAAGTCCGATCAAAGAATCGTCGCCTTCATCGCCCAGCATGAAGTTCGGCCCGGCGCTACCAATTAAAGTATCATTGCCAGGGCCACCGTATTCGACGCCGTACCCGGTATAGGCCGAGATATCGATCTTGTTCGCGCTCACTCCGCCAGTCAGGGAAGCTTCGGGCAAACCGATCAGCTTGTCAGTCCCCAAGCCGGTTAATTGCGTATCAGTGAGCACAAAATTGACATCACCGACTTCGATCAGCACATCGTTGCCGGCACCGTCGAGCGTATCATTGCCAGGTCCGCCGGTGAGCGAGTCACGAGAACTGCCCTGACCTCGTACCACGTCGTTGCCGTCGCCACCGTTCAAAGAGTCAATGCCCGCGCTACCCAGCACCTGATCATTGCCGGCACCGCCGAACATGGTGTCATTGCCGTCTTCACCAATCAGAACATCGTTCGCGGAGCCACCCGTAATCAGGTCAGGCTCGGTACCGCCGAAAATCTGAATCGGAGTCGTGCGAGCCGCAGCCGAAATTACGTCGTTCCCGGCATCACCCTTCACCAGCAATGTACCAGCATACCCCCCGTCTAGATCGCCGACGGTGATCTGGTCGCCACCGGTGCCGCCTGAGACGGTGACCGTTGCAGAGGGACTGGAAAACAGGATCGATTCAGCGCCCGTGAGGGCCAGTGAACTCGTTGCATTCAACGCGACGCCATCATCGCCGAGGGCTGCCTGATCGGCGGTCGCGCGCAGATTGAAGGCACGATTTGCAACACCGAGCTGATCATCAATCGTCTCCTGATTCACGAAGCTCAGCACCGAAGTCCCCGCTGCGGCATCAAGGCTGATCTGCCCCGCCGCGGCAGGCAGCAGCGAATAACTGATCGCCGTGAAACTCGTGCTCTTCAACGTCAGCTTGTCGCCGCTCCCGCCGTGCCCCTGACCGTCGACCACAAACCCGCCAGTGGGAATCGGATTGCCGTTCGAGAAATCAACCGTGACCTGATCATCGCTCGTCGAACCGGTAATACTCACATTCCCCGTCGAGTCAAACAGCGTCGACGACAAGGTGAGGCTCGTGGTGTTGTCGATCACATCGATGTTTCCACCGTTGAGCTTCACGGTGATATTACTGGTATCAGGCAGCGTGATTGCGAGAGCCTGAACCTCGACGGCACCGATATCAACAGTCAGCGTGCTGTCGTTGTCACCATCAGTTGCTCGAACGCCATTCCGTTGATCGTCGAGCAGCACGTCTGTTGGATCGCCCGCATCAATCACCGGACTGGTCGGCAGCGGACGGTGAGTTGCCGTCGGTCCACCGTAGTTTCCCAGCGGTTGCAACTGCGGATCGACACCGACAATGTCGGTACTGATTTTGGACGTGCCGGCTCGGATCAGATTATACCCGCCGGAAGTGATTGACCCGAACAATTCCGGCCCGCCGACACCGGCCGAGTTATCCGCAATAATCGATCCGCGGATCGTCGTGTTCCCGGAACTGAAAACGCCACCACCGTTCAACGCCGCGGTATTCGACACAACGGTGGAATTGGTAACCGAGACAGAGTCGTTCGTAGCCTCGTTGAAAATACCGCCGCCGGTATTAAACGCGCGGTTGCCGCTGATCGTCGAGTTCTCAACGGACAGCGATGCATTTCCGCCGCCACTGTTGACGATCGCTCCGCCGTCGTAGCCTTGATTGTCACTAAACGTTGAACGCCGAACGATCGCATTTGCTCCATTAAAGAGACCGCCGCCATTGCGATTGGTCGGAGCCCGTCCGCCGCGCACTGTTGATTCGACGAGCAACAGACTCGCCCCGCTGCCCGAGTTCACAATGCTCGCTCCGGCCGAGGTCGTCGTGTTCGCGTCGAACGTGGATCGCGTGATGGTCGCCGTGCCGCTGTTGTAGAGTCCTCCTCCGCCGCCGGTTCCGGATGCCGAGCCGCGCGCGACGACTGAATCCTGCATCGTCAGCGTGGACCCCGTCAGGCTCGCAATGGCGCCACCTCGGCCAGCACTGGTGCAGTCTTCGACGACCACGCCATCCAGAGTCAGCGTTCCCGCGTTTCTGATGCCGGCACCATCGTCGCTCGAGAGCGCCGTCGCGCCGCGGCGGATCTTGAGATCGTTCAGAGTGACCTTCGCGCTCGAAGTGAGATCGAACACGCGGTCAGCGTTGACGAAATCGATCACGGTATCCGCCGCTCCCGCGCCGGTGATCGTAACCTGGGTCGAGATGTCGAAGTCGCCAGTGGCCCCGGCGTCCTCGTTCGTGCCGAAAGTGCTCAGGTTGTACGTGCCGCTCGGCACCTCGATCAGATCATTACCACTGAATGCGTTCGCCTCCTGAATGGCCGCTCGCAGGGTTGTCAGGCCACCCGCCGTCTGAGCGATACCATCGCCAGGATTGGCATCCACGCCGTCTACCGTCGTGTTGACCAGAAAAGTGGCGGGCAGAACCCGGTGTTCCAGCACTTCCAGAGGCCGCACCTGCCGAGCCCGCCGCCTCAGGCAGCTCAGCGAGCGAAAGACACCGGCGTGACGGGCATATGATTTCCGGAACAACCGCTGCGAAAAGGGTTTAAACCACGAAACAAGGAGCATGGGACAGCCCTGAGTTTGAAGAGATTCCATTCGGAAGACAGGCGCTCATCAGACTGAGCAGAGCCGACCCGATTCTCAAGCGCGTGAGAGTCCAGTCAGGCGAAATTTGGTTAGATGTCAGATCGTTGATTTGAGTTCCCGGAAACGGGCTCTGTAACCCTCGCAACAACGCCCCGACATGATCCGTATTTGGCCCGCAGTTTCCCTAAATTCCAATTGTTGTAAGTTTCCCGCCCGAGATCCTCGACGCGTTCCCGATTCCGATTCCAGGGCTCACCATGCCGACCGCCTTTGACCGCCGACATCCGCTTTATCCGCCGCGACTGGGAGCCCGGCTCGCACCCGGCGGCGGGTGCCAGTTTCGCGTCTGGGCGTCGAAAGCTAAGCAAGTCGAACTCGTGCTCAGCGGCAGCGAACCCCGACACGTTGAGATGCACTCCGAGGCGGACGGCTACTGGACCGTGTTCGTTCCCGAAGCACAGGCCGGACAGAGATACAGCTTCCGACTTGATGGCGGTGCTGAGCGGCCCGATCCCGCATCGCAGTTTCAGCCGGACGGCGTACATCAGCCGTCTGCGATCGTTGATCAGCGGTTTGACTGGGCGGATTCCAACTGGTCGGGCCGCACCTGTCACGATCTCGTCATCTACGAGTTGCACATTGGCACATTCTCGCCATCCGGCACGTTTGAGGGCGTGATTCCGTACCTGGATGAATTGGCCGAGACGGGCATCACAGCGATCGAAATCATGCCTGTCGCCCAGTTCCCCGGTTCGCGGAACTGGGGCTACGACGGCGTGTCTCTGTTCGCTCCGCAGAACTCATACGGCGGGCCTTATGGTTTGAAGCGGCTGGTCGATGCCTGCCATCAGCGCGGGCTCGCTGTCATTCTGGACGTGGTCTTCAATCATCCGGGACCGGAAGGCAACTACCTCGGCGAATTCGCCCACTACTTCAGCAGCCGGTATCAGACCCCGTGGGGCGACGCCCTGAACTTCGATGGTAAGCGCAGCGACGAAGTGCGCCGCTTCTTCATCGAGAACGCGTTGATGTGGTACTGCGACTATCACATCGACGGCCTGCGGCTGGATGCCGTGCATGCCATCTTTGATCAATCCGCACGTCCGTTCCTGCAGGAACTAGCCGACGTCACTGCCGAGACTGCTCAGCTCCAGAATCGACACTTGTTGCTCATCGCGGAAAGCAACCTCAATGCTCCGCGACTGGTGCAACCAAAAGCCGTTGGTGGTTATGGACTCGACGCGCAGTGGGTTGATGATTTCCATCATGCGCTGCACGTGACTCTGACCGGCGAGCAGTCAGGGTATTATGCGGATTATTCTGGAGTAGCAGATCTCGTAAAGTCGGTCCGCGACGGATACGTTTTCAGCGGACAGCCGTCGAAGTATCGCGGTCGTCGGCACGGCGCGAGTGAACCGCAGCTTGATCCGCGGCAGATTGTCATCGCCGCACAGAATCATGATCAAACCGGAAACCGCTGTTTCGGCGAGCGACTGTCGCAACTGGTTGACTTTGAATCGCTGAAGCTCGCGGCTGGTCTCGTTTGCCTGACACCTTACATGCCGTTGTTGTTCATGGGCGAAGAGTATGGTGAGACCGCCCCTTTTCAGTATTTCGTAAGCCATTCTGACGCTCATTTGGTGGAATCTGTGCGTCGCGGTCGCAAACGTGATTTTGCGCATTTTGAATGGCAGCACGAGCCGCCTGATCCGCAGAGCGAGCAAACATTCGCTGCATCGCGACTGAATCACGAACTCAAGCAACAAGAGCCTCACAGCCAGTTGCGCGAACTCTATCGAACACTGCTCAAGTTACGGCGGGAGTGCCCCGCTCTGCAGGTTCGCCGCCGTGATCAGATTGATGTTCTGGATTGGTCGGAGTCAGGATGCTTCGGCCTGCGTTATCGAGCTACGGAGACCGAGACGCTCATCCTCTTCAACACGCAGCAGACGGCCGCATCTGTGAAGCTCGATCGAGTCAGCTATCCCCTGACCTGTGTGATCAACTCCGCTGACACCTGCTGGAACGGGCCCGGCGATATCGAAGTCGCCAAAACGCTGGAACGATCCCGCCGAGTGACCTTGCCGATACCACCACGGGCGTTCCAGGTTTATACCTCACGCCAAGTATAATCTGATGGTCCTGTGCGCGATGCGGACTAGTACTGGCGGAAGTAGCGGCGCAGATTGGTTTGCTGGCGACGAGGTTCCCAATAGGTGGGGGCGTGCTTGTCAAATTGCAGCTTCAGCGGATCTCGTTGGCGGATATTGATAAGCCAGGCGATCGGCCAGAAGACTCCAAAGAACACCAGTGCCATGATGACGTACGTCACCACCAGACTGATGGGAGTCACCGCCAGCATCCAACCGACATAAACCCAACGGATCGCTTGCGGAGCGAAGAGGCCGACAAGCCCGACGATCAGTCCAGCAGCGAAGACGGAGCCGTAGACTTCCTGCGAGAATTCCCGGTGCTGCAGCCAATAGGCCACCAAACCGCAAAAAGGAATCAGCAGCCCGGCGAAGACTCGCAGGTCTTTGGCTGAGGGGTTGCGGTTGACTGAGGAGAAGCTCACGGGGGCGTTGCCAGGGAAAAAAGGACTTAAGGGACCAGAAGGACCTGAAGAATCACAGCGAGAGGATAACGGATGCTGAGTGCGCTGGCAGCGATGATGTCGGGCATTGTCGCAACGCTGAGTGCGGATGGCTAACCTGAGCGTGTTGTTGAACCTTCACCTCGGGACAATGGGAGCACACCACATGTCGCAATTTGAGACCGCGCAGTTTTCGCGTCGCCGGTTCCTCGGGACCGCCGCCGCGTTGTCGGGAGCCGCCTGTTTCGGAACGCTGGCTCAGGCCGAAGAGAAAGATCCATACGGCGGATTCAAGATGGGTCTGCAGAGCTACTCGTTGAGGCACTTCAAGGTCGAAGAAGCCCTGCAGCACACGAAGAAGCTGGGCGTGAAAGTGTGGGAAGCGTTCCCCGGTCACATCCCGCAGAACAACGTCCCTGGCAAGATCGCCGAACAAAAGAAGATGCTCGACGATGCCGGCATCAAGCTGATGGCCTATGGAGTTGTGGGCTTCGACGCCGACGAAACCAAAGCCCGGGCGGTGTTTGATTACGCCAAAGCCATGGGCATCGTGTCGTTGAGCGCCGGCCCTAAGAAAGACAAGGCGACCTTCGACCTGCTGGATAAACTCGTCGCCGAGTACGACATCCCAATCGCCATTCACAATCACGGCCCCGAAGACCGCAACTTCGGCAAGATCAGCCAGGTCGAGGAAATGGTGAAGGACCGACACCCGAAGATCGGAGCCTGTGTTGATACCGGCCACTTTCTCCGCAGCGACGAGAAGCCGGAAGAGGCGATCGAACGGCTCGGCAAGCGCGTCTTCGGTGTGCACTTCAAGGACGTGAAGACGCATCCCGATGGCAAGAAACAGTTCCGCATCCTCGGCGAAGGCGACCTGAATATCGTCGGGTGCCTCAAGCTCCTGAGGAAGCTGGATTACCAGTACGCGCTGGCGCTGGAATACGAAGAGAACCCGATGAACCCGTTGTCAGACATTGAAGTCTGCCTGAAGGCCGTGCGGGATGGTGTGGCCAAGCTGTAATCGCAGACGGCCTGAGAAAATTGTTTGAGCCACGGATCGAACACGGATGAAACGCGGAGCTGATACATCTGCGTTTCTCTGGTGAGTCATCCGTGGCTTGGACTGCTGAATGTTATTCAGGATCAAGCTTGCCCAAAAACTGACCGCCGCTGAGGAACATGCCGTTCGTCGCGGGGCGGCACCATTCGAGCTTCACCAGATAGCGATACTCGCGAGTGTCGCTGGCCATCTTCACGGTGACTTCGCCGGGATTGATCGAGCCGCGGTGGAACAGGCCGATACCGAAGCGGCTGATCTCGCGGGTCATGGCGGCAATCGTGGCGCCGCGTGAGGTCGTAATCTCGGCGGGAACCGACAGATCCAGTCGCTCGGCCGCACGCTCGTGCTCGGGGTCAGTCTTGCCGATCGATTCGAGCACAACTTTCAGGTCTTCGAGCGTTGGTCGGCTCCATGGATCGGCAGACATAGTTCACTCCGGTGGCGACGTCGGTTGAGTTGCTGTGCGGTCAGTTGCTGCGTCTCACCTTATGAACGCTGCCTGGATTGAGCAGGTCACCAAATGAAATCGCGAGGAAGCGTGGCTGGTGAGCCTCGCATTCCTCGCGACAACCATAAGTCACAGTCTGACACCGACGTTTACGTGGCGGTGTTTTCTCCGTCAGCCGCAGCCGGGGCAACCGCGATCGCGCCGAATTGACCTTTCTTGCGGATCATGACGCCAATTCCGCATCCAGCGGCAATGAAGGCCAGCGCCCCCAGCAACCAGCCTGATGAACCGCTCTTCTTGGGACGCGGGGTCTCAGGCTCTTCCGGGAATTCCAGGATGGGAGCACTGGCTCGTGCCGTCGCGTCGTCGTCAGCCTCTTCCGCAGCTTCAGCAGAGGTCTTGGGCAGGATCAGCAGCGGGCCATTACCCTCGTCAGCAGTCGACTTCGAGGAGTTGATGCTCAATGTCGGCAGGTGACTTTCCAGGGGAGCTGTGTCCTCATAGGAGAGCTGTTGCACTCGCGTGCCGTCCGGAGACAACCGCCCTGGAGCCTTGTTCGCGGTGACACGAGCGGTGCCCGACTGGGTCTTGTCCAGCTCACGAGGAGCTTTGCCGGCCGGCAGGATGATAATGCCACCATGCGGTTGCTCATCGGACTTCGAGTCCGTTTTGGCAACAGCGGGCGCACTCAAACTGCTCGTCGGGCTGATGTCGCTCTTCGCGTTGCGGCCAGCCTGCTGGAACGCCTGCGACGTCGTGTAGAACTTGCGGTCCGGCACGAGGTCGCTGGAGACGATCAGGCCCGAACTATCGACCGGGGCCATCAGCTTCACGGGAGAATCGGTGGCCGGAGTCGCGGCCGGCTTCCTCGCAATGGCCGATTCCAGTGTCTGCTTGGGACGTGGCGTCTGTTCGCCGCGCGGCAACATGACTGGCTTCGACACATCCAAACCGATGGACGGAGCAGGCGTCGCAGCAACGGCCGGCGCGGCGGGACGATTCGTCTTCGTCGCAGCTTCCCGAACGTTCTGAGCCTGAGCAGTGCGAGCCAGTGCCGTGTCCATCTCCTTGCGACCAGCCGCCACGAAGTCATCCATGATGACAGGAGCTGATTCCGCGGCTGCTTCTTCCGGAGTGATCTTGGTGATCCCCTGAGTCGCGGCCGGATCTGCTTTCACAATCACGAAGCCAGAAGCCTCGCGCATCTTCTCTGGCTTGACCGGAGCTTCTGGAGCCCTGGGGGCAGCGGACTTCGTTGCGGACGGAGCCGCCTTGGCTCGCTGAGCCGCGAGTTCGGCGCGACGCTCCATCTCCGCCAGATGCGCTTCAGCCGCCTTGATGGCATCCTCGGCGTCCTTCGCTCGCTGATTGACGACGAACTGATCAACCTCAGCGGCGTCGGAGTCGTCAGCCTTCTCAGCCTTGTCTTCAATCTCCTTCTGGTCCCCGGCAAGGTCGGGCTTCTTGGCTTCCGTCTTCGCGATCGAACGCGGGCTACGAACTTCTGGCGTAACCGCAGCCGGCTTGTTCTCCGAAGCGGCTGTGTCAGGCAGCATGCGATCGGGCAGGGTCCGCTCTGGCAAAGCCCTCGCTGGCAGCGACTCAGCGACCTCTTGCGCCTCGGGTTCGTCGTCCGCAGGAGCGGAATTCAGATCGGGCATCAGCGGCGCGTCCGACTTACGCGACGCGGGCGTTTGAGCCACCGGCTTTGGTTCGAGCTTCGTACGACGCGGCGCGGCGGCTGGAGCGGGCGTGGGCTCGTCTTCAGACTCGTTCACCGTTTCCTGCTTCACGGTCTCGACCAGCTTCGCGAAGTCGCCGTCAAACCCTTCGGCAAACTCGTTCTGCTTACCCTTGTTGGCCGGGCCCTTGGCGTTCGCGGGAGCTTTGGCCGTGGTGGGAGCCTTCGCAGCCGTTGGCGTCTTCGCCGGAGCGGGAGTCGATTCAGCGGGCGTTTTCGCCGCAGGAGCCGCTTTAGCCGTCTGACGCTCCGTGGAAGCCTTGGGCTTCGCGTGGATCTCGGGCAGGTCCTTCGCTTCGGCCTGCTTGGTCACCTTGGCTGGAGCCTCTTCATCGTCCACTGGAGTCACCAGGAACGGATCATCCTTCAGATAGGGACGAGTCGCCGTGGTGGTTTCACCGGAGACCTTGGTTTCTGACTTCTCGTTATCCGCCTTCTTCGAGTCTTCCTTCTTGGCCGCGTCGTCAGACTTGCGGAACCAGTTCTTCGGGTTGAGCTTCGAGTAGAACGGCTTCGGCCCTTCAGCTTGAGCAATCGCACAGGTGCCGAGTGTGGAGAGAGCAATCGTTGCAGCAAACACGGAGATGCGAAGAGTGGGCCGTTTCATTGGACCGCCTGACCTTCCCTGTCGCAGCCGGCGATGGGTTCCTTCTTCAACCGTTGACTGTCGGGAAGATCGGACCAGACGCGCCGCGAGCGGTAAAAATGACTTGGCAGTCTCGATTCAGAACTCGAACCACTCGGCGATCCATCGCCGCGTTCGGGTTCTGCGGAACAAACCGAGACTCCCTTCTGTGGTCATGAAATCGGCCAGTCCCATGATCCGGCCTTAGCCGCTTTCCCTCAAATTGCCCGTTCTTCCTGAAGTAGCGATTTCGCCAACTTTGCGGCGTTTTCCGAAAACGGAGTTTGGGTAAACCTTGCTGCCGCGTGACTGCGCCCGTGCCTTCGACGAGCGAAAGGGCGCAGTTCGATGTTTCGAGCCGTCGGTCTCCGCCGAAAGACGCTGGCATCAGTGGTACACTTCTCACGCGTTCGAGCGATTTGTCACTGACGGTCGTAGACAACTTCGGGACTGACGCCGATAATTTGTACCGTGTGCGGCATAGACAGAGGTCCAATATTGGAATTACTGAGATGCGTACGTACCGAAGAGCTGCGTCCGGCTCTCAGCGCAGTGGCTTTACGCTGATTGAGCTTTTGGTGGTCATTGCCATCATCGGGGTATTGGTGGCTCTTTTGCTACCTGCCGTGCAGCAGGCTCGTGCTTCAGCCCGACGTACTCAATGCAAAAACAATCTGAAGCAGATTGGCGTCGCGCTGCATCAGTTTCATGACTCCAGGATGGCCTTTCCGCCGGCTCGGTTGATTGATTACCCCCTGCCATCGGTCATCACTCCCGATACGACATCTGGCATGGATGAGCCGTCCTGGCTGGTCTGGATCTTGCCGCATCACGAGCAGAACAATCTTTCCGAACAATTCGATCTGTTCCAACCGTACGGGTCTCAGCCTGCCGCCGCCCGAAACCATGCCATCTCGACCTATCTATGCCCTGACCGGCACATCGCGAGTTCCGCAGTCTCTCCTCCGGACACTGTCACCATTACCCTGCCATGCGGCTGCCCCGGCGGAACAGTGAACGTCGCGGGAGGCGCGATCGTGGACTACGTGGGCAATCATGGAGATCTCTCGCCCGGCGCCAGCCTGCTCCCCACAGACTTCTACTGGGGAGGCAACGGAACGGGAGTCCTGATCTCCAGTCGGCCTAAGATCAGTGGAGGCGTGGTGGAAACGGACTGGTTGGACAAGATCCGGATCACGGACGTGACGGACGGTCTCAGCAACACCCTGATGGTCGGCGAACCGTACATTCCGCTTGGGGAGTTGAATAAGACGCCCTACAACGGTCCCGGATACTTCGGGCGGTATCTGACAAACTTTGCCCGAATCGGCGGACCGGGCGTACCGCTGGCGCATCATGAGAATGATCAGCGAGCGAGTGCCTACTCGTTCGGCAGCCCTCATGAAGGAGTTGTCCAGTTCTGCATGTCTGACGGCAGCGTGCGCGCTATTTCAACTTCACTCAGCACGACCGTCCTCGGGGATCTGACCAATCGCAAGGATGGAGCATCGATCGGTGAGTTCTAAGCCCGGAACCGTTCGATTGAAGCTGAACTGCCTCTCTGAACTCAGGCTCGGAATGTTGCTCGCCACGGTTCTGAGCCTGAGTAGTTGCGGGCCGGCGCGGATACCCACATATCCTGTGGCCGGAACAATCACGTTCGCTGACGGTAGGCCCGTCCGGAGCGGAACCATCGAATTTCGATCCGCAGACTTCGGCACGACTGCCACCGGAACCATTCGTGATGATGGAACCTTTACGCTCGGAACGTACGGCTCAGATGACGGCGCCGCCGCAGGCATGCAGGATGTTATCGTCATTCAGTTGATTGTTGGCGATGGCACCGCTCGACTGCAGCATCGAGATCACGGCCGCGCCGTGCCGACGCGCTATGGCGACTATGACACTTCCGCACTCACCGCGAAGATCGAACCAATCGAGCAGAATCGAGTGTCGCTGACGCTCGAAAGCCCCTAGTGCGTAACGCTGGAGCAGAGCGGTAAACGCAAACAGCCCATCAGACTGATGGGCTGTTTTTCTGCATGCCTTCGCTAACGCGGTTCAGGCCGCGCGGTGGTAACTATTCGTCGTCGCCTTCGAAGCCACCGTCGAAGTCGGCGTCGTCATCATCGTCCTCGTCGTCGTCATCATCGAAGTCGTCTTCGAAGTCCTCTTCGAGGTCTTCATCTTCTTCGGCGTCTTCCTCTTCGTCATCGAAGTCTTCGTCTTCGTCTTCGTACTCTTCGCCGTCGAAGTCGTCCTCGTCATCATCGTCGTCGTAGTCTTCGTCGCCGTCGAAGCCTTCAAACTCTTCTTCGTCTTCGACCGGCGCGTTGAACGACATGACCGGGGAGATTGTGACTCCACCAACCGTCTCCAACACGTCCTCAGCCTTCCAGGAGACTAACATAGTTCCATTACTCCACTGTCGATGATTCGAATGCCCTGGCCAGCACAACAGCCAAGGGCTTGTTAATCAGGTCAATCCAAATTCGCCCCTCGGCGAGGCGGGTGGATATTGAAACGCCACGCGGTTTGTCAAGTACCTTATTGACTTGCACAACGACGTTATTTCGGAACGCCCGCGTGAACGTAACTCTGTCAGCCCCAAACAGTTCATCTGACTACCGTCCTGAGAAGGACCTGCTCGGGGCGAGTCAATCGGCTTCTCAGGGGTTCCGGGTGCAGTGCAAGTACGAATAATCCGCCAAATCCAGCAGTTTTTGCAGCCTGCCAGATGAAAAATTCGCGTGCCCGACCATGATCTGAATCGACGCAACTCAAACGGGCGTCGCATCTTTCAGCAACGGAGTGAGGTACGACACGGTACTGGCCATAGTGCCGAGATTTCCGTAGTCCTCTTCTGGAATTTGCACACGGTACATCTTCCTCAGCTCCATCACGATGTCGAGGAAGTCCATGCTGTCCAGCTCCATCTGCTCGCGGAACGGAACGGCGTCCTTGAGATTGGACAGGTCTTCGTCCGGCGCAATCCGGGAAAGGATGCCGAGAATCACCTGTCTGATCTGTTCCGCGCTCATGAAGTTGTCCTCACCCTGCGAGGCTTACGAAAGCCCCCACACAAAACAACACGACCGAGCAAACTGGGCTCGGTCGTGAACTTAGTCCGGCTGATATTTTTTAACGATCAGCACCGAGTTGATTCCGAGCATCCCGAACGAATTATTGAGGATGCAGTTAACCGCATCCATCTGCCGGGGCTGATTGGCGACCACTTGAGTCAGTGGCACCCGGGAATCAAGCTCATCCAAGTTGATTGTAGCATGGGCAATACCATCGTCAAACGCGGGAATATTGCCCAAAAGCTCCAGTGCCCCGGCCGCTCCCATCGCGTGCCCGATGAAGCTTTTCGTGTTGTTGATGGCCACTCGCGGGTTATCTTTGAAGATCTCGTGCAGCGCCAAAGACTCTTCGATATCGCCCTGCTCCGTCGCCGTCGCGTGACTGCTGACGAGGTCGATGTCGTTGGCCGTCATGCCTGCTCGCTTCAGAGCCAGTTGCATGCATTCCGCCTGACGATTGCGGTCCGGCAGCACGAAATCCGTCGCGTCCGAGTTCATCGCGTAGCCGACGATTTCGCCGTAAATCTTCGCACCGCGAGCCAGTGCATCCGGCAGACGTTCCAGCGTGCAGACCGCTCCGCCTTCCGCCACCACGATACCGTTGCGGGTAACGTCAAACGGGCGGCAGGCCTTCGTCGGGTCACTGTGACTGGCCAGCGCGTTCTGGCTCTTGAAGCTGGCAAAGATGCCGAACGTGTGAATGCTTTCCGAGACACCACCCGCCAGAGCTAGATCAACCTCACCCAGCCGCAGCATCTGCACGGCTTGAATGAAACCGGCGTTGCCAGCGGCACACGCGGCACCGATCGTCAGGTGCGGACCGGTGATGCCGAGGCTGAGCGTCACTTCGCCAGCCGGGCTGTTCGCCACGGTGCGAGGATTGTGGTGATGCGACCAGACGGAGGTGTCGTAGCCGAACTTGGAGATCTCAAAGATCTCGTTCTCGGTTTCGACGTTGCCGTGCTCGGTGATGCCCAGATAGACGCCGACGCGCGGCTTTTCGACGGTGGCCCAATCCAGTCTGGAATCGGCGACCGCTTCATTCGCGCAGTAGACGGCGATCGAACCTGATCGCGTACCGCGGCGAACTTCCTTGCGTTTCTGGTACTTGAGGGCATCAAAGTGGCAGATACCGGCCAGCACTTGCCCGATGTAGCGGGTTTCGAAGTTGGAAACGCCGGACTTGCCCGCCAGCAGATTCGCCCGGTACTCGGGCAGCGAATCGCCCACGGGCGCGGTCAGGCCGACGCCGGTAATGACGACCCTCTCGTTGTACTTATCCGCTGGCACCATGTACTTGAGCTCGCCCGATATCGCTGCAGTTTCTCGAAAAAACAGCCCTTTTCTGTGCAAAGAGCGCAGCAGATTAACGGCTCACATACCCCCGAGCAAGGAGCGGCAAAACGGCCGCCTGAGACTGCGTATTCGTCGCGGAAAGCCGTTGCCGTAATGCGGTTAGAGATGACGGCTCGGGAGGGCGAGGCTCCTGCCGAGCCGTGCCACGCTAATTGAGGCGGCTCGGCAGGAGCCTCGCCCTCCCCCACAACACGGGCTACGGGAAACGAAACAACCACGGGGGTCGCCCGTGGTTGCTGCGTAGTTATTCAACAGTCGAGTCGATCGACTACTCGTTCTCGGCGTCTGAGTCCGGTGCTGCTTCGCCGCCTTCGGCTGTCATGTTGGCCTTCTGCTCGAGCAGAATAGCCTTGCGGGACAGCTTCACGCGGTTCTGCTCATCGACGGCGATGACCTTCACTTCCAACCGGTCGCCGACCTTGCAAACTTCGTTGACAGACTTCACGAAGCCGTCCGACAGTTCGCTGATGTGGCACAGGCCGTCTTTGCCGGGGGCAATTTCGACGAACGCTCCGAAGTCCTTGATCGCGCTGACCTTGCCCGTGTAGACGCGGCCAACCTTGATCTCTTCGGTCAACGCTTCGACGCGAGCCAGAGCGTCTTCAGCCTTGGCGGCCGAATCCGCAGCGATGGTCACACCACCGTCCGGAGCCACGTCGATCTGCGAGCCGGTTTCTTCCTGAATGGCACGAATCGTCTTGCCACCAGGACCGATCAGCAGGCCGATCTTCTCGGGATCGATATGCGTTCGCAGCAGGCGGGGAGCATGCAGGGAGATCTCTTTGCGCGGGCGTGAGATCGCTTGCAGCATGATCCGCAGCAGTTCGCGGCGAGCCTTCTTGGCCTGCTCGAGAGTTGCGCGGATAATGTCTTCACTGATACCGGCGATCTTGAGATCCAATTGGATACCCGTGATACCCTTGCCCGTACCAGCGACCTTGAAGTCCATATCACCGTGGTGATCTTCGTCGCCCATGATGTCGGTGAGCAGTTGCCACTTATCACCGTCCTTCACGAGACCGATCGAGATACCAGCCACCGGCTGAGAAATCGGCACGCCAGCGTCCATCAACGACAGCGTCGTCGAGCAGACAGACGCCATGGAGGAACTGCCGTTCGATTCCATGATGTCGGAGATCGCACGGATCGTGTAGGGGAACTTTTCCTCGGTCGGCAGCACCCATTGAATTGACCGTTCAGCCAACATGCCGTGACCGATTTCACGACGGCCAGGAGCTCGGATCGGGCGAACTTCGCCGACGCTGAAGGACGGGAAGTTGTAGTCCAGCATGAACCGCTTGTCGTATTCTTCGACCGGGCCATCGACCTTCTGAACATCGCGAACGGTGCCCAAAGTGATCGTCGCCAGCGATTGAGTTTCGCCGCGAGTAAACAGAGCCGAACCGTGGACGCGAGGCACAACGCCGACGTCGCAGGTGACGGTTCGCAAATCTTCCAGAGGCCGACCGTCAAGACGGATGCCGTCTTGCAGCAGGTCGCGGACGATGCGATGCGCGAGGTTCTCAAAGGACGCTGAGAACTGAGCGACGGTCTTGCCATCGGCAGTGGTGTCAGCCCCTTCGGGGAAGAACTCGGCCTTCAGAGCTTGCTTGATCTCGCCCACAGCGGCGTGACGTTCTTGCTTCTTCTTGCCGACCTTCGCTTCACGCACCGATTGATAGGCTCGTTCTTGCAGAATGGCGTCGAAGGGATTGACCGGAGCGACTGGGATTACCTTGGCTGGCAAACCCAACTTCTGCACCAATTCCAACTGCAAATCGCACAGTTCAATGATCGCGTCATGACCGAACATGATCGCGTCGGCCATTTCTTCTTCGCTCAACTGAGCGCCGAAGCCTTCGATCATCAGCACGGAGTCTTTGCTGCCGGCGACGATCAGGTCGAGCTTGCTGGTCTTCATCTCTTCGAGAGTCGGGAACAGCACGAATTCGTCTTCGATGTAACCCACACGCACCGCACCGATGGGACCCTGGAAGGGCAACGTCGGAGCGATCATCAATGCGGCACTGGCACCCAATGTGGAGAAGACGTCGGGATCGTTGACGCGATCGAACGACAGCACATTGGCCTGAATCTGGACTTCGTCGATGAATCCATCCGGGAAGAGCGGACGAATCGGACGGTCGGTCAGACGCGCGGTCAGAATTTCACGCGTACTGGGCCGACTTTCACGCTTCAAGAATCCACCCGGAAACTTACCCGCAGCAGCGAACCGCTCGCGGTAGTCAACGGTCAACGGGAAGAAGTCCTGGCCAGGTCGCGATGGGGGACCAGTCTGAGCGGCCACAAAGACGACGGTTTCGCCATATTGTACAAGGACCGCACCGCTCGCTTGTTTCGCAATTTCACCGGTAGTGAGACTGAGTTTCCGACCAGCAATTTCTCTTTCAACACTTGTCTTCAAATTCCTACCCACTTTCCAACTAAGCCACGATCTTGCAGGGCTTGGACTTGAGTCGCAGCCATCCCGAGGGCATTCCACTGGCCCATGAATGCCGAAGGGATGACTGCGACCTGAAACGAAGCACAACTGCTCAGAATCGGGCGATTAATAACAGCTTGAGACCACCACAAGCGGATCTCAGCAGCAACCTCTCCGGACCATTGCCCGACAGAAAAAGGTTGCGAATGACACAAACCAACAACACCCAGCCCGAACACTCAACCAGCAGGAGGACTTACGGAACGATTCTTCGATTCGTCCATTCAAGCGAACCAGACATGCCCGAAACATCTGGAACTCTTGGCTGTCTTCGCGCCACCGAACTTCGAGGCTGAAAAACAAAAAGGCGACGCATAGCGCCGCCTCTGGACTACTTACGAATTCCGAGACGTTCCAGGATCGACTTGTAGGACGCCTCGTTGTGCTGCTTGAGATAATTCAGCAACCGGCGACGCTGGCTGACAATCGTCAGCAAACCGCGGCGGCTGGCGTGATCCTTCGAGTGTCCCCGCAGATGTTCGGTGAGCTGCTCGACGCGGCGAGTCAGCAACGCAATCTGCACTTCGGGAGAACCGGTATCACCTTCTGCTCGACGGAAAGACTCAATCACATTGGACTTAGGTTCTTGCGCGATGGGCATTCTCTCTTCACTACCTCAAAATTTTAAGCCTATGTTTTGTCAATAAGGTGCCGCACTTTAACGCACCGGATGCAAGATTCAATCATGCCCAACGTTCGAAGGCCCGAGTTGCGGGCCAAGCTTTCGCTCGATCTCGGCGAATTCTGTTCAAAAGCGTTAATTGTCATTCTTTACGTCCGAAATCATTCGCCGATTCCGAGATTGCGTTCGATGTCGAGCGACCGCTTATCGAACAGCCATTTCTTCAGCGGGTCGTTCTCGTACTCCATCGGACGGTCGCCGCGCCCCTGCTGGCCGACCCAACCCCATTCGTCGTTTTTGAGTGTCGTGTCATCATTGGCCTTCGATTTGAACGGCGACCACATGGGCTTTCCGGTAAAGCTGGAGCAACCGGTGCTGGTGAGAATCAATAGCGACAAGGTCGCCCAGAGCAGGCGCATGATGGGCCTCAATCAAAGACGTGCGGAGGGAGATCGGAAGGGAAGGCTGCTGAGAGGTGCCGGAGCGGCTGGGGAGAAGTGGCGTGCGATGGAGGATCGCACCAACTGCGGAAGGGAAGGCCGGAGACCTTGAGTGCTTGAAAGGCGACGGGCGGAGGCGATCAGTGTCGAAGAGTCGGGATGTAGGACGGACAATCCTGTCCGTCGAAGCGTGAGTTCAAAGGGAAGACGGACAGGATTGTCCGTCCTACAACGAGTCGGTTACCTGTTATTCTGAGCGCTACTGGGCTTTGGAGCCTTTGGCGTCTACATCATCAATAAACAATTTCAGTGTGACGACGCCTTCGGGATCGAGCTTGGTGCCCGCCTTAGGCGACTGATCCTGAACGGTGTGCAGCGCGTCTTCCGTGCGAGCCAGGTCGCCGCGGACCATCTTGACTTTGTAGCCGGCCGCTTCCAGCTTCTGCTTGGCTTGCGAGTGGCTCAATCCAGTGACCTTCGGCACCATACCCGCAGTCGCCGCGTCACCCTTCTTACCTTCAATCAGATTGACCTGTGGTTCGGTGTAAACGACCAGCTTGACGGTCTCGCCCTTCTTCAGCGCCTTCTTGGCTTCGGGGATCTGGCGGTAGACGTGATACTGCAATTGTGGAGTATTAGCCGGGTCGCCCTTGAAGAACTCAACCTTGTAGCCCTTCTTTTCCAGAACGTCCTTGGCTTTGGAATGTTCCAGTCCCACGACTGATGGCAGAGCGTCATCGGCGGGCTTTGGACCTTCCTGCGGCTTGGCCCCCGCGACTTGTTCATCGCGACCAGCAGTAATGATCTTGTAACCCTTCAGATTGGGCTTGAAGGGATCTGACCCCGGAACACCCAGGAAGCGAACCCACGATCTGCTGGGGTTCTTGGTGATCTTCGGAAACGTGTAGACGGTCTCCGTGGTTTGCGCGGGGTCCATCAACTGCACGGCCTGCACCATCATGCTCGTGGGTTCAAGCATAATCACAGCCCACTTGTAGTTCGCCGCATCCTGCTGCCATCTGGGAATGGCTTGCATGACGATGGTGCTCGTGGTTTGCTTGATCAACTTCATTTGATAGCGCTGATGAGCTTTCTCTGGGGGTAAGCCAAACAGGAACGGCAGCGGTCCGTCCATGATGTGCTCGCCCTGTCCCTCTGGCGGGATCGAGAACTGCATGACTTCCTTCTTGGCGTCGAAGATCTGCAGCACTTGCTTGCCGTCGCAGATCCACCGTTCGGGAACATCACTCTCTGCCGAGAACTTCAGCCCTGCGCCATTGATGGCGCTCACCTTGTCAACGATTGTCCCGTCCTTGACCTTGGTCCCATCCAGATCGATGCGGCCCTTGTCGGGAGCTTCGTAATAAAATTCTCCCTGCGCCTGCTTCACGGTCAGGAAGGTATAGTCGTAAACAAAGCGTTTATGTTCGCCTTCCAGCTTCTTGATGTTCTTCGACGCGGCGTACCAGTCCTGCAGGATCTTCTCGAGCGCGGGATCCGGCTTTTCCACTTTCGCCGCAGGTTGAGCAGCTCCAGCGGGCGCGACGGCGCCGCGAGCGGGTGGATTTGCAGGTTTCGCCGGCGCCGGTTTGGTCTGACCATAGAGCACTGAGTCGGCGCAGAAAGCCGTCACACCGAACAGAGCGGTGATTGCAATGAGGCGTCGGAACATCTGACTTTGCATCCTTGCAAAAGGTCGGAGAACCAGGAGGGCGGGAGATGTAATGGAAGAGGCGTGAACAAGACTAGATCTGAAATCAGTACCGGTCGGAACCCGATCCGGCAGGTGATTCAGCAGCGGTCGAGGGACGTTGAATATGTGACCTGCGGGAGGCAGAAGATTCTGCGTGGCTCGCTTGCCGGGAAGCTCCCTCTTGGGACGTCTGCGGAGCTGCGGAATCGGGCGTCGTCCAGGCTTCGGGCATGGCTTGAAACATTGTTTCGGCTAATGCGTAGGCATAGATGTCGTGGCCGAACTTGCTCAGCGTGCGGTAATCGTCTTCAAAGGCGGCTTGAGGATCCTTCACTCGCCGCAGCGTGTGGGATATCCGGCACACGGTGGCCGCCGAAGTTTTCTCGAAGTCGTTCAAGGCGTGAACTTGAGCGGTCCGGCTGCTCGCTTCATCCTCAGACGACGATGAATCTGCCAGAGCGTCGGCCAGCAGTTGTTCGACCAGCGGATGCACGGCCAGCACGGTGCGGCAACCGACCGATGACGTCAGCCGCGCGAGTTGCTCAACAGGCTTCAACGCCGCAGCAACCTCGTCGCTGTCTGAGAACGAACGATCGCGCCGCCAGTCTCGTTTGCTGAGGGTGACGGGTTCGGAGACGTCACTCTCATCCCGAATGCCGAAGCGGTGAATCAGTTCCTTCTTCACCCACTGCACGCACAGAAAGTGCTGGCACAAGGGCTTGATCTTGGGCGTGCTCACCAGCAGTGGATGGACGCAGACCAGGGGTGCGTCCTGAGTATCCAGATCCGTCAGCGTGCGGAAACGCGCGTCGTCACTCACGTCGGAAGGGTCGAAGTGGATGATCAGCAGATCCGGCTGCAAGGCCAGCAACTGGTGCTTCACCTGCAGGTAAGCCAGCAGCGGGCAGGACTCCGGCACACCCGCATTGATGACTTCAATTTTGCGCTGCGTGTAAGGCTGCAGGTGAGCTGCGAGGCGCACTCCGAAGAAGGCTTCATCCGGCAAGTTAGCCGCCAGAATCGTTTCATCACCGAGACAAACGATGCGCAGCGTCTCCGCCGGTTTGGGCACTGCGATTTCCGGCCCGCGCAACCCGAGGCTATTGGTCTGAAAACTGAATGCTTCTGAGACCCCTGTCGCGGTCCCGCAGACGCGCTGCAGCGGGGCGAGCTGATGATGGATTGAGGCTGACGGAAGTACCTGCCAGCCCGCATGATCCACTGCGGCCTGACCTTCCGCTCGCAGAGCGGCCACTCGAAAGCCGAACTCGACAATACACGGCAGCAGCGCGAGCACCAGAAGTGCATACGCCAGGCATCGCAAGCCGTGGAGCCGAAGACGTCCCATCCTCATCGCCCGCCGCTCAAAGAAACGTATTCCGGGGCGATCCATCGCCCGGCAAATAAGCGCGGCACTCTATCTGCACTTCAAAAACGCCACAACATGGCTCTGCAACGCCGCGATACGACCTCAGCAGAGCCAGATTTCTGTCACAACCTAGATTTAGTTTTGGGTGCCAATCTTTGCTGCGACAAGGCACTAACCGCCGGGAGTTGTAGGGTAGTACAAGCGATCGCGACGCCTTGGTGGGCCTGCGCATTCGACGGAAGCTAGCCTCGACGGTTGGCCCCCGCTGACAACAGGGCTCGATCGCGCCGGCCCACCAGATGACGGCCTCGAATGCTGGTCCCACCCTACGCAATACGGGCTAGCCGCCGGGAGTCGCGAGTTTCTCGGGAGCAACCGCCGTCTGCTTGGTCTTCATCCGCAGGTTGAGCATTTCAACCAGCAGCGAAAACGCCATCGCAAAGTAGACATAGCCTTTCTCGATGTGTGTGCCGGCGGCTTCAGCGACCAGCATCACACCGATCAGCATCAGGAAGCTGAGCGCCAACATCTTCAACGTCGGATGGCGCGATACGAAACCACTGATGCGATCCGCGAAGCAGATCATAACACCGACAGCGGCGATCACGGCGGCGACCATAACCCAGATCTGCTTGACCATGCCGACGGCCGTAATCACGGAGTCCAGCGAGAACACAATATCCAGGATGGCAATCTGCGTGACGACGCTTTTCAGCGTGGCGGCCTTTTTGCCCTCGGTCGAGTGATGAGCGTCGTGATCCATCAGCCCATGAATCTCGTGCACGGTCTTGCCGATCAGGAACAGGCCACCGATGAACAGAATTAGGTCTCGCACTGAAACGCCGCGAGCCTCTTCGGGATGTTCGAACCAGCCGGTCTCCGGCACGAAGATCGATTCTGGCAGACCGATGTCCGTCCATTGGAAGATGTCTGCTTTCAGGCCCAGAATCCACGACAGGCTGAACAACAGCATGATGCGCGTCACGAGCGCCAGCGCAAGTCCCAGCTTGCGTCCCAGACTGCGTTCCTCGGGTGCCAGCCGGTCCGTAAGGATCGCGATGAAGATGATGTTGTCGATGCCCAGCACGATTTCCATCGCGGTCAGGGCGATCAGCGCAATGACGTTTTCCATATCTCAACGGTCTGCCGTAACAGGGAAAAGGAGCCCACGAGCAGTCGCACTGTAATCATTTGCGCGCAATTGTCAGAAGTCCGGCCCGAACAACAGGCCACGCTAACGCCTCGGTGTCCGTTCGAGATCAAATGGAATCGAGCTCGCGTTGGCCCGATTTCTGGACGACTGACGCAGTGCTGACGACCTGCGAGCAACCGCTTGATTGCAAACGCACGGACTGTTCGCACCACATCCAGGCATGGCACCACGAATCGAGAGCGTTCCAGCAGTCAGGTCGATGGTTAATCGTTGACGACTACTTGGGCTTCACGGCGCCTTGCATGCGGGCGAGTTCCAGCGGAGAAAGCTTTTTGCCGTCCGCGCCGACTGGCGGAGCCTTCTTCTCAGCGGCGGGAGCGGGAGCTGATTCTGCCGAGGCAGGTGCGGCTGCGGGAGCTTCCGCTGGTGCAGCGGCGGCAGGCGCGCCACCACCGGCTTTCACAGCACCCTGCTGGCGAGCCAGTTCCAGCGGCGACAGCTTCTTGGCCGGAGCGGCGGCGGGTTCTCCGCCTTCCTTCTTCGCAGCCTGAGCACGTGCCAGTTCCAGTGGCGATGGTCCGCCTCCACCCGGCTTCTGGGCACCCTGAGCGCGAGCCATCTCCAGCGGGCTCTTGCCGGCAGCGGGTTTAGTCGCGGCCGGCTTTTCAGCGGCGGGTTTCTCGGCTTTCTCAGCCGGAGCAGCCTTCGGCAGCGGAGCGTCGACGACTCGCAGGAAGGTGGTGTCGATATCGTACCAACCGATGTCTGCCGGACCGTCGAACTCTACCAGAGCGCGACAGTTCATATTGACGGTCTTCACTTTGCCGGACAGGCCCACAAAGCGGCGCAGTTCGGGAATGTTCGCGTCAACAATAACCCACTTGTCGGTGAGATCTACCTTCAGCTTTTCAGCACGAGCGATCGACATGGCTGGACAAGGCTTCGCGAGTACGAGGTGGTTCGACCCGGACCGGACGACTGGTCTCGAGATCAATGCGGACGGCATGTTAGGCATCGTTCCGCAAAGTTTCTACCGGTGGAGCGGTGAGGAACCTGAATCCCGCGGCATCTCCCCTCCGGGGTTTCCGACGCGGGGTCTGAGGTAAAACTCGGCATCTGAAAACCCCAGAGGGATTCCACCCGCTGGCGGAGTGCCGCAATCCGTTTCCATGCTAGTTTCTGGTGACGCCCGTGGCTTCCTGGAAGCTAGGGTCGGGCTACTTAGTCATCAAGTCGGGCAGTTTCGGCGGAGACGCGGTCAATGGACGTTTCGTTTATCAATCACTTCATTGAGTCAACTGCCAATGTCTTTAATACGATGCTCGACTGCCCGGTCACTCGCAAGTCGCTGGCTTTGAAGAACAAGAACGAGCCCACCCACGAAGTCTCCGCCATCATTGGCCTGTCCGGAAAGCACGTGGGAAGCCTGGTATTCAGCTTGTCGCGGCCAGTCGCGTTCAAATGCGCAGAACGACTACTGCTGGTCAGCTACAACGAGGTCAACGCCGAAGTCGTGGACGCAGTCGGCGAACTCAGCAACATGATCGCTGGTGGCGCGAAGGCTCAGATGCCCGATTTGAATCTGTCGCTCGGTCTGCCGAATGTCGTCGTCGGGAAGAATCAGCAGATCTACTTCCCCGGCGACGTGACACCAATCTCGGTCGGTTTTCAGACGCCGTGGGGCGAGATGGCCATCGACGTCGGCTTTGACACACGCCTGGGCGGCGATCTCGCCAGCGTCAGCAGGAAGGCTGCCGTCTGCTGACGGCAACTGCTGTCACCACAGCCACTTAACATCGAACACTGACTGATTTTCCGCGCTGGAAGCGGGGAGTTCTCGTCCCGTAGCGCTTCCGACCGGCCTGCTGCCACCTGTGATTTGCGTTCAGAGGCTTTGCTTTTAGAGGGGTTCGGCGAGCTATGAGAATCTTGCTGGTAGACGACTCAGGGACCATGCGTGCTATTCAAAAGCGTTGCCTGGCCAAGTTGGGAATCGTGGCCGAGAACGTCATTGAAGCCGAAAACGGCCAGGTCGCGTTCGACAAGTTCAGCTCCGAACCGTTCGATCTCATCATGACCGACTGGAACATGCCGGTTATGGACGGACTGACGTTTCTGAAGAAAATTCGGTCCGTCAATACGCAGATCCCAGTGATCATGGTGACCACGGAAGCCGAACGCACGCGAGTCGTTACGGCGATTGAAGCCGGCGTCTCGGACTACCTGGTGAAGCCGTTTACCACCGAGGCGTTGAACGTAAAGATCGAGAAGTGGGTGCCGTCCGGCGTGTAGGCGGTGGCCCGAACTTGGCGCTCCGGTCTCATCTGCTATGCTCTCCGCCCCTTTCCGGGTTTGCAATAGGCCGCCCGCGGGGCGAAATCCCTATGAATGTGGGGTTTTGCAGAGTATCCTTCGTATTGAGTCAGGGGCGGAAAATGAGCCGCATTTGTCAGGTCTGTGGAAAGAAAGCCGGTCGCGGCAACAAGCTGGAACAGCGTGGTAAGCCGAAGTACCTCGGCGGTAACGGTCGCAAGACAACGGGTAAGACCAAGCGTCACTTCTACCCGAACTTGCAGTACGTCCATGCACAAACGGATGAAGGCGCGAAACGTGTTCGCGTCTGCACCAAGTGCATCCGTTCCAACAAGATCACCAAGCCGGTCAAGCGCGCCGCCTTCAGCGATGCCGCTGTGGCTGCCGCCGCTACGAACTAGCATAGTCGCGACTCGCTCGGACACACGTCCCCCGGTCGCACTCTTGCCGTAAGGGCGAAGTTTCTGCTGAGCAACCTGCTCACCAGAGGCTTCGCCCTTTGGTCGTTTATAGACTCGATCCCGCCAGAGAAGACGCGCCGCCGCCCCTCTGCTGATGCGAGACACAAGAGGTAATGGCGCTCGATCCGCTGGTTGCCATTCGTGCGATTGTCCGTCGCCGCCCACGGGTCTCTCCCGCCACTCAAGCCTCGTCGGAATCAATCCGAACCCGGTCAAACGCACACGCCCAAATCGGCACAATCGACAAATTCATCGCAGTTTGACCATTCAGCCGCTTCTCACCTGCACTGACAAAATGCACAATCAAGGCAAGATGAGTGGCGCGGTCGGGACACCGCCAATCATCTGGAAAGCCGCGAGTGCTGCCTTGGTAGCGTTAGAGCAGACATCTTTCGCCTGAGAACGGTTGCTCCAGACGCCTCCAAGGGCGCGCGAGCCAGCTCGGGGCATTCCACACTTAACAACAGGACGGGCCTCTGGTTTGAGGACGTCCCTATCCCAGTTTGTCCCAGCTCGTGGCTTCTGAAAGGACAATGATGAAGCACATCGCGTTGGTAGCGGCCGTCCTCGCCTCACTGGCAGGCGTAGGTCGCGCGGATCATTGCAACTCGTGCGGACCGACGTGTGCGCCGGCCCCGGTTTGCGGGCCAGCTCCCTGTCAGCCGGCTCCGGCTCCAGTCTGCGAATGGAAAGAAGTCGAACGGACGATCATGGTCCCGCAGTGGACCACGGAAAAGCGCAAGGTCAACGTGACCGAGATCAGCCGTCAGGTTGTCGAGCGCAAAGTGATGGTGAACGAGTACGTTCGCCAGGAAGAGAAGCAGATGCGTGAAGTCGTGAGCTACGAACGCAAGGTGACTCCGACTGAAGAGAAGTGCTGGGTCGACGTACCGGTCTGGCGTGAAGTCGAGCAGAAGTTTGTCGTGCAGGTGCCTTATCGCGAGAAGCGTCAGGGCAAGCGTACCGTGACCGAACAGGTCTGGAACGAAGTCGACCAGCAGTACACGATCCATGTGCCTCACAACGAGGTCCGCAAGGAGAAGGTCACCGTCTGGCGTTCGGTTCCCGTCCAACTGAGCCGCAAGGTGTGTGAAGATCAGGGCCACTGGGAAGACCGACCGGTTCAACCCGCTCCCTGCCAGGTAGCTGTTGCCCCGTGTGGCAGTTGTGCTCCCTGCCAGCCGGCATGCCAGCCAGTCGCCTGCACTCAAAAGGTGTGGGTGCCGAAGATCGTCGAGCGTGAAGTGCCTTACATGGTCAACGAGTGCAAGCCCTTCGAAGAAGAGCGCGAAGTGCACTTCACCGTCTGCAAGCCTGAAGTTCAGGTTCGCAAGGTCAAGACCTGCTCGCTGGTCTGCCGCGAAGTGCCTTACGAGTACGAAGAGTGCGTGTGGAAGCCAGAAGAACGCAGTTGCATGCGTAAGGTCTGCGACTGGAAGAAGGAAGAACGCGTTCGCAAGTTCGACGTCGTGACCTGCGTGCCGATCACGCGGAACGTTGAAGTCACCGTCTGCAAGATGGTCTGCGTGCCACGCGAGAAGGTCATTCAGGAAACCGTCTGCACGCCAGTGTGCGTTGAGCGTGAAGTCTCGGTGCCTGTGTGTCACATGGTCGAGAAGAAGGTGATGCAGAAGGTTCCCGTCTACAACCCCTGCCCGCCAGCTCCGGTCTGCGCGCCAGCCTGTGCTCCAGTCACATCGTGCTGCAAAGTGATTGCACCTTGCCGTTCGTCCTGCGACTCAGGTTGTGCTCTCAAGTCCTGGGGCTACCGCGCTCCTGTCATCGGCGAGTGGCGAGTGGGCTGCAATGACTGCCGCTTCAGCCGCACGGCTTCCGCCATTCCCCCGATGCTGGCCGCCCGACCCAGTTGGGCTTACTAGTTTGGGATACGCGTAAAGCGTGCAGCAGAAAGTTCAAGAAGGCTCGTGACGGAAACGTCGCGAGCCTTCTTCGTTAAACAGTGCCGATTGATTCATGAGCAGCCGGCACGGCTTCCGAGCCGCGTTTCAGGGACGCGGCCACGAACTCGGTGCGTTCGGCGAGGAAACAGTCCAGCAGCGTCTCGCCTTCTGCAGCTTCGACAGCCCCCTGCTTGACCAGAATCTGGATGGCCAGTTCGGCGCTTTCGGCCTGTTCAGCCAGCAGGCAGCCGACCTGTCGTTCGGTCAACAGCTTGAGCTGATTGGCAATGCTCCCAAACCGCTCGCCAGATTGTTCCTGGACTTCCAGAATCCGCTTCTGATCTTCACGCGTCAGCCATTGTTTATCGACAGCCAGTTCTCCCACCAGCGTCGCGCCTGGCCGGGCTTTCTGCGCGAGGTCGTACATCAGCGCAGAGTCGATGATCTTACGCTCGAGCAGCCAGTGACTCAGACGGCACTGACCCGACATGTGAGCGAGGTCGCGTTCGAAATCACTCGTCAACGAATGGATCGTGGCGCGATTGCGGCCACGTCGCTTGGACTCGTACATCGCGGCATCGGCAGTCTCGACGAGACGAGCGAAGAAGTTCTCGTCTCCTTCCGTTGGAACGGCGATCGCCGCACCAATGCTGACCGTGATCACCACCCGCTCGCTGCCGAACATCATGTTCTCAGCTTCGATCGCGGCACGAATGCGTTCAGCGAAGATCTTGATGCCCTGCTCGGTGACATGGCCGGTGAGAATCACAAACTCCTCGCCGCCGTAACGAGCCACCGTGTCGCTGCCACGCACGTTGTCCTGCAGCGTGGACGCAATCTTCATCAGGACCTGATCGCCGAACTTGTGGCCGTAGTTGTCGTTGATCTTCTTGAAGTGATCGGCATCGATGAACAACACCGCCAGCGCTTCCTTTTCGCGGCAGGAACGTCGAATGTCGTTCGTCAGTACTTCATCAAAGAAGCGACGGTTGTAGACGCCGGTCAGAGGATCTCGCAGCACCTGCTGCTTGAGTTGTTCGTTCTGCGTTTCGAGCTTCTGCTTCTCGCTCTCCATCTGATGCTGACGAGCGGCCGATTCACGACGTTCGGCCTCTTGCTGCACCGACAGTTCGGCCAATTGATCGCAGGCTTGAGCCATCAGATCGTCGGCGCTGGCCAGTTCGGCCGTGCTGGTCGAAAGCAATTCACCGACCGCCTTGGCGCGTTGATCCACCTGATTCAGGAACGTCGACAAGGCGCGTTGATCGAGTTTGAAGAAGCGTTCACCCAGCTCGCGCAAGCGCAGCAACGCGGGACCAGGATGCGAACCGCAGAAGTAGTCTCCGACTGTGGCCGCCATAGCCGCGGCACGAGCCAGCGGGGCGCCGTCTGTCAGAGCATCCAGTTCTTCAATGGAACCGTGATGGAACTGAGTCGCCTGCACCATCGCGGCGGGCAGCTTCCACTCAGTCATCAGATGATAGCCGACATCGACGTGCGAGAACTTCAGGGTCTCCCCTTCCAGTTCATGCAGCAGCCGGCCGCATTGTTCGGCACTATCGAGGAACGGCAAGTATTCGTTTCTCAGGACTTTCAGCAGCGCCAATTGACCGAGGTCGATCAGCAGGCAGGTCATGAAGAATTCGCTGCCGTGCATTGAACCGAGGCACTTGGCCAGGCACTCCGCCGCCGAAGCCTGCACAATGGATTGCAGCCAGTAACGCTGGTAATGCTTGGCGACTCGTTCGTCGGTGATCGCTTCGTTAGCCAGCGAGAAGCTGAGCGCCAGCGAGGTAATCGCGGTCCCGCCGATCAGCGGCAAAGCTTGTTCAATCGTTCTCACTTCGGATTTGAAGCTGAAGTACGACGAGTTCGCCGACTTCAGGATCTTCACGGCGAGACCCGGATCCATCTTGATCGTGTTCGCAATGTCCTTGGGATTGGTGTCGGGATCCCGCGTCTGCTCAAGCAAGCGCACCGCCACTGCCGGAACTGAAGGCAGTTTGGGCGACTTCATGAGTCGTGTGAACAACGGACTGGTAGGCGTCATAGCTGAACTCTCCTCACCCGGCACAAAGAGCCCCCGTCGGGCGCAAGCACAATCATTCGAACTCTAGGCTGGCTTTCATGACTGACGTAAAGCCCGCAGGCTTTTTGTGGCGGACTTGGGCCAATGGTGTCGCACGCTGTGGGTCGCGACGACTGTGCCGACAACGGCAGGCAGTAACGCTCGTGACGGTTGAGGGAAATTCCTGACCCTGCGAGTTGCTTCACGCCTGAGTTGGTTCCACTAGACTTTACGGCTCTGTCGAACAGACTCGGTAAGCCCGTTGGTTCGGCGGCTGCTGCGAGTGCAGCGACTAAGCCCCGATTCAGCGGGTTTTGGTGTGTACATACTCTTTGCTTGAGCGGAAGTTTACTGTGACCGCGACCTCTGTGATTGGCCTGCAATGGGGCGATGAAGCCAAAGGCAAGATTGTTGATCTCCTGACGCCGGAGCACGACGTCGTCGTGCGATACCTCGGCGGTAACAACGCCGGACACACGGTCAAGTTCGACGGTGAAACCTACAAACTCTCGCTGCTGCCCGCCGGCATCCTGCACAACACCGTTGTGTCGGTGATAGCAACGGGTGTTGTCATCAATCCGAAAGCGTTCCTGACGGAGCTGGATGGCATCACCAGCCGCCGTGGCGCTGTTCCGCCGGAACGCTTGATGATCAGCGACCGCGCGCATGTCATCTTCCCGTATCACATGGCTGAGGAAGCGGCGTTCGAGAAAGCTCGTGGCTGCGACGCGATCGGCACGACCATGCGCGGCATTGGCACCTGCTACCGCGACAAGGCCGGCCGCACACATGCGATCCGCATGGGTGATTTCATTCGTCCGGAGACTCTGAAGAAGCGGCTGCACGAAGTTGTGCCTCAGAAGAACATCATGATTCAGGCGCTCAACCCGGACGCTCCGGTGTTTGACGCCGACACGATTTTCAATGAGTACACAGCCTACGCCGACCGCCTGCGTCCGCACGTCGTGGACACGACGGCGTTCCTGCATCGCGCCGTTCGCGAAAACAAGAAGCTGCTCTTTGAAGGTGCTCAAGGCTGCCTGCTCGATATCGATCACGGCACGTTCCCGTACGTGACGTCATCCAACAGTTCTGGCTGCGGCATTCACAGCGGCAGTGGCGTCTCCGAACGCGAGATCAATCGCATGATCGGTGTCGTCAAAGCCTACACCACGCGCGTCGGCGGCGGAGCCTTCCCGACGGAGCTCGACAACGAGATCGGTCAGCGCATCCGCGAAGTCGGTCGCGAGTACGGCACGGTCACCGGCCGTCCGCGCCGCTGTGGCTGGTTCGATGCCGTTGCCGCCGGTTACGGAGCACGCTTGAGCGGTGTTGACTGTCTGGCCGTCATGCTGCTGGACGTGCTCAGCGGTCATGAAGAACTGCAGATCTGCGAGGCTTATGAAATCGATGGCCAGCGCGTCACCGACTTCCCCAGCCAGATCGATGAACTGGCCAAAGCGAAGCCGATCTACCGCACGATCGCCGGCTGGAAAGAGGACATCACCGGAGTCCGCCGCCTGGCCGACCTGCCCGTGAACGCTCGCCGCTACGTCGATGCCATCGGAGAAGTGATTGGCTATCCGGTCGAGATCGTCTCCGTCGGTCCCGACCGCGATCAAACGATTCTGGAGTAGTGCCTCAATTCAACCGCTCGCCCGCTGGCCTCACGGAAATACGTCTGCTCTTCCTCGCAATCGCAGCTAAGCTGTTTGCGACGTCAGGAAGTGTCATGACGAGCGCTTTGTCGCAGCAAGGAATTGGGGTGCCACTGGCTCTGCCATCGCCCAATTCCTGCACTGGCGAAGCCAGTGGCACCCCTGAATTATGCTGTGATAAAGCACTAGTCGTTGCGAGGCGGGTATGGAAAACGACAACTACCAGCGAGTGTCCGCTCCGGCGGTGGTGAGCCTCTTGATTGCGGTGTTGAGTTTGCTGGCATTCCTCAGCCCGGACTGGATACCAGCAACCGCAGCAGCCATTGCGTTGAGTCTCTGGGCTCGACGATCAATTCACCACTACGAACTGGCTGGGCTGCGGTGTGCAAACTGGGCGCTGATGCTGAGCTGCGCGATCGCTGTCGTCACTCCGATTAGGTGGTGCATCGCGTACCGCCTGGAAGCAGGTTCGAACGCAGTCCGGCTGAACTTCGCCGACGTCGCCAGAGACAAGGTCAACATTGAGGACCTGCAGGGACGTCAGGTGATGTTGAAGGGTTATGCGATATTACCGACATCAAACACCTCAGTCGCGGAGTTCACATTCACTTACGACGGCACCTCGCACGGCAAGGTCTGTGCTGTCGCGGTTCAGCTTCCGGCCGGAAAGTCCTGGGATTACGACCATTACCCCCTCGCGATAACGGGCCGCCTGGAACTCTGTAACGACGATGATAGCTCTGAAGGTCAACCCCGCTACCTGCTCCGCGAACCCGTCATCCGCCGCTCGCTCACTCCGTTCGATCTGGCGCACTGCGGCCGGTCTGGTTGCTAGACGAAGACACTTACAGAGCGTGGAAACGCAACCGGAGCCTGAGGGCGATGCAATCTGCACATTCCGTAGATGATCAACCAGCTTCGAAACTGGCGGCGTCCAGCCTGGTGGTCGCCTGGCTGGGACTGATCGCGTTTGTAGACAGACCCTTGGTAGCGATCTCGCTGCTGGCGATCGTGCTGAGCCTGCTGGCACGGTGGTCAACTCGCCGCTTCTCAATGGCCGGCCTGCATCTCGCGAACTTTTCCTTGATCCTGAGTTGTGCGGTGGTCTCGACAACTTCGGTGTGGTGGTACATCGACTATCGGTCGGAGTCTCTACCCGGCGCCCTGCGGTTGAACTTTCAGGATCTGGTGGAACAGAAACTGAACCTCACCGAGTTCGAGGGACGTGAAGTCACGCTGAAGGGTTATGCGACGCCACAACCGCAGGAGTTAGTCTCGGAGTTGGAAGTCACTCCAGATGGCGACCTTAAATTGAAGGGGCGGTCCATATTGGTTGAGCTGCCCGCCGGTCAGACATGGAGCTACGACAGCTTTCCCGTCGCGATCACTGGTCGGCTGGAATTGATCACCGACGCAAACACAAGGAACCAGTCTGTGGGTATTATCGGCCAGCCCAAATATGTATTACGGAACGCAATCATCCGCCGTGGTCGCACTTTTGTCGATCTGGCGCCGCATGCTCCTTGGAATGGTTGCTGATGGAAGTTCGCCAGTTCGCAGAGCAAGTTCTCTATTCGCAGGAAGTGGACGTAAAACTGCGTCCCGTCAACACGGACTTCACCGATGAACTGCCGGGCGAACCCGTGCGGGTCTCGGAGCCCGCTCGCACCGACGCATTGAAGTTTGCCGCTCGCCGGTCTGCTCCGGGCATGCCGAAGCCGGGCGCGTTCAAAGACCCGGCGAAGCGAGCCCTTGCTCATCACATTCTGGCCAATCATGAACTGCAGGCTCTGGAAGTGATGGCGTTTGTGCTGTTGCTCTTCCCCGCCCTGCCCTGCGATTTCCGGATCGGGCTGGCGAAGGTCATGCAGGATGAGCAGCGTCATACTCGCATGCACATCGAACGCGCCGCTCATCTCGGGCTGGTCTTCGGTAGCGTGCCCGTCAACAGCTACATCTGGGAGAAGGTGCAGGAGATCGAGAGCGTCCTCGATTACCTGGCGACGCTGCCGCTGCTGTTTGAAGAGCGCAATCTGGATCACTCCCTGGAGTTCGCCGCGATGTTCGAAGCTGTCGGCGACGAACGCAGTGCTGCGTTGATGCGGGTGATTCATCGTGACGAGATTCATCACGTGGCGTTCGGCATCGAATGGCTCAGACGCTTCAAACCCGTCGATGCATCCGACTGGGAAACATTCTGCCGGCATCTCAAATGGCCGTTGCGTCCCGTCAAAGCGAAAGGCGACTTTTTTCAGTACGAAGCCCGCAAACTCGCCGGACTGGATGATGATTTCATCTCGCGAGTCCGCGATGCGCAGGATGACTTACCGTAAGCTTCGGCATCGTGCTGTCGCGCCATCAGCGCTTGCTGCTCCTCGGACAGGTCTTCCGCTTTGAAGTCCGGTCGGAACCTTTACCGCGACCGCTCCCCGACTTGTTACCGCCACCCGATAGCTTGTTGACCGTAGCCCACGCTCGCGCTTTCGCCGTCTTTTCAGACACGCCGCGTTCTTCGTAGCCTTCCGCGATATGTTCGGCCTGGCGTTTCTGCTTGTCGGTGTATTTTTCTTTACTACCCCGAGCCATCATACCACTCCTTCAGCAATCCGAACGATCGATGCAGTTCATGACGTTCCGTCCGTTGTACCGCCAGGAACAAGTCTTAAAGCGGATGCGAAACGCTTGGACCTGCTGCTGGCGGTGCAACGGATTGTGGAGACGCTCATTCGACTGCGATGATTCGTTTCTGACCGGACCGAGCGAATCAGATCCGCCCCATCAGGACCAGAATCAGCACAACCACCAGGACGGTGCCCACGCCACCGCTGGGATAATAGCCCCAACCGCGACTGTAGTTATGAACCGGAATTGATCCCAAAAGTAGTAATACCAGCAGAATGAGCAATATTGTTCCCATGATTGTCTCCAGCAGCAAAAACAAAGTTGCAAATGGGGCGTCTGAGCATCGTCCTCGTCAACCCACAAGGCCTGCCAGCGCTCCGAGAAGTTCCGCAGCAATAAGTGCCCAACGAGCCATAATCTTGTCTCCGACAAAGCTGAGTAATTCTGCTGCAGGCCAACGGCCCTCATCCCTGTATGCGGCAAGCTCCGTGCCAATTACCACAAAGTGTTTTTCAACTCGTGGAGCACGATTCCATCGTGCTTGTTTTCAGGCACGTTGGAAACGTGCCCCACGTTCTGCTGGCAAAATTCACAGTCTCCGCGTGCGGAGCGGATTTTGTGCGGTGGCTGGAACTCGAACAGTTGGTGGTCGCGCTCGGTCGCATACCAGCTTATCCCGAACTCGACTCTTCAAATCGAAGAGCCAGGTGGTGGCCCTAAAAAAGAAGCGTCAGCCGTTAGACGACTGACGCTTCTCTCGAACGTGGTGGCCGTGATACTTCCGGACTAGCGCGGAAGATTCGGGTTCTTCGCGGCCAGTTCGGAGTAGCTCCATCCGTAGCGGATGGCGTTACGCGACTTGTCATAGTCCTCAGGCCAGTCTGCTCGCAGTTCGCGGTCGAGGTCGTCGTTCCACTCGGGATAACGCTCGCCGTAATGCATGCGAGCGCCGTATCCATAGCGCACGGCCGGCTCGAGTTCCTCATAATTCGGAACATTCTCCGGCGGAATGCTCTGCTTTCCGGCAGCCTGTGAAACAGTATCACCCACATCTTGGTTGAGATCCGGGGCGTTGCCTCCGAAATCGTGTTTTGTTTGCTCCCAATCCCGGTGGAGCGCGTCCTTCACGCGTTCCCAGGCGGAATCCTGGTCTTTACTCCACCACTCCGGATTCCGGCTTAGCGGACGCTGTGAGGTCTTCATCGAACCCTTGGTTGTCATAGCCATTGTAGCCTCCTCAATTGGTATCAAAGGCCGCTCACTGACGGGAATGAGGCAGCCATTGGCGTGAAACGGGATCCCTCGCCGCGGCAGAAGGCCGAGCGAGAGATCCCTTACTAATACTGATTTCGTTAATTACTTATCTTCAACTCTGAAACGCAAAGGCGTTGAATAACTCTTCGGAGACACGCAGGCTCTGCCAGCAAATCACTTCTGACACTGATTCACTGGCAGAGCACAAGCGTGTTTCTGTCGCGCGGGAAACTCTTACGACTACTTCGTGTCGGTAGAGGTCAGTTCCTTGCGGCTGTCCTTCTCCAGGTCCTTCATGAGAGTTCGGGCATGGTCGAGGTGTTCGGCGGTGGTCTTTTCACCTTCCTCCAGCACGGCTCGCAACTGCGGTGACGCATAGTTCTTCAGCACCTTCAGGGTGTCCGCCATGTGCAGGTGCATGCCGATCTGAGAGCCGACGTAACATTCGTCGAACTTCGCGCCCTTCTTGTCGCCAAGTTCCTTCTTCATAGTCTCGACGCAGGCGCGACCGATTTCCTGCTTGATACGAATATGATCAAGCCCGCCGTGAGCGACAGCCGCCGTGGTATTCGTGCGGATCGCTGTGTTCGGGTTGGTGTTCGGTGCCGCATTCGGATCGCGATTCACGTTCTGATTATTAGCCGCCGGGTTATCGCGGTTGGCATTTGGATTGGTGGTAGTATTGGGATTATCGCGATTGGTCTGAGAATGTGTGGCGGGATCGCGTGGGGTCGATGACGTTGCCGAGAACTGACTGAGCTTCTTGAGGAACGCCTCGTGCTCCGTGACCATTGTCTCAGCGAATTCCTTGACGTCGGAATTCTGTGACTTCGAAGCCACAAACTTGGCGATGGCGATCTCGCCCTCGTTGTCCACGATCAGGCAGGCTGCCAACTGGCTATCGCCTTGGTTCTGGTTTTGTCCCAAGACCGGCTGATTGACGCGGGTGTTGGGTTGTGGCCGCTGCACGTTCTGTTGAGTGTTCTGGTTCTGTTGCGGATTCTTGGGATTCTGAACCGGATTATCCTGAGCAGAAACGAACACTGCTGCTGCCAGTGCTGCCGATGTCGCCGCCGTCGCGCGCCAAGTCAAATTCTTCATGACACTATCTCCTGGTAATCTGAAGTAAGCTCCAATTTGCCAGCGGAAGCATCTCCATGATCGAGAACCGTCGGCGCGGACTGGCCGCGGAAATGTGCGACTGCACATGATTGAGCGGTGTCGACGAGCCTGAATGCGTTCTCTGCTGCGGCATACAACTTGAATGATTCAAGCCGACAATCCGACCGCAGTGGCATTCCGCCTGGCGGGGGGACTACTCGCAAAGCTTGTTCCCGGGCTTACGAGTGTAATTATTGACAAATTCCGGCACACTCGATTTGAAACGAATTAGCAAGGTGGCGTGTTCGAGGGGACTTTGCAGAGTTTGCCGCACGAGAGAATGCGGGCTCCCGTTCTCAGAGGCGTGGGAATAACTGGTTGCCCTGCATGATCAGGGTGCGATCAACGAGAGCAAAACGCGGCCAGTCCGAGCGTACTCCAGCAAGCACATTCCGAAGGCAGGTTGCGGGCAGATGCAACACTCGCGTTTTATATAACGGCCTGTTTATCGCACTGGTGGAGCAGACGTCACACGGTGGGCGATCAGTTCATGCGCGGTGGCTTGCAGCAGATCTGGTAATAGACCTCGGCGGCCTTTTCGAGTTCTTCGATGGCGAGCCATTCATCTTTCGTATGAGCCTGATCAATGCTGCCCGGCCCGAAGACCACGGACGGCACGCCGTTGCTCGACGTGCGCGACGCGTGAGTTCCATAAGGCACTCCGATCGCGTTGCGTTGTCCGGCCACGGGCTCAATTTGTTTCAGCAACGCTTCGGCGAGCCAGCCGTTGTCGTGGTCGTTGAGCGTGCAGCCATCCAGCCACGGCGGTTCAAAGTCGAAGGTCAGACCGACTCGGCTGACCAGGAACTCGCGGATGTCTTGAACGGCTCGGCGCGAGTCCTCACCGGGTACAATGCGGCGATCGATCTCAATCGCGCAATCATCGGGCACCACGTTCACGCTGGTGCCGCCGTAAATGCGACCGACGCTCAATGTGGCTGAACCGCACAACGGATGCGGCTTGATCCGTCGTGGCAAGTCTGAGGCATATTCTTCGAGTGCCTCGACAATCTTGGCCATGCGATAAATTGCATTGATGCCGAGTGACGGATTGGAACTATGGCAGGCTCGACCATGAGTGCGAATGCGGAAGCGAGTTGCTCCGCGATGTGCGACGACCACGTGCAACAAGGTCGGCTCTGCGACAACGGCTGCATCAGGTTTGCGAGCCAGCAACTTGGAGCGGCCATTGGGATGAGTCCACAGGCGTGCCAGATCATTGACGCCGAGCGAAGTGGCTTCCTCGTCGCAGGTGCAGGACAGCACCACGTTGGCGGCACCGGCCGGACGCTCTTTCACCAGACGTTGGAAGGCCCACAGCATCGCGGCCATGCCTCCCTTCACGTCGCACGAACCGCGCCCGTACACACGGCCGTTCTGCACGCTGGGCGTGAATGGCGGAATCGTCATGCCTTCGACGGGCACAGTGTCCTGATGCGCGTCGAGCAGCAGCGTGGAGGTTGCTCCGGGTAGATCCAGTCGAGCGATGACGTTGTCGCGGCCGGGGACAACCTGGATACGCTCGCAGGGCACGCCCAGAGCCCCAAAATACTTCACCAGGTAATCGGACAGGCGGCCTTCGAAGAACTCCGGACCTGAAACGTCGCGACCCATCGGATTCACGCTGGGAATAGACACCAGCTCGCACAGCAGATCGACAACATTCGCATGCATTGCCTGAAGCCTCATAGAAAAACAAGAGCACCGTCCGCACAGTGTTTGGCATGAAGGCGACCCTGTCCATCAAGCGGCACCTTCGGACTCGGTTACTTGAACACAAACCCGCCACGGCGATAAAGACCGGTACTGCCTGTTTCCTCTCTGGAGTCAATCTCATGAAACGATTTGTTCTTTCAGTCTTGCTGATCACATCCTCCGTCGTGGGGCCTGTGGCTTACGCTCCCGTTCACGCCGAGGACGCTCCGAAAGCGGCCGAACTCAGGGAAGTCAAAGCGGGGGACCTGAAGCTCAAGGTCCCGGCGACCTGGAAGTCCGAAGACCCGATGTCGCAGTTCCGCCTGGCTCAGGTCCGCATTCCGGCCGTCGAAGGCGACAAAGAAGACGGCGAGCTGAGGGTGTTCAACTTCGGCGGCCAGAGTGGCGGAGTTCCCGCCAACGTCCAGCGCTGGATCGGTCAATTCGAGAAGGATGGCCGCAAAGTCACGCTCACAGAAGCAAAACTCGAAGGCGGCAAGTACGTGCTGGCCGAAATCTCCGGAACTTACAACAAGCCTGTAGGTCCTCCCATTCAGCGCCAGTCCAAGCCCGCACCCGGTTCGCGTATGTTAGCTGCCATTCTAGAGTTAGAGAACGGCGGCACCTTTTTCCTGACGCTGACCGGACCGGATAAGACCATCGCAAAGGCAGGCGAAGCGTTTCGCACCAGTTTCGGCGGAAACGCGAAAAAAGAAGCGGAATACAAGCTGCCGGCGGAATAACGGACATCAATGTCTGTAGATGTGTGCGGGGCGACTGGCGCGATTCCTTGAATCTCGCCAGTTGCTTCCGTAGCATCCCCGCCCCCTTTTGCTGGCAGGTGAACTGCGCCCTGTGTCTGCAGTGCGTGCAGCCCGCGAAATGATTTCGTGTCTTTTTAATGTTTACGGTGGGAAGAAATGGCCGTTCCAAAGAGGCGTACGTCGCACTCAAAAGTCCGGATGCGTCGGCATCACTGGCTGCTCAAGTTGCCTCAGTACGTTCGTTGCTCCAATTGCGGTACGAAGATTCTGAGCCACGTTGTTTGCCCACAGTGCGGCCACTACGGCGGGCGCAAGGTTCTGGAAGTCGAAGAATAGACCCATGCGAGTCGCGCTGGACGCCATGGGGGGCGATTTCGCTCCCGGCCCGAATGTCGATGGTGCTGTCGCCGCACTCAACTCTATGAAGGATCTCGAGATCCTGATGGTGGGTGATCGGGCGCAACTGGAACCATTGCTGGCGAAAACGGGCTATTCGGGCGAGCGTCTGGAGATCGTGGAATCTGATGGCAACATCGAGATGCACGAGAAGCCCACTGACGCACTGCGCAAAAAGCCAAACTGCTCGATCTCCGTCTGCTGGAGATTGATGGCTGAGAAGAATGTCGATGCCGTGGTCAGCGCCGGTCACACCGGCGCTGTCGTGGCGGCTGGCCTGCGAACGCGACTGTTCCTGAAGAACGTCAAACGTCCAGGAATTGCCATCCCGCTGCCAACGCTCAAGGGTCGTTCGGTGCTGGTTGACGTCGGAGCGAATCCGGCGGCTCGCCCCGAGCACCTCTACCAGTACGGCGTGATGGGTGCGATCTACGCCAAAGAGATTCTGGGCATCGCCAATCCCCGCATCGGCCTGATGAACATCGGCAGCGAGGAAGGCAAAGGCACTGACCTTTACCGCGACACGCACACGCTGCTGACTCAAAGCCGCTTGAAGGATCGCTACATCGGCAATGTCGAAGGTCGCGATCTCTACACGGGCGACGTGGATGTCATTATCTGCGAAGGCTTTGTGGGAAATGTGATCCTCAAGGTCTCCGAAGGTCTGGCGGACTTTCTGTTCAAGTCGGTGACGGCTGCCGTCCTGGAAAAACTGGAAACCGAGCGAGGTCACGCGAAAGCTGCATTCGCTGAGGTTGGTCGTCGGTATCAGTACAGCGAAGAAGGTGGTGCGCCGTTGCTGGGCATCGATGGCACGTGCATCATCTGCCACGGTTCCAGCCAGGCGAAATCCATTACGAATGCCCTGCGCGGTACGACCAAGCTGAAAGATCGCAATATCAACGAGCAGATTATCGCCGAACTTGGCGAGTCGATGACGGTCGCCGAGTAAATGACAGCGCGTGTTTCCTGCCACTTTTCTGAACCCGATGCCACAATGCGTCGGGTTTGTTCGTTTCTGGTGGTGCATCAGAGTTGCGAGGACAGTTTCAGGGCGGACAATCCTATCCGCCGAAACGCCGGCTAACTGGCTTGTCCATTCGCGCAGACATGGAATAACGGAACAGGATCACGATGACAGTCGCATTTTTGTTCCCCGGCCAAGGGGCTCAACACGTTGGCATGGCGAAGACAATCGTCGAGCGCTTTCCGGCGGCGAAGGAACTCTTCAACCGCGCCAATGAGGTGCTCGGCTACGACTTGGCCAAGCTGTGCTTTGAGGGGCCTCAGGAGCAGTTGGATCGCACCAACATCAGCCAGCCGGCGCTATACGTTTCGAGTTTCGCAGCACTGGAGATGTTGAAGGCCGAAAAACCAGACCTGGTCGGCCGGTGCACGGTCGCAGCGGGTCTGAGTCTCGGTGAATACACCGCTCTGGCGTTTGCCGGGGCCATGTCCTTCGAGGACGGACTGAAGCTCGTGCGTCAGCGTGGAGAAGCCATGCAGGCGGCTGCCGAGGCGACTCCATCGGGCATGGTGAGCGCACTGCTGCTGGATTACGAGAAGGTTCGAGACGTCGTCGCCAAGACGCAACCGCATGGCAGAATTTGGGTTGCGAACTACTTGTGTCCCGGAAACACAGTGCTGTCCGGCGATAAGGCGGGATGCGCGGCGGCTGAAAAGATCATTGAAGAGCTTGGCGGCCGACCGATTGCGTTGTCGGTGGCCGGGGCGTTTCACACGGAGATCATGCAACCCGCAGTCGCTCCACTGACGGCAGCCCTAGCTCAAGCTGCGATCGTTTCTCCGCGAATTCCGGTGATTTCGAACGTCGACGCGGCTGCGCATTCTGATCCCGCCGAGATTCGGGAAATCCTCGTGAAGCAGGTCCTGAACCCTGTTCTGTGGGAGAAGTGCGTGCGTAAGCTGATGGAAATGGGCGTGACCGAGTTCTACGAAGTCGGCCCGGGCAAGGTGCTCAAAGGTCTGATGAAGCGGATTGACCGTAAGGCAGCCTGCGAAGTCATCAACGACACGCCATAGCAGAATTTCTGCAGCAACCAGCGGGATTCAGACGCATCTTCCGGGCGGCCGGGTGGTGATATCTTGCTGGATCTGAACCGTTGGGGCTCAGTACGCTGCACAAAGTTGGATTGATCGGTGTAAACTCACTGCTCTGCAGTCGTTGCGACTTGCACTGGGAATTCGCAGAGCAGTTTCTGCCTACAACATCTACGCGGACAACCATCGAATCAGGAGAAGACTGATGAAACTGACTCGGTTTGCCACTCGCCTGTTCGTCGCACTGGCCATGAGCGCCGTGGCGATGACCAACTTCGCGGCCGAAGAGCCTGCGAAGAGCACCGATGCACCAGCATCCGCCTCGTCGACTGAAACGATCGTGCAGTTCATCAACGAGCAGATTCGCGAGGGCTGGGACAACAACGAAGTGAAGGCGTCGCCGGTCGCCGAAGACTCGGAATGGCTGCGTCGCGTGTACCTCGACATCGTCGGTCACATTCCCGATGCCGAGGCCGTTAATGAATTCATGACCAGCAAGGACAAGGCGAAGCGCGCCAAGGTCATTGAGAAACTTCTCGACGACGATGGCTATGTCCGCAACTTCACGACCGTGTGGACGAACCTGTCCATCGGCCGTCAGACCCCGCAGCGTGTCAGCCGCGCGGGCATGCAGAAGTTCTACCGCGAATCGTTCGCTCGCAACCGTCCGTGGGATCAGGTTGTCAGCGACATCGTGACAGCCGAAGGTCACTACGAAGAGAACGGCGCCGTCAATTACCTGCTGGCTCAGATGACCATGCCGGATGAGATGGTTCAAGCGACTGCCAAGACCGCTCGCTTGTTCCTCGGCCTGCAGGTGCAATGCACCCAATGCCACAATCACCCGTTCAACGATTGGCAGCAGACCCAGTTCTGGGAGTTCAACAACTTCTTCCGCCAGACTCGCAAGATCGATCATCGCAAGTACGACCCCAAGACCGGTCGTCAGGTGGATGACTTCTCGGAAATCGTCGCGGGCAACTTCGATGGCCAAGTGTTCTTTGAAAAGCGCAACGGCCTGATGCAGGTCGCGTATCCGAAGTATTTCGATAAGCAGGTTGAGGACGGCAGCTCGGCCGAACTTCGCAAGGAATTCAGCAAGTTCATCACTGAAGGTGAGAAGCCTTATCTCGCGATGGCGATGGTCAACCGCATGTGGGGCCACTTCTTCGGCTATGGCTTCACGAAGCCGGTCGACGACATGGGCCCGCACAATCAGGCGTCACACCCGGCCCTGCACGATCGACTCTCGCAGGAGTTCGTGAAGAGCCGCTACGACGTCAAGCAACTCGTTCGCTGGATCTGCAACTCGGAAGCCTACAGCCTCACGAGCCAACTCAATCCGAAGAATGAAAGCGACAATCCTGCCGCTGGTGAAACCCCGCTGTTCAGCCACGTCTACGTGAAGTCGATGGAAGCTGAGCAGCTCTATGATTCGCTGATCATCGCGACCAATGCTCACCGCACGGGCCGCTCAAGCTGGGAACAATCCGAGCGTCAACGTCAGGAATGGCTGCGTCAGTTCGTGCTGACCTTCGGCACGGATGAGAACGACGAAACCACCACCTTCAACGGCACCATCCCGCAAGCTCTCGCGCTGATGAACGGCGAAGTGGTGCGTAGCGCCGTGAACGTCGAGAAGGGCAGCTACCTTCGCGAAGTTCTGGAAGGTCCTGAGAACGATCAGGCCAAGATCAAGAAACTCTACATGTCGACCCTGACGCGTGCTCCTTCTCCGAAGGAAGTCGCGATGGCCACACAACTGCTGAAGGCCAACAAGGACCGAGTGGCGGCTTACCAGGACCTGTTCTGGGCGCTGCTGAACTCCAACGAGTTCATCTTCATCCACTAAATCAGGTTCACGACAATCCCGAGCCGGTTCGAAGTCAATTTCGAACCGGCTCGTTTCGTTTCCGGCCATGACTTCCTGTTTCAAGGGACGACGCCATGTGGCGCGAGTGGCTCGTTGATCCCGGCAAGGTTCTTCAGTTGCGCGAACTCGGTGTCCTGCCGCGCGAGGAGCGACTCTCCGAACCTGATGCCAACGCCACGTTGGTCGAATGGCTCATCGCCGTCTGGACCGAGCACGCATTGAGTCTCCCTGCTCAAAAGATGCGCCGGGTTCACCGCCTGCTCGCCGCGCTGAAGTCGCTGAATCCGCAGCAGGCGTCTTTGAGCGAATCGCCACTTGACGGTCAGTTCGTGTGGCATGCCAGCGCGCTGCCTGCTGACCGACGGCTTTCGATTCTCAGCTCGCGCCTTGGCCGGGATGCCGCGACGCAGAGATTGTGGTTGCGGGAACTCAGGCCCGCCGTGGAGTGGGCGAAGCACGAAGGTCGTGTGCTGGTGACTGTCGAAGGAACCACCGCGGCGCGACCGGTCGAGCGACTGGCAATGCTGCGCCGAACGCCGGTGATTCGTTACAGACTGGCTTCGACCTCAGACACAGTCTCTTGGTTCGAACAGTCTGTATTAGCGAGCGCCGAGTCCGATGCGGCTGATTGCCCGACGGTCTTCGTTTCTCCCTGTCTCAACACGCTGACGAACGGCTCCGCTTCAGCCGATGAGTTGGAACGCAATGAACCAATCGATCGTGATGAACTGCTCGCGAGCCTCGGCGATGACTTGCTCGCGTTGAAAGTTCGACCCGGCAGCACGACCGAGCGACTGCTCAAATCGCGGCTGAATTCAAAGGCGGCGCCAGAGCCGTGGGGCCAGTGCTGGCTCTCTGCATCTCGCGAACTCATTCCTATCGAGACTGCCACCACTTTAATCGGCCTCGGTGCACGTGAAGCGGACTTCGACTCATCAACGCACCGCGCGCTGAGTATCTGCATTGAAGACGATCTTCAGCCTGTCTCGGATCGCAACGACCGAGCGCTGTTGAATAGTCTCAGTGCTGAATCGTGGGACTTCCTCACGCATTGGACTCGAGCGAAAGACAGCATGTCGTTGCAGAAGCTCAGCGATGCGGAACTCGATGAGTTACTGTGGTCGGACGAGAACTGCGATCGATCGGCGCTGGGCGTGTTACTGACCATTCTCAAACAACGTCGGATTCGAGCAACAGCGCAGACAATTCGAGGCCCGGTTCCCGTTGTGTGTTTCACTGCCATGCCGCTGCAGCAAATCACGGAGCAAAGAACCTTTCGAACTCATCGCGGTCGCTGGGACTTCGAGCACTACGGTCTCTGCATCCGTCGCGAGGCGCTCTGCCGCTTCGGCGCACGAGCAGTGATCTACGGCACCGACGAGGAGTTCGAGAGCTTGAGCGACGCTGACCGGCCGTGGTTTCAGTTGCGAGCATCGGCCTCGTCGTCTTCCGAGATTGATTGGACCATCGAGCAGGAGTGGCGAATTCCGGGCGATGTCGACCTGACACTGTTCTCGCCTGACGACGTCGTCGTGTTCGTACGCTCTCGTTCCGAGATCTCCGCAGTGAAAGCCATCACCAATTGGCCGGTCATCGCGATCGAGTCTCTCATGCGGAGGAGTGATCGATGATGACACATCCCGCGATGCTGCCCCTCGAAGAACTGTTGAAGTCGTGCGAAGAATCGCGCACGCGACGGTCGGGGCCGGGTGGCCAGCACCGCAACAAGACCGAGACTGCCGTCATCCTGAAGCACACCCCGACGGGGATTACTGCTGAAGGCAGCGAGCGGCGCAGTCAGGCCGAGAACCGCGATGTGGCCTTGTTTCGGTTGCGCGTGAATCTGGCCATCGAAGCGCGCAGCGAAGTAACGAACCCGGTTGAACCATCCGAGCTGTGGCGTTCACGCTGCCGCAGCGGAAAGATCGCAGTGAACCCGACTCATGAGGACTTCCCTGCGTTACTGGCCGAGGCTCTTGATGCTGTTTCGGCAGCAAACTTTGATCTCAAGCCAGCGGCTGAAAGACTCGCTGTGTCGACGTCGCAACTCCTGAAGTTCCTCAAAGACGAACCGCGGACGCTGCAGTTCGTGAATCGCGAACGAACCCAACGTGGTATGCACGCACTGCACTGAGAAACTGCGAAGTCGTGCATCCGATCTGCAACCGCACGTGGTTGGTCCGGACTCGTCGAGGAATTTGCTCATCGGCGCAGCATTCGAAGTCCGACACGAGTAGGCTGAAGGCCTTCGATTCTCGACTGTTGTGAGATCAGACCATGCTGCAAGTGCTCGGTTCTCCGAAGACATTGTGTGACGGCTTCAATCGCCGCGAGATGCTGCAGGTTGGCGGCCTGGGCATGTTCGGGCTGGGGCTTGATCAGTTCCTGCGCCTGGAGTCCGCACAGGCGGAAGCAGCTCGTTCATCGTCGTTCGGGAAAGCCAAGTCCTGCATCCTTCTGTACCTGTACGGCTCGCCCAGCCAACTGGAATTGGCTGACTTGAAACCTGAAGCGCCCGTCGAGATTCGCGGCGAACTCGGCGGCATTCCGAGCAGCCTGCCCGGCGTTGATGTCTGCGAACTGATGCCCAACGCGGCCAAAGTCATGGACCGCCTGACGGTCGTGCGCTCGGTCACGCACCCGCACCCCATTCACGGAGTCGCGTACGCGTTGACGGGTATTCCGACCATCGAAGTGCAGATGGAACTCAGCCCGCGACATCCCGGGCATCATCCTTACATTGGTTCCGTCGTGGACTTCCTCGACCGCCGCGAACGTGGTTCGGCGCCGGTCGAAGTGCCGCGCCATCTGGCGATGCCGTTCCCGTTCAGCAGCCAGCGTGAAGGCGAAGTTCCACGAGCGGGCATCAATGCCGCCTTCCTCGGTGGTGCGTTCGATCCGGTCTGGACCGAGTTCACTGGCAAGGCGCCGAACAGCATCGTCAAGACGCTGGGACCGCGCACGCGCGAAGTCTTCGATCCGTACATGGGCATCACGCCCGACAGCAAGCTGTCGATTTCCGCCGCGACGAACATGCCCGCCGAACTGACGCTGGATCGTCTGAACCAACGCCGCAGCTTACTCGATCAGTTTGATGACGCCCGACGGCAACGCGACCTCGCTCCGGCCAGTCATGACCGGTTCCGCGAGATGGCGTATGGCCTGATCAACTCAGCGAAGGTCGGGGCTGCGCTGGACGTCGCGCGCGAGCCAATGGCGACTCGCGAACTCTATGGCATGTCGCTCTTCGGGCAGTGCTCATTAGCCGCACGTCGCATGGTGGAAGCGGGTACCAAGTTCGTCACCGTTGTATGGGACGAATACGGTCTCGCAGGCATGGGTTGGGACACTCACTGGAACCACTACGAACGCATGAAACGCGAGCTCATGCCCGGCTTCGAACGTGCTCTTTACGGACTGATTACCGACCTCGATCAGCGCGGCATGCTGGATGAGACGCTCGTGCTTGTCCTCAGCGAACACGGTCGCACTCCGCAGATCAACAAAGCAAACGGCGGCGGTCGCGACCATTGGTCGAAGTGTTATTCAGTTTTGATGGCCGGCGGCGGAGTGAAGCGCGGCAATGTGGTCGGCAAGTCCGACAGCATCGGCGGCGAAGTGGCCGATCGACCCATCTCACCGAAAGACATTCTGGCGACGGCGTATCATTGCCTCGGCATCGACCCGGAAACCCCCATCACCGACCGCTTCGGCCGCCCCTTCAAACTCGTGGAAGGCGAAGTTGTGCCGGAGATTGTCGGATAGAACGCTGCCCGTCGTCGTAGTCTGCGACACAAGCCATCCCCGCCTTATGTGAACATCGCGAGCAGCGACTTCGAGGGGGAACACTCATCTACCGAGCGTGACATTGGGTAAATTTGGTCAGATTTTGAAGCTGCGATGGTAGTCTCGAACAGCGTGCTTGTTCATAATCGCGCACATGAACTGACGTTGCGTGCTATTGATGAATGGGCGGTCGAGGAATCCGACGCCCCTTTTTGGTGTCGGTCGACTCATACCTCGTCACGGCGGATGGGATGAGAGCGATTTGTGATGCACAACAATGGCTCAATCCGCAGAGACCTCTTTTCATTTCTTCCGCTTGTTCGATCTGGCATTCTTCGCGCCCGGTGCGACAGTCTGCGGAGCCTTGTGGCTCGAAGGTTTTATTACGCGTAGTCGTCTGCGGCTGGATGAAATCAACGGCGAGGCATCGCAAGGCGCCGCGATGCTGCTGGGAGCCGTCCTGGCGTGCTATCTGGTGGGACTTACCTGCCACGGAGTTCAGCAGCTTTTCCGAAGTGCCATTCCGCAGTTGACCGAGCTGATCTGGTCAACACCGAAATCCACACCGCCGCCGCCCCTCAAGTACTGGTTCTCTGAACTCGGTCCCGAAGCATGCCGCGAGCTGGCTCTCTATTTTTGGTATAAACGCACAACCTGCTGGAACATGGCCGTAGCAGTATTTGTAGCGGCAGCGCTGCACGTTTATTCGATCTGGTTAACGCGCTGTACTGAGAAGTTTCTGACGATCGGGTTCGGCATCGCAGTTGTCTGTCTGTTCGTATGGCTGGGTTACGACTTCGAATCCGGCCGCAACGCCGCCAGTTTGGCCAGCAAATCACCTCCATCGGTAAACACTGGACACATATGCAAGCCATACCCGCGACGGTGACCGTAACCGCACCGTAAGCAGCCTGGTTGCAGATCCTCAGCGTTACCCGAACCGACCGGGTGACCGAGTGTAAAGGTTTGTGCCGAAACGCACCTTACGAAATTCAGATTGTATCAGACGGGTCAAGTCCATGTCCGCATTTTCGAACCGCGATGAATCTGTCCAAGAACAAGATAGGAAGGCGGTTGAAGCCTACCTGCGGCCGGAACCAAATTCGCTTTCCTGGAAGTCGCTGAATACGAGCCAGCGAGAAGCGTTCGTCCAAATCGCGCATTCCCTTAAGGAAGCACTGGAAGGAGTATCAGGCGATTCAAAACTTGCGAAAGAGACGACTGCCTTTTATGAACTACAGCCATCTGCCGTGAAACGCATGGTGTGGCTCGACGCCGGACGAGGCATGGGTAAAACGACCTTGCTGAAGTCCGCCGCCCGCGCGGTGGCAGACGGCAATGCATGGGATCAGGAGATCGAGAACGACTTCAAAGGAGGCCCCAATAAGCCCTGCACTTGCGAAGTCTATAGTCGCATTGAGAAAGACGTACAAAAAATCCAGGGGCGGTTCGTTTGGTTGGAGCCTCTGGAATTGGAGCTTCTGCCTGGCCCGACGAATCTGTTGGCCGCCATCCTGGCGCGAGTGGAAGATACCCTGAGGAGAATCGCGGGCCCGCGACATATGGAAGACAGGCAGCGGGGATTGCTCGAACGCCGAACCCCGACTGACAAAGCGGTCGACGACCTGGCAAAGCTGATGAATCAAGTCTCACTGGCGTGGGATGGCAACGCCAAGGAGCGGGCAGCAAATGTTGAACCAGACACCTTCAGCCGCGAAGTCAATCGCTCGGAACGTGCCCGATTGGAAGTTCCGGTATTGTTTCGCAAAGTCCTGGAGGCCCTGGCCACAGAGTTTGACTGGGGTAAATCTGTCAATAATCCTGTATTTGTGGTATCAATTGATGATTGTGATTTGAGTCCAGAACGGTGTCTGGAGATCCTGAGACTACTGAGACTCATTGACTCCCCTCGGCTGTTCACAATTGTGCTCGGTGATATCAAGAATGCGCACGAGGTTGTCCAACTGAAATTCGCAGGTGATCGAGCGCGAATCGCCGGTATGGAGTTGGGGCAGGATGTCCAGAAGTCGGAGTTCTACGATCAGCAAAGATATTTGACGTTTGAAGCTATGCGCAAGCTGGTGCCGCCGAACCAGCGGATTTGTTTGATGCCTATGACATCCATGGAAGTGCTGGCCTACCGACCCGGATTAATACAAGCCTCGATTGGTGAGATTCTCGACAAGATCAAAATTCACGTTCGTCTCTCGGCGGCAGCCGGTGCTTCGGAGACGGCTTCGACCTTGCTGAAGTTCTTGACTGGAGCGGTAGTGCCAGCACCGGCAATGGATAGCAAATCTCCGTCAACCTCAGACGCTGCCGGAAAGACGCCTGATCCGCCAGAGAAGCCTGCAGCAACAGAGAAATCGAGTCTCGAATTCAGTTACGGCGCCTTGGCTCGCTACCAAGTCCCGCCGCGTGTGGTCGCTGACCTCTGGTTCAGGCTGCAGCGCCTTAGCGAGCAGGCACGGCAGACACATCAGACATTGCGGGCACAGGATGTATTGCGGACGCAGCAGGCACTGCGCGGTGAATACTTTCGGACAGCCAACTCCCTATTCGAGGACGCGATTCACGCAGACGGCCAACTTACCGATGCCCAGCAGCAGCGGATTCTTAAGACGTTCCAGCCACGAGTCAGCGACTCGCCGAGTTGGCAGGTCGCCCCGGAATACACAACTGTCGCCTGCGAAGAGGCGGTCAAGAGTGAAGTTGCGACTCAAGAAACGCTACTACCCGCGACAACCTGCAGGACTCAGTATGATGGCAAATGGGTTATCCGACCCACACCATCTGAGTCGAAGGAGTCGCGTCTCCCGACTCTGGCATGTGCTGCCACGGCGATGTTCTGCCTCACGCATGACCTCATTCATCTGATGCAACTGCAGGCGGAGCCATCGTGCGTATCGAATGTCAGCATGAAGGACGTGGCCGTCACGATCCATGACTTCAGTTATGCCGGATCGGGCCTGGAAGGAAAACAGATTTCGGTGAACTGGCCGGTTCCAGAATTCACTTTGTTCTGGGACTGGGACCGCTTTTTGTCTGTCTGGAAGCGGGCGAACCGCAGCTTGCAACTTTGGATTCCACCATCAAAAGACTCCGCTCCTACTCAACTTGCTTTTCTGGCCTATTGGTGGATAGCTGGCGCGGTATCAGTTTATAGCGGGGACAGTGCACTACCTCTTGCCGACATCAAGGTTGTCGACGACCGGAAATCGCAGCGCGAGCTATGGGCTCAACTCGGAAATCGCGTGAGGGCTTTGGTAGGACGCATTAGCAGCGAGCAACAGAATAGAGTCAGCAGGTCCGGGCCTGGAGGAATTGCTCGACTGCGAAACTGGCTGGAACAGCTTGCATTTCTCATTGCGCCGGAAGGTGGCTTGCCGGATGACTTGCGACAGGCGTTTCTGTCAGAAGGCAGTTCGACACTCACCAATTCCGCGTCTGACAAGAAGTCGAGCTTGATTGATTTCTGGTCCGTGGCAGAACGTGCGAACCGCATTCGCAGACAACGTAACCGACTGGCGATTGATGTGCTGTGCTCCGTCTCTCATGTGGCAAGGGATCTATTGCAGGACAAGCTGGGAAAAGACGCCCCTCGCAAGGAAACGCTGGAGGACCCCCAGTTGTTGAAATGGCTGCTGGAAGAGTCCTCAGGCGTGGAACAACTCCAGCAACTTCTCAGCGAGAAGGCAGAGCAGCAGCATTGGATGGCATCTCTACTGGCTCCGGATGGCCACGCTTCATACGCAGATGCTTCCGCAGCCCTCAAAGAACTGACGGTCCTACTCCATAAGTTTTCCGTGCTGTGCCCTGCAACTTTTGCTGCGTATCAGCCGCCACTCGATGGAGCGGCTCCGAAAGGAAAATTCACCACTGCCGACCTCAAGGAGTACTTCAAGAGCCTGAAAGTTGGCAGCGATGACTTCCAGTCGAAGCCCGACTTGGTCAAAGATTTGGTCGTCCATCTTGAGAACTCCCACTGGCGGTCCAGAATCAAGAATGAGGCGAAGCGGCAGAAATTAGATTTGCTGCTCGAGACGATCATGCAGCAACGTGATACGGTGAAGAGTCTGGAAGGCTCCAGCAATTGGCGCGACCCCTTCTTACCGGGTGAGAAATTGTTCCCGGGCGATGACAGGTCCCAGGAAACTCAATTTGCAGGGTCTGAGCATTTCAGACAGATAGACCTTGATGATGATCCAATTTTTGGGAAACGCGGTATACATCAAGCAACCAGTAGCGAATCACAAAATCGATAATACCTGACGAGGATCTTTCAGCGTGTCTCACATTCGGATGGCGGGAATTCCGATCGATCATCTGGCGGCGGAGATGGCAGCATTTCCGATTGCCTCAGAGGCGGCACTGAGGCACGGCGTGACCATTCTGAATCCGCGGTTGTCGTCGAGCAGATCCGGAGCAGCTGCGACCGAAATGTGGCGTGCGGCTGAAAAGCAACTGGCTGCACACTCGCCGAATGTGTCGCTCGATGAATTGATCGCCATGCGCGATCGCACGTGGTTCGCTGAAACTTCGCGCGCAGGGTATACACCGGCACCGCTGCATGAATTCGTCAAGCGACTCGCACGGCGACATCTAAAAAAACGCGGCCAGACGGCGGTGCCGTGCCTACAACGGGATCACTGGCACGATGGCCTGGATTCGGATGCACTGAGCAAGGCTCGAGCGCGCGAGGCGTGGCGGTGGCTGACGTTCGCATTGCCGCCGGACCTCCTGCTGGCGGCTTTGACGAACGATGAAGGCAGCGCGACCCACGTGGACGCTCTCTGCCCGCAGCTTGAGGAATGCCTGCATCGACACGGTTTCGCGGAGTCTCATCTGCATTTGGGTGCCGGGCTGGAATTTCCGCTGCTCTGGGTTTCAGCCATGCTGGGTCTGCGCAATTCGGGACTGGCAGAAGAAGCCTTCGCCAGTCCGGGGGCAGACCTGGATGAAGGACGCGAGATGGGCGGGTGGCTGCTGCGAGCCGCAATTGCGCGTTACGTGCTGGCAGCTTTCCTCGTGGCACATGAGGACTCGCATGAGCCTGCGAACCTGAAGGACTTCCTGACAGCCAACCGCGAGGAACTGGTTACCGGACTGGGCCTGTGTGGCTATCACGCGCTGCTGGACGCATTGCGGGATCTGTGCCAGGGGACGTTCGACAATCGTGGGCAGCATGCCGATCTGGTGATGTGCTATTCGCAGATGACTCAGCATTGCACGGGGTTGCCGAAGCCTCAGCGAACTGAGGCGATGGATGCTCGACTCGATCCTTCCCGCCGACCTCAGGTCAGCGAAGCGTTGCGGCGCGACCCCATCGCGAACCTGCTGCCCGCGGGATCGGACGGCATCCTGTCTCCCGAGATGCGTTTTATCATCAAAGCGTTTGAGTATGCCGACCAGCAATCGGGGCTGCCTGACGGGAAGCGCGATGACGCATTCCTGGCAATCTTCTGGCAGGTCGTGCGGATCAGGAATATCTTTTATCGCCACGTTGTACAACGGCCCATGACGCCAGGACTCCAGTGGTTCATACGCGTCTACGGTCGTTTGAGTGCGGGGCGGAAGTCGATTGGCACCGCTCTTCAACTGGAGAGCGCGGCGCACGTCAGCGGTTTCGGGCACGGGCTGCGTGCGTTGGAAGTACGCACATGTGCGGAACCGGATAGCTCGCACCTGTTCGCGATGATCGACGAGCTTGATACTCATTTTCGCCTGCTGAACGAATCGAAGCGAGACGGCCTTAACGAGCCTGAGTCATACCTGACAGCGGCTACGGATCGGCGGGATTGCGAATTCGGTCTGGTACTGCATTTCGCCAAGGATCGAGGTGGCGGTATCAAAGAAGGTCGCCCGAACGGGTACTGGCTGGGCAGCAATGCGGACCCTCAGAAGACTCCCCGCAACAATGAAGCATCGGTAGCAAATCCGACGGGCTACCGGTATGCCGATTACTACCTGAGCACCGTGCGTCCACAGGCACAGGCGATCGGAAATGTTCTATTAAATTTCCCGTTCACTCTGGCTGTTCTCAGGGGAATCGACGTCTGCACTGACGAGTTGGGAGTTCCTGCCTGGGTGCTGGCTCCCGCGTTTCGCTATTTGCGCGATATCTCGTGCGATGTTTCCGCGCGAATTTCCGGCGAGCGAGTCCGAATTCCCCCTTTGCGAGTATCAGTCCATGCGGGTGAGGACTACGTTCACCTGCTGACAGGGCTGCGGAATGTTGACTGGGCAATTCGCTTCCTCGGGTTGCGGGAAGGTGATCGTATCGGACACGGCGTCGCTCTGGGGGTGAATGCTGCGTCGTGGGCCAAGTCCGCCGGACGAATTGCCGTCATGCGTGAGGAGCGGCTGTTTGACCTGCTCTTCGAGTGGCATTGCTACTCAGCGAATCATGTCCCCGTGTCGGAAAGTCGCAGTACCTACCTCAGCCGGGAAATTGCGCGACTGTCCCAACTGGTCTTTGGAATCGCACTGCCACCATACGAACTGGAAACGCTGATCGAACTGCTCCACGATGAGAATGCTCTGCTGTCAGCGGGTTTTCCCGAAGGCCATGATTTCGCCCCCACACGCCCAATGCGTTCGCTGGACTTTCCACAATCGCGCAGACGCGCCCAACGCCAGTTGCGTCACTACCTGCGAGACGAAAGTCTGTTTCGGCGCGGCCGGGAGCTGGAATGGCTGGACCCGTCCGATGAGGCGGCGTCTCTCGAAGTCTTGCAGGATTACCTGCGAACTCGGATCGGAACTCTGGGTCTGGCTGTGGAGGCGAATGTCAGCAGCAATCTGTTGATCGCGAACCTGACTACGCTGGAGGCACATCCTCTCTTCCGGCTCTGCCCACCTTTCAACGACTCAAAGTTGTGTCCCGTGAATCTGGTTTTTGGCAGCGATGACCCCATCACCTTCGCATCGAATCTTCGTAACGAGTACATGCTCACGCACGACGCTCTCGTGCAGGGGGGACACTTGTCGAACGAGCAGGCGACAATGTGGCTGGGTCGAGTGCAGGAAAACGGCCTGAAGTTCCGTTTCACAATCCCGCGCCCCGGCTTCGGCGGACTGCGAGACTCGCCACCAATCGCAGCCTCCACAGTCCATCCATTGTTGTGAATTCATCGAAAAATACAGCGATTTTTGCGGCTACCACGCTAGACACTCTAGCTGGAGCTGGATAGATTTTTTCGACCCGGGACGATGAACGTGCCCTAAATCGGCCGGTTTCTTCAGACTGTGCTTCAGGCCATGACTCGGGTCAACCGATGTCTATGGCTCTGGCCAGCAGGAGCGGCAGAGTAGGGAGTCGGTCTTTTCATCGAAGCCGAACTGTATATGCCTCTGAGCCCACACCAAGTATCCGCGATCTTGGGCCGAGCGAAGGTCTTCGCCCGTGGCCTCTGTGTCGGGTTGCAGCAAGAATTCGAGTACCTCCGGGCTTTGCTGGACTGGTATCGCAAGCTCAGAATGGCGCGGGTGGTTTGCTGGGCTCTGGAAACCGTTTTTGCCGATCAGAGTCCCAAATGGGCATCCAGCCAGATCGCTGCGAGTGGCTCGGCGGATGATGCCGCTGCTCGTTGCCGTCCTTGGGTCCAGTTATGCCTCAAGCGCATCGACGACGAATTGACGAGCCTCCAGAGTTGGCTGGCTCCGGGAATTGAACGACGCAATTCCAGATATTCCGCCGAGCGCGCCATGGTGGCAACATTCTCCATTTACAGAGTGATGTCAGACGTTGCCGGTTGGTTAGAGAGTGCTCAAGCTGAAACGGGCGCAAGCTACGCAGGCCGGGAAGATTGCGATGATCTGTTGCTGCCTCTTCCGTCTAGTTGGGTGGCTGATCCGTTCCAGCTACTGGCTCAATCCTTGCGAGAGACCGTAGGCATTCTGGAGAGGGGGGCGCCGCTCGACTGGTGTATGGCGACCCGCAATCTGTGGTGTGAGTATCTGTTTGCGATGACGATCGCCCCGGCGCGATGCATGGAAGAGGGGTGGATGCAAACCGTCATCAGCATGCACCGGGATGCACTCCAGCGAACCGAAGCCTTGCAGAACGGGGGGGAGCGATATTCCTCATCCGCGCAGGTTCCTAAGGCTTTGATTGACGCTTGCGCACACGCTCATCGCCACCGTGAAGCATTGCTCTGCGGGCAAGACCGTTCCGACGAAGGCCGCTTTGGGGACCCCGGATTTCTCAAGCAGTCGTGCCCTCAGTCCGGCGTCGGTGAAATATGCTCCAAGCCGTTGCTGTTCACGTTCCCCATCAGGTTGTTGTTCGTTGGTTCGGCTTCGCTCTCTATTGAGCAAGCTTGGGATGGTGAATTCCAGATCGACCGCGCTGATCGGATCACCTCTGCGAGCATTGACACCTATGATCTGATCGTTGGTGATATCGGGGCCTACGAATCCGCAGGACTGAACTTCAGCAACCGTTCCGGAGTTCGCACGGTTCTGATAAGCGATGACAACAGACATCCCAGCCACCTCATCGACGGGCATGAAGGGGTATTTATTTATCAGGGATCTTGGGAATCCATAGACCGCCATTTTGTATATGTATATCTTACCGGCGGTGTGAGCGCCAATTGGTATCAAGAAACTCTGGCGCAACGGCGGGAAGAGGCTCTGAAAAGTCTGACAACAGAATGGCTGGTCGAATCGTATTTGCTTCCTGAGTTTCCTGTTACTCAGAACAATGGTGACGTGCTGGAGTTCAAGAGCTTAACACCGGTAAACGCTGTGCGGGACCTATTGCTGGCCGACCTGCGGACGGTGCTGGGTGACAGCAGTCATTCGAGCAACTTTTCAAACGCCGATGGTCGTTCGATTTACGACCGCGATCGCGAGGCTGAGTTGATGCGCGTAATCTCGCGCATTGAATCGATGGTCAATCGAGAATCAGAGCGTGTGTACAAAGTCCGTCCGGTGCAAGAGGCGACAGCTTGGAGGCCTCTCATCAGGAAATACGGTCTGACCGGCGGTTCCCTGCAGCGGCGGATCAGAGATATTTCGAAGGCGTCTGGGGCGGTCTTTGCAAGCGCCCGTCCTATGGCGGCTTCCGCGCGCTAGGTCCAGTTCTTGTTCAGAACGGCACCCATGCGTGCAAAGGAAAGCACGCGCAGCGGCGCTACTGCGAGGTTTGTCCGCAGAGGGATCGCACCGCGGAGGAAATCTCTATTTGGTATAACGTGCGCTGACGGTGGCGCGGACGACGCCGAGCTTGCGTTGGACTTCGTTGAACTTGGCTCCGACCTGCGCACCGCGGCCGGTAGCGTCGCCCGACCGAGAGTATTCACCGGCTTTCGTGGGCTCATCGGCGGGCGGGGTGCCGTTCTCCTGCCATGATGCCGAGAAGCATGCGGTAATAGTGCCGATGTTCGCGGTGCTTTTCAATTCGGCGGCGGCGCTCTTGGCGTAGTCGGTAACTTCGAATTCTTCGGACTGCTCATTGTTGCGATGCCAGCCGCGGATGATCACCGAACCCTTCGCGGGGACGAGTACGACGTGATACCTGGGCTTGCCGCTCTTGTCGTCTCGCACGTCACTGAAGCTGAACATGTTCAAGCCGTCTATGTTCAATTCGACGGCGGCTTCGTGATCAGCATCGTTGATCAGTTTCACTTGATAAACTTCACCGCGAGCGATGGGAACGAATGCCAACCCGTCTTTGTCCTGGGCGGCTCGTGCTTGAGGTGTGCCAGCAGCATTCGGTTTGACCAGCAGTTCAATCGCGAAGGGACTTCCCGCTCCTGCTGAGATACGGGTATTCGTGATGGCAGTCTTCGGCTTGTCGATCGCCTCGATGATGGCGTCGCTACGAGCCTTGTTGCTACCACCTGGAGGTAATTGCGTGGTCAAACCAAACAGCGTCGGGATGGTGGCATCTCCGAAGACTCCCTGATCAATTTCGATCACGACCTCGTCCTGGCGGTCCAGCAATTTTACTTTCAACTGAGCGGCCAGCAGCTTGGACTCGCTGTCGATGACGTCGCGATAGCGCCCTTCGACCGTGAAGTTCGAGCGTTGTTTGACCGTAAGTCCCGACTTCTTTAGTTCTTCAGACAGGATCTGGGCAATCGACGGGCCGGCGGACGTCGGAATGTGCGCCGGCCCGGTGAATTGACCCACCGCGACTGAGTCCTCGCCCTTGCCATCGAGGGCCTTCTTGACCGTCGTGGCCACGCGTGCCAGCTCAATCCGCAGATTGGATTGAGCGACAGCACGCTCAGGCGTGGCGGCCAGCAGGCCAAACAACAGCGTTAGTGAGAAGAATACCGTTTTGCGAAACATGATCTTCATCTCCGGGCGAAGCCCAGTCAGTTGCTACCAGAGCTATTTAGTTACTTAATCTGAAAACCATCCACATCGACGATCACGGCCGAGGCTTTCTCCCAGCCACGGAAGGTCGTCTTCTCATGCGCGGTCAGTCGCAAGGCATACTTACCGGGCGTCGCATAGCCGCCTGGCTGGAACAGGTTCGTACTCCAGATGCCGTCATCGGCCTTTTCGTCACCGGTTTTGCCGTCATCGCGCAGTTGATGATCGCCATCCAGTGAGTACCAGCCAGAACCTGAGTTCCAGCGTGGTGGCATTTCCGGGCTCAGATTGATGGTCGGTGACACGACGAACTGAATGCGTTCGATGTCCCGAGTCCCCTTCTTCGCCTGCACTCGAATGGTGCCGGTATGGTTCGGCAGAGACGGGTCTTTCGCGACGATCTTGGAGAACTCGATATTGGTCAGTTCGGGCAACCCCGTGGCTTTCGCGGGATTGATTTCGCCAACCACAATCTGTCGAGGTCCAGCGCTCGCCGTATAGAAATTCATAATATACGCAAAGCGACGGAAGTCCTTGGAGAACACAATCGGTGAGCCTGAATGGAAGATCGCCAGGTTGTTGTTCTGCCAGATACCCGTTTGGTAGGGCTCAACGCGATCCGAGCCATCCAGTCGAGTCAGGATGGAACCCGCATCCGGCACGAAATACGAGATCCATTGTCCGTCCGGCGAGAACCGGAACTGCTGATTGGCATCTGATGGCGGAAGCGGTAGCTCACGCAGCCCGGTGCCATCCCAATTCACGATGTTGGTACTGGCGCCATACTCGCCGAAGAAGACCTGTCGGCCATCGGGTGTGATATTGATCTTGGTGGGTTCATACTTTGTTTCGATCAGCAGACGAAGGTCTTTGGTGGGGTCGCCACCCACCGGGAACGCAAAGAGCTGTGAGCGCTTCAGATCCGGGTCGTACAAGCGGGCAACCAGTTCGGTACCGCGCTCAGAGATGTCGAATTCACCCAGTAGCAGCCCCTGGATGTTAAAGACGTTGAACAGGTCCTGCTGAGTCAGAATCGGCTGCAGGTCGCCGACTCCTTCCGTATCAATTGAGTAAATACCGCCGCGAGTTCCGTAGAAGATCCGATAGCCCCACATCCTTAGACGTGGATTGGCATATTCGGCTCCTTCCTTGACCAGGACGCGTTGATCGGAACCATCAGCGTTGGCTCGCATGATGGGTCCGCCGTGCGACTGCCAATAGATACGACCGCCATCAGGACTCATGAAGAGGCGGTTGGCGACCGGAGTTGCGACCCCCTGCTTGTTCGGTACGGCGAGCACCTCATCCGATCCGTCCCAGTTCGCCGTATAGATACCCTTCTGCGGGGCAAACCAGGCGATCTTCTGGCCGTTCGGGCTGATGGTCAGGATGTCCGGGTACAATTGAGCTGACTCGGCGGGCCGATGATTAGTGACCTGGCGCAGCACAGTCACGCGCTTGATCTTGTGATCCTTGCTGGCGAAGTTCGGCAAATTGACGCGATCTGTCGGGCCGATGGCGCCGGGCAGATAACGCGGGTCAATTCCCTGGAACGACTTAAGGGCGTTTTCGTTGCTGGGAGCCTGTTCCTTGGGGTAGCTCACTAGCGGCTGTTGAGCGCCGCGCAGCTTGGTGATGAGCTGCGGTAGTTGTGATTTACCCAGCTTCGAACGCACGAATGGCTCCACGCCCTCATTGACATACCGCTCCAGGTCGCCGAGGAAGATGTCGCTGCTGCCCTGACGGACGGCACCACCACGCAGTCCGGCGATCACGAAGTGGAAGAACACGCCGTGCTTGAGGTCCCCATCCTCGTACGCCTTCTGCTGTTCAGAGCAACTATAGAATGCGGCAACTCCACCTGACGGCGGATCAGCGGGTGGACGCGTCGAGCTGTTGAGCTTCACTTCAGGCCGTGACCGCGAGTTCGATGTTTGCGGATCATTGCGGCAGGCATCGACCAGCATCAGCTTCAGTCCAGCTTCGCTGGATTCGAGCGTCTTCGAGACTGCTTGTAGCGAGACCATCGTCTTGCGGTCAGTGAGCTTCGTGCCCAACGGGCAGAAGAAGTTTTCGTCTTCACCGCTGAACTGCACGCCGTGACCAGCGAACGCGACGAGCACCACGTCGTCCTTCGTGCGGCCCTTCAGAATCAGTTCCAGTTCCGTCTGGATATTCGAGGCCAGCGGCAGGGCTCGGGCGTTTTTGGCACCGTCTACCTGAGTCATCAGCATGATGTTCTCTTTGCGGTAGCCGGATTCTTCCAGAACCTTGGCCAGGCTGACGACGTCGTCCTCGGCGTACTGCAGGTTGTTGAGTTCCGTCGGGTCGTACTGCTTCACGCCCACCAGCAGGGCGTAACGATTGCCCTTCGGTTTGTCTTTGTTTTCCTTATCTTTGTCGTCATCCGATCGGGCGGATGAGGTCAGCAGGACCAGCATCAAACACGCCCACGCGGCAAAACGTGCCTTCAAAGTGCTCATTGCAGACCTCCGTACGGGGCTCGGCGGGAACTGGCCGAGTACCAATTTGCTGCGAGATCGGGGGCTAAAACACACTTAGCACGCTACCGTCTGGACAGCGAAAGAAAAGCCAACGGGAGAGGCAACGAGCGTTTTGGTATTCTCTTCCCGAAAATCTCGGAAAAGAGCATCGTGCAGACGGAGCCGGTTCGAGATGCTGGCGCTCCCGCAGCACGGCGTCCACAAAATGCCGGGATTGCCGGGAAGAAAGTCAGTCGGAGCCAGTTACCTTCCACAAGTAGTCTGATTCGTCGGTCAACCTTGAGGAGTTTCATCATGCGGCGGTTTCAATTCCTGCTCGGATGTGTGCTGGCTCTCGCGGCATCGACGGTGAGTAGTGCTCAGGACAAATCTGAGGCTCTCGCCGTCAAAGCTCAGCAGATCCTGCAGACGTATTGTTACCGCTGCCACGGTCAGAACGGGTCGAAGGAAGGCGGTTTCAACACGGTTCTGGAATTCGCCACGCTGGCGAAAGACCCGGAGAAGCTCGTGCCCGGCAGCGCGGACAAGTCGCGGCTGTTCCGTCGGATGGGCATCAATAAGGACATGCCGCCCGAGGACGAGAAAGAGCAACCGTCGGCTGCCGACATCGGCGTGATCAAGGCCTGGATCGAAGCGGGAGCGCCTGCCCCGGCAGCGGCCGTGGAGCAGAATCGGCCCTTCCTAGATCTGCGGCATGAGATCAGTTCAATGCGCGACTACCTCCGCAAGCAGCCGCGCGATGATCGTGTCTACATCCGCTTCTTTACTCTGCGACACCTGCACAACATGCCGATCAACCGGCTGCGTGATATCGACCTGCGCGTCTACCGCGCGGCACTCTCAAAACTCGTCAACAGCCTGAGCTGGAAGCCGAACATCGTCATTCCGGCGACCGCGGACTCCGCGCAGACGCTCTTCGCGATCGACCTGCGACATCTGGACTGGGACCGCAAGAACCTCTGGCAAGAGATCCTGCGCATCTATCCCTATGGTCTGAAACACGACCGCTATCCTGACGATGCTGAGTTGAACGACATCGCCAGCGAGGTTTACACGCTCACACATACCGATGTGCCTCTGGTGCGAGCCGACTGGTTCATCTCCACGGCATCGCGTCCACCGCTCTACCACACACTGGTGCAGATTCCGGACGACGCTCGAGTTCTTGAGCACACGCTGAAGGTCAACGTGGCCGACAACTTCTATCGAGGGCAGTTGGCTCGAGCTGGCTTCAACGCTTCCGGCGTGTCCAGTAGCAACCGCATGGTCGAACGTCACGACGCCAACTATGGAGCCTACTGGAAGAGCTACGATTTCAAGACTAGTGCCGGTTCGGGCAATTTGTTCGTGTTCCCGCTCGGCCCGGAATTCCAAGGTAATCAGTTCGCTCGGCAGGCCTTCAAGCACGACGGTGGCGAGATCATCTTCAACCTGCCCAACGGTCTGCAGGCATATATGCTGATCGACGGTAAAGATAAGCGCATCGACGCCGGTCCGATCGAGGTCGTCAGTGACGGCAAGAAGATCTCGGGCAATCCTCTGGTGGTGAATGGTCTGTCCTGCATGTCCTGCCATCAGCACGGCATGATTCGCTTCAAAGACCAGATCCGTGCCGGAAACATTCTCGGCGGTGCCGCTCGTGACAAAGTGCGTCAGATCTATCCCGACTCGCGAGTCTTCGACGAACTCGTCTCCCGCGACGAGCAACGCTTCTTGACCGCACTGACTCAGGCGATGGCCCCGTTCGTTGCTCAGAAGGGTCAGGCCGTCGACGTCAAAGACTTCCCAGAGCCGGTCAGCCATATCGCCCGGTGGTACATCTCACAGGAACTGACCGCGACCGAAACCGCCAGTGAACTGGGCCTCGACGACCCCCGCATCTTCCAGGGAGCCGTCCAGGCCAACCCACGTCTGCAGGAGCTTGGCCTCTTTCCCCTGACCAACAACGGCACCATCAAACGCGAAGTCTGGGAATTCCAGGAGTTCATCACCTCCCCCTTCCAGGACGCCGCAAGGGAATTGAAGTTGGGAACTCCAGTAAAGTATCAGTGACGGTCAACACAGTTTGCTATTACTTGTGACGTTGATAGCCCTCCAAATCCATGCTCCCCTCGCCCCGCGTGCGGGGAGAGGGGCTGGGGGTGAGGGGCGATCATCGCGAGTGCGCGATCCTTGAGTTGATCACGCCGAAGCCGTTTGGTGGAAATCATGCGGTTATCGAAAACAAGCCTCAGCCGTATTATCATGACATTGCTACTGATGATTTGACGTGTCACAACATCATTCGCAACTGCCGGGGAAAATAGGCTTTTCAGGTCGCAGTCGGTGACTATCACGTCGAGCAATTCAAACCACTGGCCTACACGCGCGGGGCTTAGCACACATCAAACCGGGCGCGGCACTGACACCGCAACCGAAGAGAGAATTCACGGACCATGGATATTGAAGAGGTTGGAGAGTTTACAAATTCCATTGGTATGACGCTTAAGCTTATCCCGGCAGGCACATTTCTGATGGGGAGCAATGAGGCCGATGTGCAACTCGTCGCCGCGTCTGACAGTACCTTCCAAGCGGAATACGCGAAGAACGAACAGCCGCAGCATCGGATCCAGATTACACAGCCGTTCTACATGTCAGCCTACGAGACCACTCAGGCGGAATATAAAAATATCATGGGGACCAACCCCAGCCATTTCTCTAAGTCGGGAAATGGCGTGGATGAGGTCGCCGATCAGGACACGGAGCGATTCCCAGTCGAGTTTATTTCGTGGTTCGACGCTGTTGAATTCAGCATCAAGCTGAGTGAGCGGGAGGATAGCACACCGTGCTATCGCCTGGCGAATGTGGAACGGTGGATGGGTTCGATCATGTCCGCGAGCATCGATTTGCTCAGTGGGGATGGCTATCGCCTGCCCACCGAAGCAGAATGGGAGTATGCGTGTCGAGCCGGGACCACGACGCCCTTCCATTTCGGTTCCAAGCTGACTAGCAAGGATGCGAACACCGGTGACGACTACACGTCCGCCACAACGAGTGAAGATCCTTTGCTGAATAGGACAACAACCGTTGGGTCGTATCCTGCCAATGCATTCGGGCTCTATGACATGCATGGAAATGTAATGGAGTGGTGCCAGGACTGGTTCGATGAGAGTTATTACAGTCAGTGCGTGGAACGCAACCCGCAAGGACCGTCAAATGGTAAGTGGCGCGCCTGTCGAGGTGGCTCTTACAGCTTCTACAACTGGACTGCTCGTTGCGCCCGTCGCTTCGGAAACATTCCCGGCGCGCGTCACTTCGACTTCGGTTGTCGTCTGGTGCTGCCGGCCGCTGGCGTGAGGACTTGTAATAATTGATCCTGATTTATTTTTCACAATTGAGTGGCATTCAACTACGCTACTATCCGCCGATCATACAGCAATTACCGACGGTGGTCACGCATCCTTGGTGACTAGGTAACTATCATGAATTCACTGGCAACGAATTGTCCCAAAAGAATCATCGCGGTTCTGCTACTGGTGTGGTGTCTTGCCGCGCCGCCGGCGATGGCTGGTGATAATTATGCATTTCTGGTCGCGGTGGGTGACTATGACGTCAAGCAACTCAAGCCTTTGGCTTATACGCGAAACGATGTGTTGGAGTTCTCCAAAGCGCTCACTGAGAGTGGCTTCAAATCCGACAACATCGTGCTGATGCACGACGACTTGAAGACGCTCAAGTCGCCGCGGTTTCTGCCTCAGGTGGAGAAGATCCGCAAGGAGTTCGAACTCCTCTTGTCGAGTGTGGATGACGATGACTCGGTTGTTGTGGCCTTCGCGGGGCACGGAGTGCAGTTCGCGGGTGACGAGCGCAACTTCTTTTGTCCGATGGACACCGATCTTGAAGATCCGCAACATCGGACCCTGATCTCGTTGAAAGAGATTTACGACAAGCTCGATCAATGTCCGGCAGCGCGTAAGCTGCTGCTGGTCGACGCCTGTCGCAATGACCCGTTGAGCAACCTGGCGCGCAGCCGTGATAAGGTCAGGTTGAACAGTGTGACTCGACCGCAGACTGAAGATGTGCCCAAGGGGATCGTGGCACTCTTTAGTTGCAGTGCCGGGCAAGAAAGCTACGAATGGCCGGAAGTGAAACACGGCGTGTTTTTTCAACACGTTCTGAGCGGTTGGAAAGGAGCGGCGGACAACGGCGATTACGAAGTGTCGCTCGATGAGCTGGTGGCCTATACGCGGAGGAATACTCAATCGTTCACGCGCATTAAGCTGGGCGCGCTCCAGACGCCTCATCTGAAGGGTGAGTTCAACGGGACTTGGGTGTTGCGAAAGCTGGAGATGCCCCGCGTGCTCACGAGTTCGATCGGAATGAAGTTGACGCTGATCCCCGCGGGTACTTTCAAAATGGGTTCGCCGTCTTCCGAGCAGGAGCGGCAGGAAGACGAAGGCCCACAACACACCGTGCAGATTTCTCGCCCGTTCTACATGGGCGTCTATGAAGTCACACAGGCCGAGTACGAAGCCGTGATGGGTTTCAATCCGAGCGTGTACTCGCGGTCTGGGCAGCGGAGTAACATCGTCGCTGGCAGGGATACCAGTAAGTTTCCGGTAGAAACGATCTCCTGGTACGACGCGATCGAGTTCTGCAACAAGCTCAGTGAGAAGGACAATCTGGTGCCTTGCTACTCTTTGAAGAACGCGCAGCGGGCGAACGGTTCGATCTATTCAGCCTCGGTTAGCGAGAATCCACTGGCAGCATCTGGGCCGCGCGGCTATCGACTGCCTACAGAAGCAGAGTGGGAGTATGCCTGTCGCGCGAACACGACAACTCCCTTCAATTTCGGCAGCGTGCTGAATGGCGACAAAGCGAACATCAACGGTGAGCAACCCTATGGCACGACCACGAAGGGCACAAATCTTGTGAGGACGACCAGCGTGGGCTCCTATGCGCCGAATCAGTTCGGCTTGTTCGATATGCACGGCAACGTCTGGGAGTTTTGTTTCGATGTGTATGATGAGCGAGCATATAAAGCTCGCGGCGAACTCACGATCGACCCTAAGGTCACGAGCGGTTCTGAATATCGCGTGGTGCGCGGCTGGTGCTGGGCTGATCCATCCAAGGCAACCCGCGCCGCGAATCGGCAAAAGGGCCTGCCGGACAACCGCACCACTGGCGGCTATGGAATGCGTGTCGTTCGATAAATAAGTGTAATCTCACAGGCTTGCTGCCCGCGAGAAGTCGCCCGACATGGGTATCTGAAGAGGGCCGGGCATCACTCGTCCATTTTTGCTCGTTGACTTCGCGGGACCCGAATTCGATCCACGCGCCACCAACCGCGCACGAGTTTCCAAAGTGCGTGCGCGATGTCTCGAATCGATGCGATTAACACTGACTTCATGCTGCTGGAAACTCCTTAAGAGCCCGCATCATTCGCTGGGTGTCGCGAGCTGCGTTCGGAGCGCGTCGAGTTCCGTTTGCAGTTTCGAGCGACGTTCGTCGGCAGCGAAGCGGGCTGCCAGTTCTTCGGCGTCGGGATCGCGACCGTCGAGTCGGTCGTAAGCGGCACTCATGGCCTCTGCCCGGTCTACGCGTCGTTCCAGTCGATTGAACTCGGCAAAAGCGGAACTGCCAGCGGCACGGTCCAGGGCGCGGTTGATGCGATCCGAGGATTCGGCTCGGGCCAGTCGAGCGACCAGCAGCGTCCGTTTGTGTCGAGCCTGACCGATGCGGTCTTCGAGTTCACGATAGGCAGCTTGCAGTTTTTCGACTTGTCGGCGTTGCGCTTCGTAGCCGTCTTCCAGCTTCGCAAGCCGCTCTTCGCTGCGCAGCTTCTGATCGAGTGCCGCTTTGGCTCCAGCTTCGTCTCCGCGTTGCAAAGCCGATGTGGCGCGGTTCAGCCAGGTGTCGGCTTCACCACGTAGTTGCTGCACCTGCTTGCCGAGTTGAATCTCATCGGCCACGGCGGAAGCGACGGACGCCCGCACTGCTTCGAGTTCTTCCTCCATGTCGCAGATAAGTTGATGGAGCATCCGCTCCGGGTCTTCGATCTTCTCTCGCAGAGAAGTGATACTGGACTTCATTACTAATGTGAAACTGTCGAGCCAAGCCATGATAATTCTCCAATTGGGAAACGTTGCTACCGAGGCGAAAGTGTTGAGATAACTATTGAATAGAGGAGATGCGGTGCTTTGGTTACTGATTGTGACTACGTCCGACTCCCC